>CAJWWP010000017.1:0-34516 GCA_913048525.1 uncultured Chloroflexota bacterium
CTAGGTTTTCTGCCACTGCTGCCAATGCGGATGAATGGATTAGGGTGAACCCTGGTACGGAAGGGTTGTTCGCTTTGTCTGTTATCCAGTCCATAGTATCCGAAGGTCACATAAGTGATTCTGTTGTGAGTGCTTTGACTGGAGGAGATTCTGACTGGCTCTCAACATATAGTCCAGAGAATGTTTCAGAGGAGATAGGGGTCACTTCTGAGACAATCCTTCACGTAGCGGAGGATTTTTCTCATAGCAATCATGCCTTGGCCGTTGGGGGTGGCTCCGCAGCGGCTCATTCCAATGGTTACGCTGCTATTAAAGCTATCTTCTCCCTTAATCATGTGGCTGACAACATTGGCAAAAAGGGCGGGGTAATCCTGAATCCGGATTCTCCAGTAAAAGGACTGGAAGCTGCACCCGCTGGTAACTCATTCGCGGAATTTCAAAGGCTTACTGAGGACATGCAGTCAGGAACTGTAAAGGTCCTTATGGTGAGAGGAGCTGATTTATTCTACGGTCTTCCGGACATTTCAGGCTTCAAGGGAAGATCTGCCAGCGTACCAATGATAGTCAGCTTTGGTGGAATGATGGACGATACGACAAGTATGGCTGACCTCATCCTGCCAGAGCACCATTCTCTGGAAGATTGGGGAACTGACATTCCGTTGGCTGGCGTTGGATATGAGCTAGTAGGCTTTCAGCAGCCTGTTGTTAGGCCATTTTTTGAGAACAGGGGAGATAATCTGGGAACAAAGGGGTTTGGAGACGTTCTCTTGGCAGTAGCACAAGTTATGCAAATAGATCTTGGATTAGGTGCGGATACGTTTAAAGAGGTTATTAGGGAAAGCGCTAGAGAGCTATTCGGACTTGGAAGAGGCTCCATCAATGCACCCACATTTGAGTCATTTTGGAATGGGATATTGCAGCGAGGTGGTTGGTGGGATGTAAATGCAAAGGGGCCTAGTTCGGTAGAACCGGCTAGACTTGATGGAATATTATCACCAGTGATTACTGGCAGCGGGGAGTTTAACCTCATGCCTTTTGCCTCAGCGTCTCTGTTGGATGGCAGGAATGCCTCTCTGCCTTGGATGCAGGGAATGCCTGACCCGATATCGACTGCTACATGGCAAACGTGGGTTGAGATAAATCATAAGGTGGCCGACGAGAGAGGAATTAAAGAAGGCGACGTGGTCACAGTTAGTGCCTCTGGTCGTAGCATTACGGGCCTTGCAATGCCTAATCCTGCTACTCCCCCTGATGCGGTATCTATTCCGTTTGGGCAAGGGCATAGAGATGGAGGAAGGTATTCAGCTGGAAGAGGTGGAAACCTCTTGGCAATTCTTGATGCTGTTCACGATCAGACGACGGGGGCGCTTGCCTGGGCGGCAAATAAGGTAAGTGTAACTCCTACTGGTGAGTGGGTAAGGGTACCTAAATTCGAGAACACCGTGCCAGAGTTCCCAAGGGATGAACATAATCATGTGATAGAACTTACTAGTGAGGATAGTCACTAGCTGCTAATGAGACAGAGGAAGGTTTAAGTGCAGGAGCAAATAAATGGCTGATAGCCAAGATAGAAAATGGGGAATGGTAGTTGACGTTGACAGGTGTACTGGCTGCAACGGTTGCGTTATTGCCTGCCAGTCTGAGAACAATATTCCCAATAATCTGGAAGAACACTTCAATCAACGTCGTGCGATTCAATGGATTCGCATAGAGCGGTACTGGGAAGGCGAATACCCGAACGTAAAGGCTCGCTTTATTCCTGTTATGTGTCAGCAGTGTGGCAACGCCCCTTGTGAGCCGGTGTGTCCTGTATATGCTACTTATCACAATGACGAAGGCCTTAACGTGCAGGTCTACAACCGCTGCATAGGTACAAGGTTTTGTGCAAACGGGTGTCCTTATCACGTGCGGTTCTTTAATTTTTGGGAGCCAGAGTGGCCAGAGAGTCTGAAGAACCAACTCAATCCTGATGTAACTGTGCGCAGTCGTGGGATTATGGAAAAATGTAGTTTTTGTGTGCAGCGTATTAGAAGATCAACTAGGGAATCAGAAAGAGATGAAGTACAGGTGGAGGATGGGGACAGAGCCATTAGTCCTGCATGTGTTAATGCCTGTCCAACCACTGCTTTAACGTTTGGGGATCTTAATAACGAGGCAAGTCAAGTTTCCTTGATGAAGGAAGAGGCAATGGCCAACAGAGGTAAAAAGGAAGGTAGAGGCTACCGACTTTTGGACAACCTCGGTACGGAAGCTAATGTGATCTATCTCAAGAAAGTGGATAACTCAGCAGGAGCTGTGCATGGCCACTAACTCGGCCGGAGTTGAATACGAAGCGGTTTCCGAACCGTACGCGGAGACAGAAAATTCTGTTGATAATCGGAAAGACATCTCAGACCGACTACTCAGAATACATAATGTAACTTCCAATAGATTTTGGCAATTTGCGGCGTTGACTGGCCTAATGTTTGCACTTGGCATTATTGGGTTCGTGCTGAGATTGGCGTCTGGTTTCGATGATAAAGATGTATGGGGATATTATGTAGCTGTTTTTGCATTCTTGATGACCACAACCTCTGCGGCCCCGATGGTTGCTATCGCACCCAGGATTGCTAATGCGCACTGGAGAAGACCCATTTCACGTGCTGCTGAGCTTTGGACCGTCGCTGGATGTTTGAATCTGGTTTTGTATATCCCGTTAATCTGGCTTCTTCCAAGCTTGGAAAATGGACGAAGGAGCCTTTGGTTTTACGGTCAACAGGCCAGCAAAGAGCAATTTTGGACTGGGTTTGAATCCGTTCCTGCATATTCCCCTCATATTTGGGTAACCCTTGCAATCGTGGCGCTGGTCGTTCTTGGGCTTGCTTTGGTTTGGTTGTCTTGCTTGCCTGATTTTGCCGTAATGAGAGATCAGGGTATCGGGTGGAGACAGAAGTGGGGGAGAAGGTTATCTCTTGGTTGGATAGGCACATCCAGACAATGGAACTGGCAATATCACCGGATGGGTGTAGTAAGTGCATTTTACTTCATGATGTTGATATTTGTGCACTTTTTCATAAGTGTTGAATTTCTGATGGTTCATGTACCAGGATGGATCGACTCCTTGTACCCGATCACGCATGCACATAATGCTCTTCAGGCAGGAGTGGCAACTATGATGTTGACCATTTTCTGCCTCAGACAATTTGGTGGGTATAAGGACTATATTGGGTTAGATCAATTCTGGGGTCTTGGCAAGTTACTGCTTGCTCTATCTTTGCTCTGGTTCTGGTTCTGGTTTTCAAGTTTTAACTTGTTTTGGTACGCCAAAAAGCCCTCCGAACTTTCTCTTCTTGAGCTTCTGATCGCGGGCCCTTACAGGATTATGTTTATTGCAGAGTTCCTATTAGTGTTCATCATTCCTTGGTTTTCAATGATTTGGAACCCTGTAAGAAGAAGTGTTTGGGGGCCTGCGGTCATAGCCGTTTCAGTGCTTCTGGGTACCTTGCTAGATAGGATCAGGTTGTATGTTGCTTCATGGGATGTAGCTAGTCGTGATTTCGCAAGCATGCTAGAGATGGAGATGCATGAAGTACCAGAAAAAATTGTTACACCAGCTATTGCGGACATATTCCTCATAGTTGGATTTATAGGTGGATCGATCTTCATTTTTATGTTAGCTAGTAGATTGATGCCGGTGATGAATATTTGGGAACAAAAAGAGTTTTTACTCTACAAGGCAGAGGCTCAGTATCATAGGGTTAAGGTTGTAGTACTTGGTAAATCAAGATAGTCATAAAACGGAAATAGAATATAGATGCAGGAACATACACAGCTAAGCCAAAAACAGATCAATGACGAGCTGTTAAGGGACGTTCTCACTGTCCCGAAATGGTGGCTGCCCACTGTAATGGCGCTTGGAATTATAGTGGCTACGGGATTGGGCGCATTTAGTTACATGGTCTACCACGGGGTTGGTGTGACAGGTCTGAATAGGCCTGTGTTCTGGGGATTTTTTATCGCAAACTTTGTTTTCTGGATTGGTATAAGCCATGCCGGAATCATGATTTCCGCTATTCTTCGTCTTACGCAGGCAGAGTGGAGGCGACCGGTGACGCGAGCAGCAGAGGTGATGACTGTGTTCTCTCTGATTGCAGCTCTTCATACTCCTCTCTTTCACGTGGGTAGACCTTGGAGGGTGTTGTACTGGATTTTCCCATATGACTTCGATAGGGGCATATGGCCTAATATAAGATCACCGTTCGTATGGGACCCAAGTGCGGTGGGAACATATCTCATTGCTAGTTCTTTGTTTGTTTTTGTGTGCCTGCTACCTGATATAGCCATCCTTAGAGACAGAGCAAAAGGGCTATTTGTAAAAAGGATATATGCATTTCTGTGTTTGGGCTTTAGGGGTACTCCTCGCCAATGGAAGCTACAAACAGTGGCAGGAATATTATTGTCGGCGTTAGTATTGCCTGTTTTTGTTTCAGTTCACTCAATAGTGTCATGGGACTTCGCAGTTTTGGTAGGAGTCGAAGGATGGCATTCTACGATATTTGCTCCATATTTTATTATCGGAGCTATACACTCGGGCGTTTCAGCTGTAGCTATGCTTATGGCTCTGGCTGTTTGGCTTTATAAACTGGACAACTATATTAAGCCAGATCATTTTGATGCTATTGCCAGATTATTGATAGTAGTGGCGACGACATGGTTTTTCTTTTTCTTCTTAGAATGGGTTTACGCACTCTATACCTTGGATAGCCCCGAAATTGCTTTAAGAGAGTTGCAGGCATTCCAATGGCCTTATGCGCCTTTGTTCGCTATATTCGTGATTCTTTCATTCGTTATCCCTGTGCCGATTTGGCTTTTTAAGAGATTTAGAAGAAGTGCAAAAATAATGTTTTGGACAACCATTCTGGTTAACATAGGAATGTGGCTTGAAAGATTCTTAATTATAATACCTGGCCTAGTTAGACGTACTCATATGACGTTTGACTGGGGCACCTACCATCCATCTCTGGTGGAGATATTGATAGTAGTTGAAACTTTTGCCTTCGTTGCTTTGGGAATGCTGTTATTTGCGAAAGTGCTCCCGTTAATTCCACTGTTTGATGTGAAGGAGGGTATGGTTTTTCGACATCTGATTAGAGTTGGTCGCAAAACCGTTCCTGCTTCTATACGCGAAGGGCTTCCCCACCACTACTATGAGAAAAATCATTAATATTAATAGATTAGGACTATAAGGATCAGTTATGGCTAAGAAAAGTGTATTAGGTCTCTACACTGAAGAGGATTCCGCCGCTGACGCCCTCGACAACTTGAGGGATGCAGGCTTTGAAGAAGGCGAATATGAATTATTGACGGGTACTCCTTATCCAGAAGGAACATTTGGTGAGGCAGAGCCTGAGCATCACCTTTTTCGGTGGCCTCTTATTGGGGCAGCCTGTGGTTTCACAGGTGGTCTTATTATCACAGCGGGAACACAAATGGCTTATCCACTGATAACTGGAGGAAAGCCTATTCTGTCAATACCCCCAATGGCAATAATCATGTATGAAGGAACAATGCTCGGTGCCATTATTTTTACCATTATCGGGATCATATTTGAGTCCAGATTGCCTCGCCTGTTTATGGGGGCATACAGTGAGAAGATAACCGAAGGGCATATTGGGGTGACTGTGACTACAGAGGAAGGTAGGACAGGGGTTGCCGAAGAGGCATTAAAAAAAGCGGGGGCCGAGGGCGACATTATCAGGGGATGGGAATAATTAAAGAGCGTTAGTAATGGTTTTAGGTCAATTCAAAATGAGAATCAGTGGGCTTTTGGTAGCTATTTTGGTATCACTGTTATTTGTAGTTGTAACGTCTGGTTGTTATGACAGCAAAACTGGTAAGGTGGAATTTGGTGGTGCGATAAATTTTGAACTACCCGCGTTCCCAGAGACTGGGTCGCATGCAGTGCTTGTGTTTTCCGAGATGCATTACTCCGATTCTTATAGGGTTCAAGAAGTTCCCAGGCTTCTTCCACCTGAAGGCTCAGTGCCTGTCACGGGTGGCGAAGTTAAGATTCTAGATATTGATGAACTAATGGAACTCGATATTCCCCGGAAATTTGAGACCTCATATGATGATAGCAATGCTCAAAGGGTGTATTCAGTCAACTGCCAGGTTTGCCATGGTATTAAATTGGATGGATCAGGTCCCATCACTACTTTACCCAGTGCGAGGAATGATGGTTCACTGGCATATGATGGTGCCAAGCCTGTAAATCTCAACTCGGATAGAGTCAGAGAGCTGGCAGACGGAGAAATATTTGGATATATAACCTGGGGAGGTCGACCAGGCTTGGCAGCGGCGGCGAGAGATAAATCCTCCTCAGCTATAATGCCTCAATTTGGGAAGTTGCTTACCGAACAGGAACGCTGGCATCTAGTTCAATATCTCAGACAAAGGATTGGGAGCAAGTAGCTGCCAAAATCCTACGATTCAATCTTTTATATTAGGTAGTTTCAGTGATTCGTGGGATTAAATTTCCTCTGTCACTTTGGCCTATAACAGAAGCCACAGCGTATTTTTCAGAATGTGACAGAGAGAGGGCAATATCTTGAAGTCCAATCTGCTCTGCGCGAATCTTTGCTCTTGCATGTAGCTCAATGAAAGGAGCACTTCCCCGTCTCCTCCGGATTTCGATGTCCTTCCATCCCACACCTCTTGTACCTGTCCCCAGCAATTTCATAACAGCTTCTTTTGCTGCAAAACGACTGGCAAGTTGTGGAGCTCTTCCTCTGCAATATAGTATTTCTTGCTCGGTATAGATTCTTTCTAGGAATCTTTTCCCATATTCTTCTGCGACACGACCTACGCGATCGATTTCAACAATGTCGACACCAGTAATTAACAATTTATAACCTCTCGATTCGTTTGAAATTATACTGGATCGTCTTATAGCTTCTGTTATGTAAATAAAATGACAGGAAGTTATAATTAGCTCTCGGTTAAATTCGCAAGTGTTATTGATAGCTCCTAAATGTGGCAGAGAGATAGATGGATTCCAAAATTATCGATGGTAATTGTTTATCAGGACAGGTCAAATCAGAAATAATAGACTCTGTTAAAAGATTAAAGATGGAGACAGGTAGGTCTCCTGGGCTGTCGGTTGTTTTAGTAGGGGATGATCCTGCCTCAGCTATATATGTGCGTAACAAACAACGTGGAGCGGATGAGGTAGGAATTCTTGGTAAGACTATTTTAATGCCACACAGTTCCACCGAGAATGAGGTTATTAGGGTTGTTAATGAATTAAATAGTGACTCTACCTGTGACGGAATCCTAGTTCAGTTACCATTGCCACATCATATTGATGAAGGACGTGTAACCCTATCTATAGACCCGCTAAAAGATGTGGATGGGCTCCACCCTTTTAATGCGGGTCTATTGGCTGCGGGTAAGCCCCGGTTTGTTCCTGCGACTCCCGGGGGTATAGTACAGATGCTTCTCAGGACTGGGAACGACCCATCGGGCAAACACGTGGTTATTCTGGGAAGGAGTAATATCGTTGGTAGGCCTATTTCAAATCTCCTTTCTATGAAGGGTCAAGGAGGGGATGCTACTGTAACTGTTTGCCACAGTCGAACAAAAAATATTGAGGAGTTATGCCGGTCAGCTGAAATACTTATCGCTGCTATTGGGATTCCAGAATATGTCACCTCTAACATGGTGTCAGACGGTGTTGTTGCCGTCGATGTAGGTATCAATCGAGTTGGCGCACCGAACAGAAAGAGGGGATATAGGTTGGTCGGGGATATAGACTTTCTCGGTGTTTCACAAAAGGCCTCAGCGATAACACCTGTTCCAGGTGGAGTGGGTCCAATGACGATCGCGATGTTATTATCGAATACATTACTTGCTGCTCAGCTTCATTGATTAACTCGTGGAAACATCAACTTAATTGCCATGTTTCCTAGGATATAATTTATAGAGAATTAAGAACCTAAATTATGACTACACAGAAAAGAGACTATTACGAGATACTCGGTGTTTCGAGAAACGCCAGTGATGACGACTTGAAAAAGGCGTTCAGGAAGCTGGCTTTTGAATTTCACCCCGATCGGAATAAAGATAAGGACGCCGAGGAAAAATTTAAGGAAATCAATGAAGCGTACCAGGTTCTTTCAGATCAGGACAAAAGGGCACGATATGATCAATTTGGGCATGCGGGCCTGACTGGCAATGGCGGCGGAGGTTCAGGATTTGGTGGTTTCGAGGACGTGGGTGGATTTGGAGATATATTTGATTCTTTCTTTGGGGGCTCTGGTTTTGGGTCTAGATCTTCAACTAGCAAAAATAGACCCGCAAGAGGATCTGATCTGAAGTATTCGATGGATTTAAACTTCGAAGAAGCCATATTTGGGACAGAAAAAGAGTTTGATATTAATAGAATAGAGTCTTGTAGTAACTGTCGGGGATCTAAAAGTGAACCTGGAAGTGATGTTTCTACATGTAGGTCCTGCAATGGTCAAGGCCAAGTACGCAGGGCACAGCAAAGTGCTTTTGGTCAGTTTGTACAAGTGACTGATTGCAATGCATGTAGAGGAGAAGGAAAGACCATTACCAATCCATGTACCCAATGTAGAGGACAGGGAAAACAAAGAAGAAAGCGAAAAATAGCCACAACTATCCCTGCCGGGGTGAGAGAGGACACCCAGATTCGCCTTACAGGTGAAGGAGAACACGGATTTAATGGAGGTCCTCCGGGGGATTTGTTTGTCGTATTTCACATAGAGGAACATCCTTTTTTTGCTAGAGATGGTATAAATATCAGGCTGGATGTACCCGTGAATATAGTACAGGCTTCTCTTGGCGGAACTATAGTCGTTCCGACGATAGAAGGTGATGTTGAGCTAACCATTCCGGCTGGGACTCAGAACGGAAGAGTTTTTAGACTTAAAGGAAAAGGAGTTGCTCAAATTCAAGGCACACGCCGCGGTGATCAACTAGTGAAAATCAATTTAAGGGTGCCTACCAAGTTGGATAATACGCAGAAAGATCTTCTGGAGAAGCTTGGGACTACATTGCCCCAAATGGGTGACGATGAAGATACAGGAATCTTCAGTAGATTTAAAAATGTTTTTGGTGGTCGGGAAAGTAGCTAGTGAGATGGTTGGAACTGTGTGTTGATGTCCCGCCAGAATTTGTAGAACCGATTTCTCACATTTTTTACAGGTATGGATATGGTGGGGTTTCCATCGAGAGTCCTGCTGATTTCAATCCTGACGAAGGTGAAAAGGCTCCAGTTCCTGAAACACTGAGCGTTCGGACCTACATCCCGAAGGATGCTTCAACTGACGAACGAAGAGCGAATATTGAGATTGGAGTGAAATTAATTAATCATATCCATCCAATTGCGCCTCTTAGAGAACGAGAAATAAAGGATGAGGACTGGGAAACTAATTGGAAGCAATATTTTCATCCGATTAGAGTTGGCAAAAAGTTAGTGATATGCCCAACTTGGCAGAAATATGATTCGCTGTTAGGTGACGTCCTTATTCATTTAGATCCAGGAATGGCATTTGGCACTGGGCATCACCCTACAACTCGAATGTGCATGGAATTGCTGGAGGAAACTATTGCTGGCGGTGAGAAAATTATAGATCTTGGATGCGGGTCAGGAATACTATCAGTAACTGCAGTCAAGCTGGGTGCAGGCTCTTCTCTCGGACTCGAAATAGAACTTAATGCTGTCAAGGTAGCGGAGGAAAATTGTGTTTTGAATGGGGTTGATGAAGCAATAACGGTTCTCAATGAAACACTTCCCAACAATCGGTACTCTGAAGAAGATTTCGATTTAGCATTAGCTAATATATCGGCCAAAGTTATTATTGAACTTGCTGAGCATCTGACAAGAGGACTAAGAACTGGTGGAAAGCTGATTTTGTCTGGGGTGCTTGAAAGTGATTTGGAGGACGTTCGAGACGTTTTCTACCGCCTTGGAGTCGTTTTCCACGAGGTTATTACCGATGGTGATTGGACTGCTGTGTTAGCAACAAAAAGGTAATATCGGAAGGTGAGGATTGCACAGATTTTTTATCCCAAAAGAATCCGAGTCCGAAGAGAAAATAGTATTTTCAAATGAACAATCTGCGCAAATCACAAGAGTTTTAAGATTCGGTACGGGTGATTTGGTTATAACCTTTGACGGTAGCGGTTATGAGCAAACAGTTAGGCTTGACTTGATCGATAGGTATTCGTGCAGCGGGACGGTTATTAACCGTCGCCAAGGCAATAGTGAGCCTCGAGTCAAGGTTACGCTCTATCAAGCACTAATAAAACAGGATAGATTTGAATACACCCTTCAAAAAGGAGTAGAGATCGGTATTACTACATTCTCGCCGATCATATCGTCGAGGACGCAGCCGTTTCAACTGACTTCTTCTCGTCTAACTAGGTGGCGAAAAATCATTATGGAGTCGGCAGAGCAGTCAGGAAGGGTGATTCTTCCAGATTTAACAGCACCTGTCTCTCTTGATGAGGCATTAAAAACTTCTAGCGGCTTGAAATTAATTCCTTGGGAGAATGAAACTCAGGTAAGTCTTCGTGAGGTACTTAGGGACCAAGATGTCACTGCAATGAGGGAAGGTGCCGATGTAGCTATTTTCATAGGCCCAGTTGGTGGTTTTTCCCCTGAAGAGATCCAAGCTGCCGAAAACAGTGGAGTGATTCCAGTGTCTTTGGGCAAGAGAGTTCTTAGGTCTGAAACTGCTGGTATAGCGGCAGCTGTCGGAGTGTTATATGAGTCTGGCGACATGGGCTAGTTAATATGATATATAAGTATTATCTGCAGAATGTGGCTGCAAGATAAGTTTTAGAGTCGGGTTGGAAGAGTCTGTTGTTAATGGTTGGATTCTCAATATACATAACTATAGCTCTGAAGTAGGAGATCGGCCCATTAACTCGGCAACTGCATCCAGTGGGGTAACTCCATCAAATAGGACGCTGTAGACTGACTTAGTCAACGGAATATCTATGTTCATAGTTTCAGCTATCTGAACTACTTCCTGTGTCGTACCTATTCCTTCCGCTATGTTCTCCATGGCATCTGTTATGTCCTCTAGAGACATCCCGGACGCCAACATTCTTCCCAGCGAGTTGTTGCGACTTAGCTTACTTGAACAAGTTGCAATTACATCTCCCATTCCAGCGAGACCTGCAAAAGTGGCTGGATTTGCCCCGAGACTAACTCCCAGGCGTGAAATTTCCGCCAACCCCCTGGTTATGATGGAAGCTTTGGCATTGTCGCCGAAGCCTAAGCCATCAGATATGCCCGCCGCAATAGCTACGATATTCTTTAGAGCTCCGGCTAGTTCGACTCCTATCACATCCCTATTTGTATAAACTCTTAAGTTTGACGAGTTGAGAAATGTCTGGGCATAAGTTGCGGTAGCTTCGTCTGTGGATGCAATAACTGTTGACGAGGGCTTTCCAACAATGATCTCCTTTGCAAGATTTGGACCTGACATTACACAAATGTTATTCTCAGTTAAATCCAATTCTTCTTGCAGAACAACGGTCATCCGTTTCCCGGTTTTAGGCTCCAAACCCTTTGTGGCACTAATCGCTATTTTTTCGGGCGAGATAACTGAGGACAACTGGGTGGCATTTTTCCTCAGGGATGCTGCTGGAACTGCAAATATAATTAGATCAGAGTTTTCGATAGCCTCTTTGGGCGATGAGGTAATAATGATTGTTTCAGGAAAGGGAACCCCAGGCACAAATCTTTGGTTCTCATTTTCTGTCTGCAGTTCATGGGCTTCACCGGAAGTCCTCGCAAGTAGCATAACTTCCCTATTTTCGCGAGCGTTGATTATGCCTAGGGTTGTTCCCCAGGTGGTGGTCCCAATTATCGCAATTTTAGCCATACTTTTGTCCACGAAATCCTTTAGTCCAATCAATAGGTAATTTTTTAGGTCTTTTCTCCCAGCTTGCTTTCATTACCAGTAATTAACCTTTTAATATTCTCTCTGTGCAGGATAATTGTTATTGAAGACCCGATTATGCCGTAGGAGATATAGATCAAAGGAATATTTGGAACTCCTTCGATGCCTGCATTATTAAGTATCGCTAATGCAGTGATGAATGATCCTCCAACTGCTGACCCTATGATAGATCCCAGTGAAACGTATTTGGTTACTCCTATTACTGGAGCGGCGGCCAATGCAGCCGCTAATCCTGACCACGGCGATAGAACAATGAGTGCTGCCCAACCTGAAGCAATTCCCTTGCCCCCCTTGAAATTAGTGAACAATGGCCAACTGTGTCCAGCTATAGTTGCCAGTCCTGTAAGCGAGTGTGACCAGTTCGGGGTTTCCAATATATATACTGTTATAGCTACTGGAATTGCTGCCTTTCCCATGTCTAGAGCCAATGCGACTATTCCCCAAATAGGTCCACATACGCGCGCGACATTAGTGGCCCCGGTGCTTCCGCTACCAAAGTTCCTAATATCGATACCTTTTACTAGTTTTCCGATAAGCAAGCCAAACGAAATGGATCCAACTAGATATCCCAGAACTATGAAAGTGATTCCAGTAATTACACCCATCACCGCTTCCATCCCCTAAATCGGAATCTAATAGGAGCACCTTCAAAGGTATATTCTTGACGGAGCTTGTTTTCGAGATACCTCCTATATGAAAAATGGATCATATCTGTATGGTTCACAAAGAATGTAAAACTTGGAGGCATGGTGGTATCTTGCATAGCACTGTATACCTTCAGCACCTTGCGGCCACCTGATGGTGGAGGGTTTTCTGCAACTGCAGATAAAATCGTTCGTCTTATGTCAGGTCTGGGTATTCCCTTTGACCATTCCACTTGAACTCGGAGTGCAGTGTCTAATAATTCATTGACACCATCGGTTTTCAAGGCTGATGTGAAAACTATAGGAGCGTAGGAGGCGAATTTAAATTTTTCTCTTATTCGCCCTTTCATAGTTTGTTTATCTAGCCCTATCTCATGGCGAAGATCCCATTTATTTACAACTATTATGATGCCTCTGTAGGTTTCTAATATGTAGCTGGCTATATGCGTGTCTTGGCTGGTGGCGAATTCCGAGGCATCTAGAACCAAAGCGGCTATATGGCATCGTTCTACCGCTCGAATTGATCTTAATACGCTATAGTGCTCAATGCCTTGTTTAATACTGCCTCTTCGCCTTATTCCTGCGGTATCAATAAGTTGAATTTCTCTATCTTGATATACGATGGTGGTATCAACCGGATCTCTCGTAGTTCCGGAGATTTCACTTACTATTGCTCTACTTTCGCCTGTTATAGAGTTGAGTAACATAGACTTTCCGACGTTGGTCCTGCCTACGATTGCTAGTTTAAGATCCGCCTCCGGTGCCAGATAACTTTCCTGATTTGGGAAATGCTTGAGTATTTGCTCCATGAGTTCGTCCAACCCAATGTTGTGGTAGGCGCTGATAGGAATTGGATCGCCTAAACCTAGCTCATAAAGTTCAACTGCTAGGCTTTTACGTTGATCGTTGTCTGATTTACTGGCCGCGAGTACCGTAGGTTTACCAGTCTTTCGAATTAGGTCTGCCACGTCCCTATCTGCTGCTGTAATGCCCTCTGAAACATCTACGAGCAGTGTTATAACGTCACACTGGCTAATAGCAAAATGAATCTGGTCACTTACCTGTTTCCAAATAACATCGTCAGGAAATAAATCCAAGCCTCCGGTATCAACTAGCACAAAGGGTTGCTCTGACCACTCGGTTTCTGCCATGACTCTGTCTCTGGTCGTGCCGGCTATGTCAGACACAATCGATTGGCGTCTTCCTGTTAGCCTGTTAAAAAGGGTAGATTTACCTACGTTGGGCCTTCCAACTATAGCCACTGTCGGTTTCATTGGTGCGGCTTGTTGTTGGTTCAAGTTTTCCGTCCTATTGCTAGGCTGGGTGGATCCAGTCTCGCTAACTAAATATCAAATGATACTCTAGTACCCAAAAAGTTCTGCAAGAACGGCTTTTTGTGCGTGAAGTCTATTTTCGGCTTGATGATATACAACGGAGTTAGGATGCTCCAACATTCCTTCAGAGATTTCCTCTCCACGATGTGCCGGCATATCATGCATGAATAAAAAATCATCTTTTGCGAATTTCACTAATTGTTCATTAACCTGGTAGGAGGAAAAAACTGAGATTCGCTCTTTCTTCTCTTCTTCATCTCCCATACTTACCCATACGTCAGTATAGACAACATCAGCCTCAGAAACGGCATCTTTAGGATCCTCCGTCCATCTGATATTGGTACCTCGCTTTTTTGCCATAATTTTGGCTTGATTCCAAATGTCTTCGGGCAGTCTATAACTATGAGGGGATGCGATACTGAAGTCCATCCCTGCGGATGAACACGCGAGCGCTAGACTCCCTGCGATATTATTGCCATCTCCAACAAAGGCTAGTTTTAGACCCTCAAGGCCACCTTTTCTTTCAAATATTGTCAGGCAGTCGCCTAAGGCTTGACACGGGTGAGCTTGATCTGAGAGTGCGTTTACAATCGGAATTGATGTGTTCTCTGCCAGGAGCTCGAGGCTGTGGTGTGAAAATACTCTCGCTACTACGCAGTCTACGAGCCTATCAAGAACCTTAGCGACGTCTTCTTCCGGTTCCCTCACCCCGAGACCAATTTCATTGTTACTTAGAAAAATGCAGGTTCCTCCCATCTGTTTCACCCCGACCTCAAAACTAACCCTTGTTCTAAGGGAAGGTTTTTCAAATACCAAGGCAACTGTTTTTCCAGACAAAATTTGAGGTGTATTCCCTTGTTTGATTGATGCTGCCTTGGAAATAATTCCGTCGACCTCACCGTCACCTAAATCTAAAATGGAAAGAAAATCTTTGTTTTTCATTCAGTAATTTAACTCTTTGGATTACTCTCTGAAGGGTGTTTTGAAGATGTTAACCCTTTAACTTCATTCAAGGAAGTCTGGGAATGGTGCCTATTTGATCGAACCAACAGATTGGTCTCGACTCAAAAACTAATCGATTAAGTCAGGTCGCTGCTTTCTCGTTCGTAGACATGACTGTTCCTCTCTCCAGATTTGTATGTCCTTATGGTTTCCGGATAGAAGTACTTTGGGTACCTCCATTCCCCTGTATGTGACAGGACGTGTGAATTGGGGAAACTGAAGGTTACCGTTGTAAAAGGAATCATTCTCTATTGACTCCTTAGATCCCACGGTTCCAGGTATTAGTCGTGAAACAGCGTCAATTATCGTCATAGCAGGAAGTTCCCCACCACTTAATACGTAGTCACCTACGCTGATTTCATCGGTCGCTAGGTATTGGCGGACTCTGTCATCCACTCCTTCATATCTACCACAAATCAACACTAGCTCCTTATTTCCTGACAGTTCTTGGGCGATTTCATGATTGAAAGTTCTACCTTGAGGAGTCATCAGTATTTTGGGGGTCCTGTTGTCAAGTGAGTGCTCTATTGCTACATTTTCAACGGCCTCAAAAATCGGTTCGGGTTTCATAAGCATTCCTGGGCCACCCCCAAATGGATAGTCATCGACTGTTCTATGTGGATTATTAGTGTAATCGCGGATGTTATGAACGAATATTTGTATCACGTTGTCCTTTATAGCTCGAGCTAATATGCCTTCGTCTAAAGGAGATGAAAACATATTCGGGAACAAAGTGAAAATATGGAATTTCATTTTAGTCTGAGCCCGTTTCAGGGATTATCATGCAACCATCCAGCACCGCGAATGATTTGCAACCCATGTGGTATCGAGGGTAATACTACTTCTAGGCATTCTCTGACTGCTTTTGGACTGCCCGGCAGGTTAATGACCAGGCACCCTGATCTAACACCGGATGTTGACCGGCTCAGCATTGCATAAGGGGTTATCTCAAAGGTTTTCATTCTCATTACTTCTGCTATGCCCGGTACCTCGATGTCCAATATTGACTTGGTCGCCTCAGGCGTTACGTCTCGTGGCCCAAGACCAGTTCCACCTGTTGTTAACACAACATCAATTTCTCCGCCGTCACACCATAGCCTGAGTGTGTCAGCGATTGCATTTGTTTCGTCAGGTACTATATCCCTTTTCACTACAGATAGATTTGAATTCATGATCATGCTCGCGATTGTGTCTCCACTAACGTCCGTCTTACGCTCGCCTTTGAATCCCGAATCGCTTATTGTCAAAATTCCGACCCTAAACTGACTTTCTGTAATTGGATCCGTATTTGGCATCTGGTTAAACCTATAAGAAATATTAGAAGTGTTAAAAAAGAGAACTCAAAACATCTTGCTATGTTTGCATGCTCGTTGGGAGACTGTAAGAGCCGGTTATGCAAGACGGATATGTAAGGTTGATGGGCTGTCAACATATTAACACGGGTTGGGTGATTTCCTCTGCGAGAGGTTATTTAGGATTTCTATGGAGTTAGATCACTCACCAGTTATGGCCCGTGAGATTGTGGATGTGTTTTCCACCTGCCTTCCTGGACGTTTTATAGACGGTACTGTTGGCTTGGGCGGTCACAGTGAGGCACTTTTGGACGCATATCCAGAGTCTCAAGTGTTGGGTATCGATCTAGATGGGGAAGCTCTTGCGGCGGCTGAGAAAAAACTCTCACGGTTTAGTGCAAGGTTCCTTCCTATAAAGGGTAGTTACTGTGATGTTGTGGGTATTTCTAGGAGAGAGGGCGTTGGTGGTGTTTCTGGGGTGCTGTTGGATCTTGGGTTGTCCTCGTTACAGCTAGATACTCCTTTGAGAGGATTTAGTTTCAGGAGGGATGCGCCTTTGGATATGCGCTTTGGGGATTCTGGGGATGTTACTGCTGCGCAAATTGTGAATAGCTATCCCCAAGATGAATTAGCAAACCTGATTTTTGCCTATGGAGAAGAGCATAGATCGAAAAGAATATCTGCTGCGATAGTAAGGGACAGGCCTATTATGACCACTTTCCAACTTGTTACAGCCATTGATTCTGCTGTTGGTAATCGAAGAGGACGGATACATCCAGCTACTAAAACATTTCAAGCTTTGAGAATTGCAGTGAATAATGAACTGGACAATGTAAAACATGGATTGGGAGAGGCAATAAAAGTACTTAATGCGGACGGACGATTGGCGGTTATAAGCTACCACTCTTTAGAGGACAGGATAGTTAAATTTTTTTTTCGGGAGCAGGCTTCGTCTTGCTTATGTCCAAGAGAGGTTATGGTCTGTGAATGTGGGCATAAACCTTCGGTAAGGTTGATCAACAGAAAAATTATGAGACCAAACAAGTCAGAAATTGAAGCTAATGCTAGAAGTAGAAGTGCCCGCTTGAGGGTCGCAGAAAAAATTTAGGGGATCAGTTATGGCCAACGGAAAATATATGGCACAGAACGATGTAATCACGGCTATTGACGTAGGAACTACTAAAATATGCACCATTGTTGCTCAAAAAGTTAATGGTGAATACCCAGAAGTTATCGCCCATAGCGTCGTAACATGCTCGGGTCTCAAAAAGGGAAATGTTGAAGATATTACTTTAACTTCAGAAGCTATTCGGCAAAGCCTGTATGAGGTTAGAGGCAAGACAGAGATTCCTATACGCTCCGCTTATATTGGGATAACTGGAGCTCATGTCACCTTTGATAACAGGGTAGATCATCTTGACGGTGTTGGTCGGCATGGGGTTATTACAGCCGACGAGGTAAGCAAGATACCTGATCTGGTTACAGCGAGTGCAGAAACTTATGGGCGAGAGATAATCCATGCTTTACCTAAGACTTATCGAGTTGATGGGCATAACGGTATAAATAATCCTACGGGGATGCACGCTGAAGGTGTTGAAGTCCTATCACATGTTGTTAGCGCTGGGTCTTCATTTGTGAGAGATCTTGAAACGGCAGCCACTAGTGCAGGATTAAAAGTCAAAGGTATGGTTTTAGAGCCACTCGCTAGCAGTGAAGCGATACTGACGAGCAAAGAAAAGAATAAAGGTGCTGCTATCGTAGATATTGGCGGAGGCACAACGGATATAGTTGTTTTTAAAAAAGGGACTATTGACTACACATCTGTTATACCAGTTGGTGGGTATCAATTTACTAATGATATCTGTGTTACTTATAACACCTCTTACCAAGACGCAGAGAAAGCAAAGCTTCAATATGCCAATACTGAGCCGGCATATATTGATATGAGAGAAGAGATTTCACTGCCTGTCTCTAATGCAAATTCCAGCACTACGATTTATAGGAGAGAGCTTTGTCAGTTAATGAGGGAACGAACTCTTGAATTAATACGACTTATTGACCTCAACCTTCAGCAAGCTGGTCTTAGACAAGACCCTAATGACACTGTTGTGCTCACAGGGGGGGCCTCAACCATGCCGGGTTTTTTTGATATGGCCAAGCAATTTATTCCAAATTGCAACATTCGAATGGGTGTGCCAGATCATCTTTCCGGTATGTCAGAAGAATTGCAGGCCCCCCCTTATTCAACTGGTGTGGGGATTCTTCTGTATGGATTCAGACAGGAAATAGCGGCTATGAAAGCTGAAATTGCCCAGGTTAGAGGTACTCGATCTTCTGGTGCAAAAAATGGGGTTTTAGGAAAAATCAAAGGGATGTTTAACTAGTAGATTTATTGGTAACTATTGCTACGGAGGATGATATGACTATTAATGGCAGGGAGCTCGAAGGGGTTGCGAGGATCAAGGTTATTGGTGTTGGGGGAGGGGGATCAAACGCGGTTTCTCGCATGTTTAGAGAACGTGTTTCAGGAGTGGATTACATCGTTATGAACACTGATGTGCAAGCTCTCATGGGTAGTGATGTTCCAGTTAGGATCAGGATTGGTGAGCAGCTTACAGAAGGAATGGGTGTGGGTGGAAATCCTGATAAAGGAGCGGCTTCAGCAGAGGAAAGCAGAGAAGAAATCTACGAAATTATGCGTGATTCGGATATGATTTTTGTAGCTGCCGGCATGGGAGGTGGTACGGGTACAGGGGCAGCTCCAGTTATTGCAGAGATTGCGAGAGAGACCGGTGCCTTGACTGTTGGGGTGGTTACTCGGCCTTTTTCCTTTGAAGGTAATCGCAGATCTAAGCAGGCTCAGGAAGGTATCGATAAGCTTCAGACAAATGTGGATACTCTTCTTGTAATACCAAATGAAAGGCTTAATGTTGTTGCAAAGGAAGAGGTTACTGCCGAAAATGCATTTAAATTAGCTGATGATGTATTAAGACTAGGAGTGCAGTCAATAACAGAGTTAATAACAAACGCGGGGGATATTAACCTAGATTTTGCGGATGTTCAGAGCATTATGAGAGACGCCGGGCCTGCGTGGATGTCAATTGGATATGGATCTGGGGAAGGTCGGGCTAGAGAAGCGGCACAGCAGGCAATAACTAATCCGCTTATGGATGTCTCTATTGAGGGAGCGACCGGTGTATTGTTTAATATTTCAGGCGGTAGTGACCTTAAGCTAAGTGAGCTGCATGAAGCTGCCGAAGTAATTCAACGTGTGGTTGATCCCGATGCAAATATCATTTTCGGTATGACGACGGATCCCAAAATGGAAAGCGAGATTAAATTAACAATTATTTCTACTGGTTTTCCGACTACTGAAACTTTGATACAGCGAGACATAGAAAAAACAGTTGCTGCTGCTCAGAGGGTGGCGGGTAACGAAGATTCGTTGGACTTACCTCCATTTTTGAGAAGAAACCTTGGCGGATTTTCTGTGGGTGGTGCAATGCCAAGCCAGAATGGTCATTCTGATTGATGACAGGAAATTTACAATAAAAAAGATTGAAATTTAATAGCTCGGTGTTGGATCTTTGATGGTTTGGCACCGAGTTGATTTTTTGAGTAGCATAAAAAATACGATTTGATTTCTACAGCATAAATTTTGTTCAGTCGAAGCTTTTGAAAATGTTAATACGTCTTCAAATTTATATCGGTTTTTATATTTGTGCCTGACCAATTGGTATCTTGTCTGAATCTGTAAAAAACTGGTCCCTTTTTTGCCTTGAGAGGTTTATTGACACACCTCAATATGTGGTGTAGATTCGGATTCTCTACACGATAGATAGTGTGTTTCGGTCCGCTCATTAATGTATTTAGTGGTGTTCGATTATCCCGAGAAGAGGTTTTTCTCCTGGATTATGTATTGCCCATTTTGTAATAACGACAATTCTAAGGTCATCGATTCCAGAGACTCAGCAGATAGCGTTCGTCGTCGGAGAGAATGCCTAAGGTGCGGTCTTAGATTTACCACTTATGAAAGGGTTCAAACTAGAGCTCTTCTTGTTGCCAAGCGTGATAGTCGTAGAGAGGAATTTGATAGAGAAAAATTGTGGGCAAGCGTTAAAAGTGCATGTGCTAAAAGGCCCCTTCCCATCGGAAGCATCGATAAGGTGATTGACGAAATAGAAACCCAACTTGCAAATGCTGGCAGAGCAGAAATCCCCTCCAGAGTAATAGGTGAGTTGGTGATGGATAGATTGAGAAATTTAGACCGAGTTGCTTACATAAGGTTTGC
Organism: uncultured Chloroflexota bacterium; assembly: GCA_913048525.1. Taxonomy (GTDB): domain Bacteria; phylum Chloroflexota; class Dehalococcoidia; order Lucifugimonadales; family UBA826. The sequence continues at coordinate 20,539 of CAJWWP010000017.1, forward strand.
AAGTGTTTACAGGGATTTCAAAGATATAGAGAGCTTCAAAGAGGAAGTGGAAGCGTTACTGGATCCTGGACAGCCTGATGAAGAGAGTAGCCAACTCTCTTTTCTTGAAGATGATGAGCTTACTGTTCCTGGTAAGAGGCGGAGGGGAAGGAAGCCAAAGAGAAAGGTTACTGATCCTGGGAACTAACAGTGGTGAACTACAGCTTGTTTGGTACAAATGTTCTAAATCTGGTAGTCTTACCTTCTATTTTACGGCCTAAATCTGTAGTACCTGAAAGTTGTAGTCAATAAGAACATAGTAAAGAGGTGAGGAGCTTATGGCTCAAGAAACGATTTTTGGTGATGGAAGCGGGGACGTTATCGACGAGGTGGTTAAAGCCCTTGAGTCCGCGGGTGTAACAGGTGATGTTGCAGCCGCTGTTACCAATAACTTAAGAAATGGGGGTATAGAGGTTGTGGATGAGGAAATTGATGACGGATTGTCCTTGTCTGAAAACGCTAGGTTTATCATCGAAAAACGTTATATTCGTAGAGGTGATGATGGAGAGCCTGTAGAAGATGTTGAGAGGTTGTTCAGGAGGGTTTCCGGAGCAATTGCTTTGGGTGAACCAGAGACTAAACGAGCAGAATACGAACAACGCTATTATGAAAAAATGTCGACACTGAAGTTTTTGCCGAATTCACCGACTATAGTGAATGCTGGTACAGGAAGAGGTTGCCTTTCTGCCTGTTTTGTGGTTTCTCCTGAGGATAACATTGAGTCAATTATGAAAGTTGCTAATGACGCGGCTATGATTGAGAAATGGGGAGGTGGGATAGGGTTCGGGCTCTCTGACCTCCGTCCCAAAAAAGATAAGATTTCCACTACACATGGTCAGGCCTGTGGCCCTATAGCTGTCATGAAACTCTATTCATCTGTCGGGGCAACTCTGACTCAAGGTGCGTTTAGACTTGGAGCTCACATGGGTCAGTTGATAATTTCTCATCCTGATATAGAAGAATTTATACATTGTAAAGATGACGACGAGACTCTTCAGAATTTCAATATATCTGTTCAGATCACAGATGAGTTTATGAAAGCTGTGGATAATAATGAGGACTTTGCTCTAGTCACACCTCGGGATACTGGAGAAGGTCCTGTAAACGAAGTAGTCGCTACCGTGAAGGCTAAGGATCTCTGGGATGATATAGCTGAGTCGGCGTGGAAAACCGGGGATCCAGGGGTTGTTTTTGTCGATAGGGTGTGGGAGACAGCTCCCAATCCACAGATGGGAAAAATAAAGACTAGTAACCCGTGCGGAGAAGAGTTTCTCGAAAATTATAGTAACTGCTGTCTTGGCTCGATAAACTTGGATCTTCATATAAATGGGACTGATTTTGATTGGGAATTATTGGAAGATACTACTCGGACAGCTGTTCGTTTCTTAAACGATGTGATTGAGGTTAATTCTTTTCCTTTGGATAAGCTGAGGGAGGTCAATCTTGATACACGACGGATAGGGCTTGGTGTAATGGGATGGGCTGACTCACTTGTACGTCTTGGGTTGTCATATGATTCAGAAGAAGCTTTACAGCTCGCGGATAAACTTGGAGCTTTTCTTAACTCCACCGCATGGGATGAGTCAGCGAGGATTGCGGAAGAGCGTGGGCCATTTCCGCAGTATGAGAATTCTGCATTGAAAGAATGGGGGATGCCACCTGTACGTAACTCAAGTGTCATAACTATAGCACCGACAGGAACTATAAGTCGTATAGCAGGTTGCTCAAGTGGCATAGAGCCTCATTTTGCTATGGCATGGTGGTCTAATGTACTTTGGACTGATCACGAAGGTACGAGCTCTAAGTTACTCGATTCTCCATCCTCTGTTTTCCAGAGTTTGCAAGAGGCTCTTGGTACGGAAGATGAAGCTAAGAGAATCCTCGAAAAGATCATTGAAGATCCAGATAACGCAGAAGCAATTATGGGTGATCATGGATTGGATGCCACAGTTTATCGGACTGCTATGAAGATTTCTGCTGAAGCACATATCAAGATGCAGGCGATATGGCAGAAACATGTTACAAATTCGGTTTCTAAAACGATTAATTTACCTAACTCGGCTTCTGTACAAGATGTTAAGGATGCCTACAGACTTGCATGGGAAACGGGGTGTAAGGCAGTAACTGTATATAGAGATGGATCTAAGTCGATGCAGGTTTTGGAGACAGGGGCGTCTAGGGAAGATGAAGAGACTCAAGAGGATCATTTGAAGGTTCCTCGTCAAAGACCTGTTTCTGTCATGGGTGTAACAGATAGAGTTAGAACGGGCCACGGGACAATGTTTGTAAATCTAACATTTGATGATGATGGACATCCTTTTGAAGTCTTTGCTCATTTGGGCAAGGCAGGTGGATGTGATTCTGCTTATTTAGAGGCGATTGCTCGTTTGGCTTCGTTGGGACTAAGGTCTGGAATTGATCCTGGCCAGATTGTTGATCAACTTAAAGGAATAACGTGTGATCCTGCATGGGATGGAGGAACTTTAGTTAGATCAGCCCCAGATGCTGTTGCGTTAGCATTGAGTAGGCATTTGCTAGAAGAGGGAGCAGGTAGTGGCACCACCACCATGGCAGGAAGTTCGTCTCAATTAGGATTATTTCCCTCTTCCGTAGAATCGACTAGTGATGGTGATAACGACAGGGGCGATTCAATTAATGTTCCTACAGGGGCTAAGTGTCCCGAATGCTCTGGATATTTATTGCATCAAGAGGGTTGTTTGAGTTGTCCTGACTGTGGCTACAACAAATGTGAATAATTATCTATTGGTCTAGAGGTTATTGTCTATTATAAAGGGGTCACTCTCGTTTTATTCCTGAGAGTGACCCCTTTATAATTTACTCAAATTATCTGTTCAATCGAACTTAAGGAGAAATTTTCATGAGGGACAGACCTTATCTTGCGATAACCATGGGGGACGCTGCAGGTATTGGTCCGGAGGTTACCGCAAAGACTCTTATTGAAGAGGAAATATATCAAAAGTGTCGTCCTTTTGTTGTCGGTAATACTGAAGCTATGAATGACGCTTTGAAAATAATTGGTTCAGGGATAAAGGCGAGGCCTGCAGAATCACTTGAAGAGATCAATGGAGACTATGGTGTTGTTGACGTACTAGATCTTGGGAATCTAGATTTTGCCGATATTCAATACGGGTCCCTTTCGGCTGATTCAGGCAGAGCTTCAGTAGAGTGGATCCTAAAAGCGGGTGAGCTTGCGGCCTCTGGGGCCGTTCAGGCGATAAGTACAGCACCAATTAACAAGGAAGCTTGCAGCCTTGCTGGCTATAAAGATATAGGCCATATGGAGATATTTCAGCGCCAGACTGGATCTGACCAAGTTGCAACCATGTTGATGTCGGGTGTTCTACGTGTTGTCCACCTTACGACTCATAAGTCTCTTAGAGTGGCCTGTGACTATGTAACTAAAGAAAATGTGTTGGCCAAATTAGTCTTAACTAATGAGTACTTCAAAAAGTGGGGGTGGTCGAATCCTAGAATAGGTGTTTCTGCTCTTAATCCTCATTCGAGTGACGGAGGTCTTTTGGGAGAGGAGGAGGAGCTCCAAATAACTCCAGCAGTTGAGGAGGCTCAGGCTCTAGGTATTGACGTCGTGGGCCCTGTTCCTGCAGATACTGTCTTTAATCAAAACATAGATGGGAAATTTGATGTCTGTTTAGCTATGTATCACGACCAGGGTCATATTCCTATCAAGGTTTATGATTGGCAGAGAAGTGTGAGCGTTAATCTCGGCTTACCCTTTGTTAGGACATCGGTTGATCATGGTACCGCTTTTGACATTGCCGGTAGAGGAGTAGCAGATCACGTTAGTATGATGGAATCAATAAAGGTAGCTATGTCGATAGCGAGTGATGAAATTCTTCCTTAGGGTGTATTTGCAATAAAAAAGCGAGTAGTAGAATAATAAGTATGGATATCTCATTTGTTGGTGGCGGTGTTATGGCTGAGGCCCTTTTGAAGGGCTTACTTAATGCTGACCTCTCGAATCCTGGTGAATTGACCGTTAGTGATCCCTTGGGGGAACGGAGACTCTATTTAGAATCTGAGTATGGGATAAACACTGTGGAGTCAAATAGTTCTATTGTTGATGGGAATGGAATTGTAATCCTTGCTGTTAAACCACAGATTCTTCCTTATGTATTGTCAGATTTAAGTGGGAAGATTTCTGATGCTAGGTCTGTGGCATCGATTGTGGCTGGTGCTACCTCAATGACGATAAGAGAAGGATTGTCACATAATGCCGTAGTCAGGATAATGCCAAATACTCCCGCTCAAATTGGAGAGGGAATGTCGGTTTGGTATTCGACAGGTGATGTCGCGGAATCGGACAAATCATTCATAGGCAAAATGTTACGCACGCTTGGAGATGAGGTGTATGTGGAGGACGAGAAATTTGTTGACATGGCAACTGCTTTGAGTGCAAGTGGGCCGGCGTACGTGTTCTTATTTATCGAATCTCTTATAGACTCTGGTGTCTATCTTGGAATGTCTAGAGATATGGCGAGAAGGCTAGTTTTACAGACTGTTTTGGGTAGTGCGGAGTTGGTTAAACAAAGTGGCAAACACCCTGCAGAATTAAAAGACATGGTTACTTCTCCAGGAGGAACCACTATTGAAGCATTAGTTTCAATGGAAGATGAAAGATTCAGAGCCTCAGTGATAAAAGGTGTGAGAGCTGCCTATGATCGATCCCTTGAACTAGGTGGATAGGAGGTGGGTATTCAGTTTGTAGGACATTTTTTGAATATACTTGCTACTATTCTCTACTTTGGAATTTTGGCAAGGGTTCTTTTATCTTGGATAAAAGTTGGGCCCGATAATTTTTTAATGCCTTTTTTGAGACTTGTATTTGCGGTTACAGAACCAATTTTGGGTCCTATAAGAAGAGTGCTGCCCCGGACCGGCACGTTTGACTTTTCGCCTATTGTGGCCTTGATTTTGCTTCATGTAGTTAGGACGGTAGTGTCTAAAGTATTTGCCTAAGTTAGGTCGCTATTATTGTCTGAAGAGTTACTTCTCCCGCTGAAGCAACAAATACTGAACCATCGTCCAGCATCACATTCAAAGATCCATTTTCATTAATAGACTTTGCTGTTCCTTTAATACTTGGTCTATTGGTGCTAGGAAAAGAAAGAGTTATGTTCTTTCCGATAGTGTTTAGGCGTGTCTCCCACAATTTTGTCAGTGATTGTCCCTTTTTTAACATGCAGTAGTAATGGTCTATTCTTTGCAACAGGGTTCTAATAGTGAAGTTCCTGTTCACATTTCGCCCATGAATATTCCTAAGGCTAGTGGCGATTTCTGAGATTTCTGCATTTTCAGAAGTATCCATATTCACGTTGAGCCCTATTCCTATTATTGAAAAGTCAACGTCCGACCCAGATATTTCTGACTCGATAAGAATCCCGCAAAGTTTTTTGCCAAATACTTGTATGTCATTGGGCCACTTTATCTCTACTTTGGTACTCGATAATTGTTGCGAAGTGTCGGAAGCTGCTAGCGCTGCAATCATATTGAGGGACGGAAGTTGTGACATTTTCGGCCGGACTAGTATGGATGCTTGTATATTTGTCCCCTGTTGAGACACCCAACTTCTTTGGAATCTACCTCTTCCTGACCCTTGATGATTGGCCGATATAACAGTTCCTTCAGGAGCGCCTTTTCGGGCTAGGTTACGGCAATCATCCATTGTGGAACCGGTCTCATTAATGTGGTGGATAACACGACCGATGATCAAGAAAATGTCTCAGGTAATTCGTTGGCGTTATTAGGTGTTAAAAATACCTCTACAATGCAACTTCCCGATACCCAATCGTCAATCACCATATTTTTTCTTTCTTGAAATTCAGTTCCATCTTGAATAATTTCCAACGCTAGGTGTCGGTTTTCTTTCGCAAGTATAGGATTAGCTATCGCTGGGATATCGATCGTTTCAATCTCTTTAATGTGGAATGTAAATTCAGGATTATCAATCAGATTCGCGTACCAGCTTCTGCGACCTGGTCTGGAGGCTATAAAAATTCTACCTTGCAGGTAGTGTGCCCAAATTTCTATGCGTCTAGCAAGGGTTGTTTTTCTGCCCCGTGTGGTGATATCCACGACCATATCGTGTCGGAGCAATCCGATAATGTTTTTATCAATTTCACACATATTGCCGTCGGATGCTAACACATCATTTGATATAAAACAGGTTGTCGAACTTGCTAAGGATAAATGTGCAATCTACAATGGTGTTTGCGCCTTGTGATTGTGCCTGTTTAGGCACAGAAATGTCTTTAGCAAAGCGTTGACTTATACATTGATAGCTTTAGGAGGAATTCTGATGAAAGTACTTGATGCTGTGGCGCGTATTCTTCGCGAAGAAGGAGTAAAGTGGGCGGGCTGCTTTCCTTCAAACAATCTTATTGAGTCTATTGCCGAAGCGGGTATTAATCCGATCATGTTCAGGCAAGAACGCGGAGCAGCAATGGCTGTTGATGGTTTCAGCCGCATGAGAAACAGGGAAGAATTTGGTGTTCTAATAACTCAAGGTGGACCGGGATCGGAAAACACAATGGGCGGTTTAGCTCAGGCCTATGCAGATAATGTTCCAATTCTCTATTTGCCTGGGGGACCCGCAGTAGATCAGAGATCGGTGAAGCCGAATTTTTCTCCGGCACGTACATACGCTTCTGTTTCAGTCTCTGCTGAAGTTTTGTACCAACCAGCTCAAGTAGCATCGGTAATGAGACGTGCTTTTCATGCATTGAGGAATGGTAGACCTGGCCCCGTTATTGTAGAGATACCTGCAGATGTGGGGGAAATGGATGTTGATGACGCCATAATTTCGGCGTACACCCCTCCAAGGAGGTATAGATCTGCCCCAGCATCTGAAGATGTAACTCGAGCTGTTGAGTTACTTCTTTCTGCAAAGAAACCGGTGATTTGGTCAGGCATGGGAACTCTCATGGCTGATGCCTCAGCTGAACTTACAGAATTTGCTGAATTAACAGATATTCCTGTCTATTGCACAATGCCTGGGAAGTCGGGTTTTGACCAGAGGCATCCACTGTCCCTGGGATCTGGTAGTGGAGCGACAAGTCTTGAGGCTAGAACTTGGCTTCAGGAGTCAGATGTACTTTTTGGTGTGGGCACGAGTCTTACACGAACAAGTTACGGTCAACCAATTCCAGATGGCAAAATAATGATTCACAATACTGAGACTATTGCTGATCTCAACAAGGATTTCAGCGTCGATTGTGGCCTTGTTGGCGATACCAAGATAACTCTTAAAATGCTCGTTGAAGAAGTGAAATCTCAAATAGGCAACGAGGGGAGGAAAAATTCCACAGGCGTGCAGGATGAAATAAAAGCTGTTCACGATGATTGGATGTCGAAGTGGAATGATGTATTAGAAACTGATGAAACTCCCATAAGCCCTTATCGGGTTGTGGGAGAGCTCATCAAGGTATTGGACCAGGAAAACAGTATCGTGACCCACGATGCAGGGGCTCCCCGCGACATTATCATGCCTTTTTACCCGGGCACAGTTCCTCATAGTTATGTAGGTTGGGGTAAAACTACTCATTTAGGCTACGGTATTCCGTTGATGACAGGAGTTAAAATAGCCTGCCCTGACAAATTCTGCCTGAATATCATGGGAGACGGAGCGTTTGGTATGTCAGGTCTTGATATTGAAACTTCAGTGAGATCAGGCGCAGCAATCACGACTATCGTATTAAACAACGGTGGTATGGCGACTTATCCTGGTGGATACCCCACAGCCCGGGAGTCTTTTGGAACAACCTATATGACAGGTGATTATTCTAAAATTGCAGAAGGGTTGGGTGCTGTTGGAATCACGGTTACTAAACCTGAAGATGTTGCCGGGGCTCTAGAACAAGCTAAACAACTGAATGCAGAAGGGAAAACCGTTTTGATAGATGTTCACTCTAATTTGGAAGATCGGCGTTCCAATTTTTAGAGCTGTTTTGATGCATGTAATATAAAGCGAGAGGAAGCCGTAAAGGCTTCCTCTCGCTGTTCTCTCCAGTCGGTGGTCTTTGAGACAATTTTGCAGTGTGTTTGTATCCGTCAGGGTATGTTGAGTTAGTGCCACAAGATGAAATTTCCAATGCAGAGAAACCCAATAAAAATAAAAGCCCTTATTATTCTTTTATTGGCAATTCTTATAGCTGGATTTACTACATTTTTGGCCATTGGTATTTTGGGCACATCAACAGCTACTGGTCGCAGCGGGAAAGAACTTGTCGGGAAGAAGACACCTTTTTTCGTCGCTCCCAAGGTAGGAGGGCAGTTAATCTCTCTTGAGGATTATAAAGACAGGCCGGTGGTGTTGAATTTCTGGGCTTCTTGGTGTCCACCCTGTAGAGATGAGACTCCGGGGATGGAAATGGTATGGAGGAAATATAAGGATGAGGGGGTGATCATTCTTGGTATTAATGTACAAGATGGGGAGAAGGAAGCCCAAAGGTATATATCAGAATTTGGAGTTACTTTTTTTAATGCCCTTGATCTTGACGGTGATATAACCGTAGATTATGGGGTTACGGGTCTTCCAGTAACATTTTTTATCAATGAAGAAGGCTTTGTAATCGGCAGATGGGTGGGCTCAATCAGCGAAGATAAGCTTGATAACTGGGTTTCAAGCTTGATATTTTCAGAAGATCCAATTGCTGAATTGAGTGGAGAAAACCCTAACGGATACAGGAGACTAGATTAAAGAATGTCACCCCAATATCAGCGGAGATCATTTTCCAACGGAAATTTAGATTTATCCTACGTGGAATGGGGGAGTTCGGAATCTCCTCCTATGGTCTTGCTTCATGGTCTGCAGGATTGTGCTAGGAGCTGGGATGTTTTTTCTAGGGCCATGTCTGGGGAGTATCGAGTTATTTCTCTAGATAGTAGGGGGCATGGATGTAGTGACTTTCCGGTTTCTTCAAGTTTAGGTAGTGGATACAGGTTTGTAGATTATGTTTCTGATATAACAGCACTTATCGATAACCTTGGCTTAGATGAGCCTATTCTAGTAGGACATTCCGCAGGTGGTAGATACGCATTTTCCTATGCATCACTAAATCCTCAAAATGTTAGGGCTTTGGTTGTTGTGGACATTGACCCAGACTCTGTAAATCAATCTTCATCCGGTATGTTTGATCGATATATGAATGAGTCAGATGAATGGCCCTCCTTGGATGAGGTCGTTGAGCGTATTCGGTCGAGACAGCGTGCTTCCTCTGAGACTATGCTAAATCATCAAGCTGAAGTTATGACGAAACCTATGGGGAATGAAGGGAGAAGGGTGTGGAGACGTGATAGAAGAGTCATAGAAGATTATGAGAGACCTGATTTGTGGGAAGAATGGGTTTCTATTACTGTACCTACGGTAATAATAAGGGGAAGGCAGAGCGATCTCTTGACTCACCAGACGGCGGTGAAAATGCGCGAAAAATTATCAGGGTCTCTCTTGGCTGAACTGGAAGGTGGTGGGCATTGGTTTTATCAAGAGTCGCCAGGTGCATTTGAGAGCACGGTCAGATGGTTTCTTTCAACCTTGTAAAATTAGCGACCTATGAAATTAGGAGATCTCTTCTCGACGAAAGACCTGATACCTTCCTTGTGATCATGGCTTCTGCGGGCTAAATCTTGTGCTGGCCCTGCGAGTCTAAGGCTTTCAGATAGATCGGTGTCTAATGATTTGTGGATTAATTTCTTAATCAATGACATCGAATAGGTTGCTCCTTGAGCAATAGTCTGAGCGAAACTCAATGTCGATTCTATTAATTCATCATGTGGGAATGTTTTGCTGACTATACCAAGCCTTTCGGCGGCATCAGCTTCTAGAATATCCCCAGTGTACTGAAGCATAAATGTATTTCCCAGACCGATCATTCTGGGTAGTTGCCAGCATGATCCATCTGCAGGTATAAGTCCTCGCCGGACAAACATTTCGGAAAACTTCGCCTTTTGCGAGGCAAATCTTATATCGCAGGATAAGGCTATTCCCATTCCTAAACCTATAGCTGCTCCATTGACAGCTGCTATAGATGGCTTCTGAAGGTTGTGTAGCCTCAATGGAAAAGCTCTAACCCCATCAATTTCATCTTGGGGCCTTCTTGCGCGCGCTGACTGTAGGTCCCATTGTTCTTGGAGAACATCCCACGGTGATCTATCGTCTGGAAGGGGCTGGTTGTCTGAGGACTCGTTTTCTCTACCCATACTTTTCACATTTGCCCCGGAGCAAAAAGCTGGATCCATTCCCGTGAGGACCACCACTCTTAGCGCAGGGTCAGATTCAAGGCGATCAAGCTCCTCGTTTAGCTCCCCCATCATTTCTTCACCAATAGCATTTCTGGTCTTGGGATCATTCATTGTCAAAATCATGGCCCCTCCCTCAGTCTCAGAATTTATGAAATTTCCCCGCATCTAATACCTCTTTCTCTACTCCTTCAAGAAGTTACTTGATTAATAGTTATATTTTTTCCAGTTTATCCGTAAAGCATCCAAAAAATTGATTCATTAACATTTTCGATGCTCCCCCAATGATCCTTTGCCCTACTCGAGCTACTATACCGCTAACTCTTGCCTCGCCTTCAACATTCACAGTAGTAACTCCGTTACTTTCGCTGAAATGAAGAACTCCTGTCGCTTTAACGGTACCGCCCGAGCCTTTTCCTTCGACTTCCATCGTGTATTGGTCGGGGAATGAAATGTCTTTTATTGATACTTTTCCAGTGTATTTGCCAGTTACAGACGCCACCTTTACTTTTATTGCAAGAAGGTAGGTATTCTCACCTTCCGGATCGAACTTTTCACACCCTGGAATACAGTTGGAAAGGACTTCAGGAGATTGAAGAGCACCCCAAATTTTTTCAATAGGTGCCTCAAATTTATAGGTGCCTTGTACTTTCATTTATTCATTCCTTAAATAGCAAAATAGGGGAGAACCTTGCTAATAACAACAGTATGACTTCTATTGAGACATTATTCTTGCAAGTTCGTCTCTGGAGAAATTTGGTATTTCTCCGGATGTTTCTCCCTGTACCAAATTCAATCCGTAACTTTGATCCTGCATGGATCCTATTACTGAGGCTGATATACCTTCCGAGGCTAGTGAGTCGATAATATTTTGGTCATCTTTCGGATTGGAAGTGATCAGTAGGCTGCCAGAGGCAATTAAACCAAGAGGATCTATGTCTAAAGCTGAGCAGAATTGGCGTGTGACATTATTTATTGAGATGTCTTCCGCTTTGACATTCATTCCAAGGGCAGCAGCTTGTGCCAGTTCCCTCAGTCCTCCAGCTAGTCCTCCTTCTGTGGGATCATGCATTGAAGTCACTCTTCCAGATGCCATTGCAATTTCTGCATCTCGAACGATACTTATACCTGGGTTATCCAGTAAGTTCTTCCCTTCATCAATGTCTTCACTACTTACCCCATATGATCTTAACTTGGTCTCGCATTCCCAGGCTAGGATTGAGCATCCCTCAATTGCAATGGACTTGGTCAGGATTATGCTGTCACCTGAACGCGCACCAGACGATCTTATTTCTTTACCTTTTTCCACTTCTCCCAACATTACACCCGTTATTAAGGGCCTGGAAAGGTCGTAAGTAATCTCTGTATGTCCTCCTATAATCGTTATATTCAGATTGTTGCAGGCCTCATCAAGTTGGGAAAAAATCTGTTCTATAGCGTTTTCTGATGTACCTTCCGGTAATAGGATTGTTGCCATCATCCATTTGGGCTTGGCACCCATAACCGCTATGTCGTTTGCGTTAACTTGGACCGCGTACCATCCTATCCTGTTAGTGGCAAAAGTAATTGGGTCTGTTTTAGCAACAAGATAACTTTCTCCCATATCTATCAGAGCAGCGTCTTCTCCTGGAGCGGGTCCGAGAGCGACCCTTGGGTCTCTAGAAGTGAATTTCTGCAAGATTTTAGACAGTTGTTCTATAGGTAATTTTCCTGCTTGCATATCCTCCCTTCTAGTGATTCAGAGATGCTAGCCCTGATATTATATCTTCGACATGATTAAAGCAGTTTTTTTTGACCTATATGGGACCCTCGCAGGGTTTAGTCCCTCCCGATATGAGATTCAGTCGGCTGCCTGCAGGCAGTTTGGTATTACATTAACGGAGCAGGGAACACTCAGAGGTTATGGAGATGCAGATGCTTTTATGACTCGTCAAAATGCCACATTTCCTCTCAGAGATATGGATGGGGAAGAAATTTATGAATTCTTTAAAAAATATGAAAGAAAAGTGATATATGGATCAGGAGTTGACGTTGATCTTGAAACAGCGGGTCAAATATGGAGAGCAGTCAGGGCCATTCCCTATGACATGGTGATATTCGATGATGTAGTGCATAACTTGGTGAATCTTAAAAATAGAGGTCTCACATTGGGCTTAATATCTAATATGAATAGCCCTGGACAAGAGTTACTAAAAAAATTTGAACTTGAAAAACATATGGATTTTGCGGTCACGTCATACGAGGTCGGCACAGAGAAACCACACCCTAAAATATTTAAGAGGGCACTACGGTTATCAAGGTCAAGCGGTAATGAATCGGTCCACGTGGGAGATCAGATAGGATCGGATGTTGATGGGGCTGAAAGAGCTGGCATATTACCTGTTCTTCTGGACAGAGATAGAAATCATACTTCCTTTAATAGGTTTCATCGAATAGAAAGTATGAATGAACTAGGGTCAGTATTAGATTCAATAGAATAAATATTTGAAGGGTTGTTTTTAGTTGGCAGCCACAGCGTCAAACAGCTGCTCATTCATGGCTGTTTGAAATGCTGATAATTTTTCTACGTCCTCGAGAAGTTTTATTTCCCATTCATCGCCCAGGTCGTCTACCGTGGTTCTCAACTGTTTGTTGCCGATCATCCACCTATCTCCTAGAAGTTTTGTGAGTGCAGGTCTCATTCCACTGACCTCATATGGGAATTGGAGTGTTATTTTCTCTCCTGTTTTAATTATTGAATCCGCTCCCATATTTTGAGATTTCAGTTTTAACTTTGCTACATAGATAAGATTCGAAGCTTGCCATGGTAGTGGGCCAAATCTATCTCTAAGCTCGTTTTTCATTAATTCCAACTCCTCTTCGGTATCTGTTTTAACCAATCTCTGATAGAAGTCAAGTCGCGCCGTTAAATCTGATACATAATTTTGAGGGACACCGGCGGGAATTCTGAGGTCAACGTGCACTTTATTAGGAATGATATTTTCGGCTGTTTTTCCTGCTTTTTCTGCCTCTTGTTGTGCGCGCAAATCTTCTACGGCAGTAGCGAGAAGTCGAGTGTATAGATCGAATCCAACTGCATGAATGTGACCACTTTGTTCAGCGCCAAGTATGTTTCCTGCCCCTCTTATTTCCAGGTCTTTCATTGCGATTTTAAATCCTGAACCCAGTTCAGTAGCTGAAAGCATGGCTTTTAACCTGCGTTCAGCCGGCTCCGACAGGCTTTTTGCTCTCGGTATGAGAAGGTATGAATAGCCTCTTCTGGAACTTCGTCCAATCCGTCCTCGGAGTTGATACAGTTGGGCAAGTCCGAAATTATCGGATCTGTTCACTATCAGTGTATTTGCGTTTGGAATATCTAGTCCAGATTCTATTATGGTCGTGCAAATTAATACGTCTGTCTCTCCATTTGTGAATGCCAGCATAGATTTTTCCAGCTCACCCTCAGGCATTTGTCCGTGTGCGATTCCTACACGTACCTCGGGCACAAGTGTCCGGATGTATTCCGACATATACTCAATATTGTAGACACGATTATGAAGGAAATAGACCTGCCCATCTCTGTCCATCTCTCTCAATATTGCTTCTCTTATTAAGTCATCACTAAATTCGGAGACGTAGGTTTTAATCGGTAGTCTTTCTTCAGGCGCTGTTTCAATAGTACTCA
>CAJWWP010000018.1:0-33343 GCA_913048525.1 uncultured Chloroflexota bacterium
ATATGGATGAAAGCGCTTATAAGCGTTTATAACAAGTCAGGAATAGAAGATTTCGGTGATTTGCTGGATAGGTCTGGATTTGACCTAATTAGCACAGGAGGGACGCATGATGCCCTTTCCAGCTCGGGCGTTAAGGTAACCCAAATATCTGACGTAACTGGCTCCCCTGAGATCCTTGATGGAAGGGTCAAGACTTTACATCCCGCCATTCACGGGGGGATTTTAGGGCGACGGGATTTGGAAGATCATCGCTCACAGATGTCAGAATTTGGTATTGATAATATAGATGTGGTTGTTGTTAACCTCTATCCATTTGTGGAAACGGTGCTAAACCCGGATTCAACTCTGGAGGATGGTTTAGAGAACATAGACATAGGTGGTCCTACTATGCTTCGGGCGGCTGCAAAAAACTACCCCGACGTGTTAGTGGTTGTGGATCCTTCTGACTATGCTTGGATCGGGGAACGGTTGCTGAGTGGAGGTTCTATCTCTGAATCAGAGCGAAAGAAATTGGCCCTCAAGGCATTTCAACATGTCTCATTCTATGACTCCGCAATAGCGACATGGCTTAACGATGAAACACCTTTAGATGCTGCTGAGTTCACAGCGGCGTATAGCAAACTTGACGATTTGCGCTATGGAGAGAATCCTCATCAATCAGGTGCTGTTTATGCCAGTGTATTGGGATCAGGCGGGATAGTTCGTGCTGAACGGCTGCATGGGTTGCCTATGTCATATACCAATGTATTGGATGCGGATGGAGCCTGGACATCCGTAACAGATTTTAATGATAGTGCATGTGTAATCGTCAAGCATACAAATCCCTGCGGAATTGCTCTTGATAACCAACAGGCTCTGGCTTACGAAAAAGCCTTTCAAGGTGACAGCGTGTCTGCATATGGGGGGATTGTTGCTTTCAATCGGAATTTGGAGATGGAAACTGCAGAAGCGATGCGTGGGGTTCTATTTGACATAATCATTGCACCTTCATATGAAGAAGATGCTTTAGAAATACTTAGGAGGCGTAAGAGAACGCGATTACTCAGAGCGGATGTGCCAACAGGCGCATTAACGGAAGTTAGTCTGAAGTCTGTGTCTGGAGGGGCTCTTTTGCAGACAATTGATAATATTAGGGAAGACAGGGGTTCTTGGAAAGTTGTTACTGAAAGGCAGCCAACCAGTAAGCAGTGGAAAGATCTAGAATTTTCATGGAAATGCTTAAAGCATATTAAATCCAACACGATAGTTTTAGCAAAAGATAATGTGATGGTTGGTATGGGTGCAGGGCAACCTAACAGAATCGTTAGTATTCATCTTTCTCTTCGCATCGCCGGTGATAAATCTAAGGGATCAGCATTGGCATCTGATGCATTCATGCCATTTGCGGACAATATCGAGATGGCAGCGGAGGGTGGCATCACAGCCATCGCTCAGCCAGGAGGGTCTATTAGAGACGATGAGGTGATCGCAGCCGCAAATAAAGCAGGGATTGTAATGGTGTTTACTGGCGTGCGCCATTTCAACCATTAGTTATCGCAGATATTGAGGATATCGGCTATTGTCCAGCATAGAAATTGTTATACCAGTACTTAATGAAGAAAAGGCGTTACCAGTATGTATTGGTAAGTTGCTTCAGTTTTGCGAAAGGTATATGAGGTCATATGATTGGGAAATTACTATTGCGGATAATGGCTCCACTGACGATACGTATTCTGTCGCATGTGCGCTATCAAAAAAATATTCGAAAATCCATGTATTCAGATTAACTGAGAAAGGACGTGGCCGAGCCTTAAAGTCTGCTTGGATGAAAAGCCAAGCAGACGTTGTTGCTTACATGGATGTGGATTTATCTACTGATTTGGCCCATCTGCCAGATGCTGTGGATCTTGTTACTTCTGGAGAATGCTCACTATCAGTAGGTTCTAGACTCTGTAAAGGATCCCATGTAGCAGGCAGAACTATTAAAAGAGAAATTATTTCACGGTGCTACAGTATTCTATTCAGGGCGTTATTTTTTGTCTCGTTCAGAGACGCGCAATGTGGGTTCAAAGTTGTTTCTCGACAGGTTGTTAACAATGTAATTCCTCTAGTTAAGGATACAGGTTGGTTTTTTGATACAGAGCTACTGATCATTTCAGAGAAAAATGGTTATAGCGTTTGCGAAATACCAGTTAATTGGACTGATGATCCCGATACCAGGGTAAATATCTTCAGAACGGCCTGGGATGACGTAAAAGGGTTGTTGAGGATTAGATTTGGTGGTCTCGCGGCTTCGCGTAAAACTCTATCAGGTAGGCCACGTTGATCTGACGGCTGGGCAGTTCTTATTATGTCATTGTCGTAAGGTAGAATTTGCCTAGAAAACGGCCTATAAGATGTCGCAGATGTTCTGCCGGTCTGTTCTAGGGGGATTAAGATGGGAAATGCTTTGCTTGTAGTCGATATGCTTGTGGGGTTTATGGTTGAGGGACATAACCTGTATTGTGGGGATGAAAGTAGAGCCATTATCCCTAATATATGTTCCCTTATTGAAGATCATCAGTCCCGTGGCGACTCTGTAATATTTATTTGTGACAGCCATGAACTCGACGACTTAGAGTTTGAAATGTTTCCTGTTCACTGTGTTAAGGGAACGGAAGAATCGATGCTCATTCCCGAGTTACGCTCATATGAGGGAGAATTAATATATAAGACGAGATATAGCGGGTTTTTTAAGACCGATCTTGACCAAAAACTTGCTGATATTGCTCCCGATCTAATTACAATTTGTGGGGTGTGTACTGATATTTGCGTTATGCATACGGCTGCTGATGCAAGAAATAGAGACTATAAAGTTAAAGTACCCGGCAACGCTGTAGCCTCATTTGATCTGAATGCCCATGAGACGGCTCTTGATCATTTGGAAAAGATTCTTGGTGCTACTGTGATACGCTCAAACTAGGCTTGAAAGAAACTAAAATTATTCATAAATTCGATACGATAGGGTGACCAAATGACTTCTCCACAGTTTGAAATACGTCCCTCCGTCATAAGAGGTGATCCGGCAGATGAATACCTTCACTGGACGAAGGAGATTCTCCGTCTAGAGTCGAAAAACCCTAAGGTTTTGATGGAGTTTTATGCTTCTAAAGGAGGAGTGATCTGTGGGATAGATGAGGCAAAGTCGCTGCTAACGAGCGTTTTGCCAAAAGTTGATGATGAAGCTATAGCAAATGTCGACAATCTTGGAGATGATGTCCAGGTTTGGACAGTGTCCGAGGGGGATACATTTGAGGCTGGCGACACGATTTTAAGAATTATATCTAGATATGCGTCGTTCGGGCTTTACGAAACTAGCATATGTGGAATTTTAGCCTCCTCCACAGGATGGGCTACCGCTGCGAATGAATGTGTGAAGGCTGCAGGCGACACAACTGTCATAGCTTATGGTGCTCGCCATATCCACCCCAATGTGGCTCATATTATGGATTATTCATCAATAGTTGGCGGTTGTTCTTCTGCATCGACTAGATTGGGCTCTAAACAGGCTGGCAGAAATGCTTTTGGAAATATGCCCCATACTTTGCCATTGATTTTCGGAGATACTGTTTCTGCAGCACAAGCATTTGATCATCGTCTGGATATGGCGGTGCAACGTATTGTTCTAGTGGACACCTTTAGAGATGAGGTTGAAGAATCTTTAGGAGTTGCACGGGCTCTTCGTGAGAAGCTTCGTGGGGTTAGACTTGATACTCCAAAAGAGCGTGGAGGTGTCACGCCTATGATGGTGAATGAGGTTCGGACTCGACTAGATCAATCTAATTTTAGACATGTGGAGATATATGTTAGCGGGGGCTTTAATCCAACCCGGATCAGACAGTTCGTGGAGGAACAGGTTCCTGTTAATGGTTTCATGGTGGGAAGCTATATCACTAGTGCGCCTCCGATTGACTTTACAGCAGACATACGAGAAATAAGCGATAATCCAGTGTCGAAGCGTGGAAGGTTGCCAGGAAGAGTCGATAACCCGGGACTTGAAAGGGTTATTTGATATAGGTATTTAACTCTTTTGGTTGGGTGATCCTTTCTGGAGTGACTTTTGGATAATAAACTAAATTTTCTACCCCCACAAACTGATTACACCTACTCTAAATTGGTTGATTTAACTGACTTGATACAAGATCCCCAGGTGGCTTACTTTGCAAAAGCACGTAAGACACTGGCTGGTGACCCCTATCGTCCCGCATTCCATTTCTCCCCGCCTCGAAATGTCATGAATGATCCGAACGGTCTCTGTCAGTGGAATGGCTACTATCACTTGTTTTACCAGTACAGGCCAGGAGGGCATGACGATGTGGTGCATTGGGGCCATGCTGTGAGCAGAGATATGGTTCGCTGGAAGGACATGCCCATCGCGTTATATCCTGAAACAGAAAGAGACTGCTTCAGTGGGCAATCTTTGGTGGAAGATAATAGAGTTATCGCTATTTATCATGGTACTGAGTCCGGGAATGCAATAGCCACTTCAACTGATCCTTTGCTTGTCAAATGGATTAAAAATCCCGATAACCCAGTGATACCCATTGTTCCGGTTGATAGTACTGGATATCCCTACAGGGTTTTTGACCCGTGTATTTGGAAAGAAGGGGAATATTATTTTTCACTATCCGGAACCTATCGCAATGGCGAGCGCAGTGTTGATTGTGAAGCAGTTGATCATATTTTTCGCTCAAAAGACCTATCCGATTGGGAATATCTAGGGAGTATGCTGGAAAGTAGATTTCTGACAGAACCTGGTGAAGATGGTGCCGTTCCAAATTTCTTACCAATTGGTTCAGGAAAGCACTTATTCTTGTTTTTTAGCCACAAGCGCGCTAGTCAATATTTTATAGGCGAATATGATCAAGCAACCCATAAGTTTCATCCGGAAATACATGGAAGAATGAATTATGGCCCCCTTACAGTGGGGCGACTCCACGCTCCTTCTGCAACTATTGACGAGTCAGGAAGAATTGTTTCGATATACAACGTAAAAGAGAGTATTGAATACAGAGGATGGTCGGATATTATGTCACTCCCAAGAGTGCTATCTCTGTCTTCTGGGGGTGCTTTATCAATAGAACCGGTGGAAGAGATAAACTCCTTGAGATCTAAACAGATTGATATTTCGGACAGGGATATTCCTGCCAATGAAACTGTTGATTTGAAAGGGGTGTTTGGCAACCAGATTGAGATAAATATCAAGTTGGATCCTGGTGAGGCGAGTGAATGCGGGGTTTATGTTCTTCAGTCTCCTGATAAACAAGAGAGAACCCGTATCTCGTTTATGCGTACAACAAATCGCTGGTCTAAAACGGATACTTTGCAAATAGATGCTTCTGAGTCATCTACTAGGAAAGATGTATTGGCCAGCCCTCCGGAGACAGGCCCTTTATTTCTTGGGTCAGATGAGGCACTTAATCTTCAAATATATGTTGATCGAAGCATAGTCGAAGTATTTGCTAATGGAAGACAGTGTCTGACCCTCCGCGTATATCCCGATAATGAAGCAAGTAAAGGAGTCTCCATTTTTGCTCGAGGTGGAAGAGCTCGTCTGCTCTCATTAACGAAATGGGATATGGAATCTATCTGGTCGGAACTGATATAAGCTTCAGTAAAAGGAACTAAATTTTCGAGAGAGGAAATGTAGTGAAAATAACAGACATCAAGGTTTATATAGTTTGGGAAGGCAGAAGAAATTTGTTTGTTCTCAAGGTGGAGGCTGATGATGGGGCTTATGGATGGGGAGAGGCTGGATTATCTGGCCGTGAACTTGCGGTAGAAGGAATGGTAAAGCATTTTCGGGAATGGCTGATAGGACGTGATTCTCGAAAAATTAGTGCTCTGTGGCAGGAAATGTATAGAGGGCAGTATTTTGAAGGTGGCCGTGTTATAACTGCAGCAATCTCTGCGATCGACATCGCTTTGCATGATCTCAACGCTCGCCGCCTTGGTGTGCCTGTATACCAATTATTAGGAGGTAAGAACCGAGATTTTGTTCCATGTTTTGTAACATCCTCAGTTCCACCTGGAGATGGAATAGTAGAAAATGTGCAAAGCTTGATTTCAGATGGCTGGAAAGTGATTAGAACTGGTGTTGGGCATCCCAAAGAAGAAGATCCAATGCTTTTTGAACCCCGTGAGTCGATTGCGTTGACATCTGATTGGCTTGTGAAATTGAGGGAAGGTGTCGGTAGAGAACCGGTTCTGGGGATTGACTACCACCATCGATTATCAGTGGCTGAAGCAGCCAGTTTCTGTAACTCGATGCCCAGGGGCACTCTTGATTTTATTGAAGAGCCTATTAGAGATGAATCTCCGGAAGCATATGAGTCACTCAGAAGTATGACTGATATCCCATTTGCTATAGGTGAAGAGATGGCCAGTAAATGGCAATATATGCCTTATATTGAAAGAGGATTAACTCAGTTTGCAAGGGTTGATATCTGTAACATAGGAGGATTTACTGAAGCCATGAAAGTTGCGGGGTGGTGTGAGGCGCACTATATAGACCTTATGCCTCATAACCCTTTGGGCCCTGTTAGTACTGCGGCTTGTATTCATTTGGGAGCAGCGGCACCTAACTTTGCCTGGCTGGAAGAAAGATCACCGGAGCCAGGATTCCACTTCAGTCCAGATTTGTTTCCTCAACAGCCTCAGTTGGAGGGTGTGTGGCACAGAGTTCCCGACGGCCCGGGGCTAGGAGTTGAGTTCAATGAGGAACTTGCTTTGAAGCAGACATTTGAATTCTGGGAGGCTCCGCATTTTCGTCGCAGAGATGGCTCTCACACCAACTGGTGACATATTACAGATGGTTGGATGTGTTCTTGAGTTAAGGCCTAATTCTCGCTCGTGCGAGCGAAACGTATCTCAACCGATGGTTGACCCGCTATAGGGGAGGCCCACTCCGCTGTTCTCCATCCGACTACCCAAGCTATACCAGATGTCGATTCCACAATCGGTATTCTGTCACGCCATAGTCGTGGGATGTGAGCGTCCACCATAAAATCTTGTAGTTTTTTTCCTCCTGGTAGACCCTTGGGATGGAATCGATCCCCAGGTCTTCTGCTCCTAACTATTAAAGTTTTCTCTTTTTTCTTTCCGGTGAGATTTAACCAAGCGGTACCACCTAAAGTCTCTAATCTCTCGGGATACTCTAGAGGCGTTTTTTTACTCGCTGCGGTTATTTTCCACCCAGGTATAGATAGTTCACCGGGAACTGAGATTTTGTATTCATTGTCTAGAATAGGGAGTGGGATTGCATTGTACTCAGTCTTGGATATTAGGAGTTCGTTATATCCTTTTGTTGCCGTAACTCCGTCAGGAAGATCTATTTTGTTTCCACTTGGACCTTTGGAGAGACCAATAACTGCTTCTATATGATCGAGAGTTATTCCGTTTAAATTCCCTTTAATGACCCCTACAGCCTTTCGGATAAGGCGATAGGAGAGTGACTCGGGTAAATTGCCCCATTTTTCTAAATCGATAGTAACAATACCTGTGTCGACATCTGCTGCCGCAGTCCAGGCACCATAGGAAGCTTCTTCTATAAATTCAAGATCTCTCCTAGTCGAAAGTGCGAGTCTGTTTAAAGCTTCGGTTATACGGGGATTAAAATTTTCTAGTGCTGGTAATAAATTATGTCTTATTGAGTTGCGAGTGTGGTCATCGCTGAAGTTAGTGGAGTCTGTTCGAGGAGTTTCACCCACTGCTGAGCAGTACGCTTCAATGTCGGTTCGGGCGATTTCTAACAGAGGACGAAAAACTTTTAAGGGAGGATCTTTTTCTATCACTCGGTTTGAAAGTAGTTTCATTCCTGTTAGTCCATCAAGTCCTGATCCCCTAATAAGATGCATGAGAATGGTTTCAGATTGATCATTGGCGGTATGTCCCAATGCCACCGCCTCACTATTTTGTTCGGTACATGCCTCCAGTAGAAAACGATTTCTAGCTCGCCTCGCCGCATCCTCGAGGGAAATTCTAAGTGCTTTGGATAATGAAGGGACATCAACAGCTCCGAAAAAACAATCTACATTGATTGATTTGCAAAGATTTTTTACATATTCGGCATCTGCCTGTGACTCTTCCCCACGTATACCATGATCTAGATGAGCCCCTTTAATAGAAATGCCTGTCTCTAACTGGGTTCGACTAAGAGCCAGCAACATAGCAGTAGAATCAGGGCCACCCGAAATCGCCACGGTAATATGTGATCCCGATAATCCGGCTTTGTCCACTGCCTCAGTAACGGACTTTTCTAAGTTGGTTTTTGCAGTCATATAAATTACTTTAATTCTCGTCAGATATTTTCCAAATGTTGCGTATTATTCATATATTGAACTGAAGTGTCCGCAACAGATATGGAAATAGATGATAGAGAACCTAAGGATATGGAGATTTTATTGTATTGGTTTGAGTGGAGTCCAAGAGCATTACATAAGATTCCCTGGATGGGAAACATGTGCGTGACTATTATGACATGTTCCCCGTCGTGTTGATGTGATATCTCAAGGGTAGATTTCCAGGCCCTTGAATGTACCTCTCCTAATGTTTCACCACCGGGAGGTCGGGTGGTACTGGCATCTTTTTTCCAGCTGGCCATGTATTCAGGAAATAGTTCCGCCATTCGATTTGCATCGGTTCCTTCCATCTCACCCGAATCCATTTCTTGGAGCCCATCTTTTGGATTTGGTTCCAAACCGGTGAGATTCGAGATGTACTGAGCAGTTTCCAGCGCTCTGGCAAACGGACTTGTGTATATAGCGTCTGGGCTTAGGTTGGATATTCGAACTGCGGAAGCATGTGCTTGAGATTTGCCGAGGGCTGTTAACCCAACATCGCTTGTTCCGAGTACTACCTTTTCTCTATTGGCTTTTGTCTCTCCGTGTCTGAGTAGAGTCACTTTCACTGACATTTAGGTCCTCCTTAGAACTGTCAATTTTCTGTCCTTCAGACCTAGGACCTGGAGATGTGACGGAAGTGTTCATCTGTATTCTTTTTCTAATCAATAATGATTCTATTCGAAATCTATCCATTTCTTGAATTTTGAATAGGAGGTTTTTATATTCGAATTGGTCTCCCACTGACGGGATTTCCCCAAGTTGAGAGAGCACAAATCCAGCGATGGTTTCATAATCTCCTTCCGGTAAATTCAATTCCATCTCTTCATTGGCCTCCCCTATGTCCATACCGCCTTCAATTTGAAATAGATTAGGGCGAATATTGGAGTATTCTTCTTCAGGGGACTCTCCTTCTTCTCCAACTTTCCCGACAATAACTTCAGTTAATCTTTTGATAGTTACCAGGCCGGCTATGCCTCCATATTCGTCTAGGCAGATTGCCATTTGGTGACCAGTTCGTCTGAGTTCTTCAAATAACTCTGATACGGGCTTTGTTTCGGGTACAAAGTAAACGTCCCGCACAATATCTGTGACGGACTCGTTTTCTTGAACACCCCGGGTCGCGAGAGCCCTGAGAATATCCTTAGCCGATATTATTCCCACTATGTCATCTCTTGATTCCTTGTGCACAGGAAATCTTGTGTGGGTGTTTTCCGCATATATTTGTAATAATTCTTGGAGGTTAATTCCACGTTCTATGCTGACTATTTCAGGTCGTGGTGTCATAACCTCTCTTACCTGCTGGTCTCCAAATCTAAAGACATTTTCAAGCATTTCCGCTTCTGCAGGTTCTACGGTGCCTTCGGCCTCACCTATATCGATCATAGAGAGGATCTCTCCCTCTGTTACCGTCTCCTCAGAATCATTTCTGCCTAATAAATTTTGGGTAATATTGGAAAGCCATTGCAAAAATAAAATGGCTGGAAATAGAGCTATTTCGAGACTTTTTAGTGGACGGGCGTAAAGAAAAGATAATTTTTCAGATTCTCTAATGGCAACACTTTTAGGGATGATCTCTCCAAAAATCAACAGGAGTATAGTGCCGAGCAATGTAGCAAATCCGACCGCCAGCGGCCCTCCACCCAAAAGCTCTACTGACAATATGGTGATAATCGCGCTGAAGGCGACATTAACCAGATTATTACCAAGTAGTATTGTTGACAGCAGTCTTTCCATGTTGGCGATCATTTCCGAAACTCTTTTCGCTCCAGGCACATTGGTGTTAACCAGATGTGAGAGCCGGGTTTTTTGGAAAGAAAGGAATGCAGCTTCTGAACTAGAGAAAAACGCGGACAAGACCAAAAAAACTACTATCAGTATTACGTAGACAGCAATTTCTACGTTCAATCGTGGTTCCTCCTGAAGGATGTCCTTGCGTCTGACTCTTTCTACGACACCACAATTATAAAGGGATTATATGAATCATCGCTCACATGCATGATAAACGTCGCGACAAATCATTCTTACTATCCTGTTTGATAGATCGTAATTAAATCCTCGTTGAGCTAAATGATTAGATAATTTTTTAGAAAAAACACTCTCTGTATTTCTACAAATACTTCGCGTTTTTTTTCGTGCAGCAGCCAAAGCTGATTCATAATCACTTAAATCGGCGGTAACGATGTCAGCAATTTCTCTAGATACTCCCTTGGACTGGAGTTCCTGGCGTATCTTAGCCGCACTTTTAGGACGTGAACCTGTTCTGCTATCGGTAAATGACTGAGCAAAACGCATATCGTCTAAGAAGTTTTCTCGATACATTTGAGCAATCGCGGCTTCTATCGTTGCAGGTTCAAATTTCTTTGAAAGTCTTCTCGCAACTTCTCGTTCACTTCTTAGTCTATAAGCAATGAATCTACGAGCCGCGTTACTTGCCTCAGCGAGGTTTTGATCGAGCATTATTGTTATTAGTTGGTTTGTTCATACGATTAGATTAGGATCCTCCATCTAAACTCTCTGATAAGTCGGTAGGTACGATCACATCGTCAAGATCTTCAGGATTTAATATCGATCTAACCAGTTCGTCGATCTCATCCGTTAGGACGGGGTTTTCTTTCATAAATGTTTTGGCATTTTCTCTGCCCCTGCCAATTTGGATTTCTCCAAATGAATAAAATGCTCCACTTTTTTTAACGATGGAATTTTCTACTGCCAGGTCTAGTAAATCACCTTCTCGACTAATTCCTTCGTTAAACATGATGTCAAACTCGGCGGTTTTGAATGGTGCCGCCACCTTATTTTTCACAACACGAGCTCTAACACGGTTTCCTAGGATTTCGGTTCCTTGTTTAAGTGATTCTATTCGGCGAAGATCAATACGGACAGAACTATAAAATTTTAATGCTCTGCCACCAGGTGTTACTTCTGGGCTGCCCCAAAATACCCCTACTTTCTCTCTAATCTGATTAATGAATACTACGGCTGTATTAGACTTACTTATTGAGGCTGTTAACTTTCTAAGAGCCTGGGACATGAGTCGAGCTTGTAGGCCGACGTGGGTATCGCCCATATCGCCTTCAAGTTCGGCTTTGGGAACCATTGCGGCAACACTATCGATAACCACAATGTCTACAGCGCTACTGCGAACTAGATATTCACAAATTTCTAATGCTTGTTCTGCTGTGTCAGGTTGTGAAACCAAAATGTTTTCTATGTCGAGACCACATTTGCCAGCATAACTGGGATCAAGAGCGTGTTCGGCATCTATATAAGCGGCTGTTCCCCCGTTTCTTTGCGCAGATGCCATGACATGGTACGTAAGGGTAGATTTACCGGAAGCTTCAGCTCCATATATCTCAGTGACACGACCACGCGGGATGCCACCAACTCCCAGTGCGCTGTCTAGGGAAGGAGATCCTGTAGAGATTGAATCTACTTTAACATCCTGCGCATCCCCTAGCTTCATGATAGCGCCTTTGCCGAAATGCTTGTCTATCTGACTGAGTGCTAGGTCAAGAGCTTTTGATTTTTCATCGTTTTTCACGGTTGGTGCTCCTAGTAGAACATATAGATATTTTGTTTTAGATCAGATTCGAATTTATTTTCGATTGATTTGTTGCGAAATAAATGGAGTGTTCTAAATATATGGGTAGTATTATAGCATGAAAATATACCTGATCAAATACATATGTTCTAATATATGTTCTAGTTTTTATATGTGAAGTGATGTGCATTTGGAGTTAGAATATGATGGGTGAGTTCTTCGCAGAATATCATAAACTTAACGGGGGATTTAGAGCGGTTTTAGGTGCGATTACGGTTCGAAAAATCTATAAGGAATCTTATGATTGCGAAAGGGATGCTCCAAAATGTGCCACCTAAGAGACCGAAGGCTAGTAGCTGCAAAAAATAAGAAGCTTGTGAACTGCCTTGCATGACTCCTTGAAGAGGGATCAAAAAGGTTAAATAACAGACAACTAAAAGACGAAAAAAAATCCCCAGTTTTATAGAAATAGGTTTATTTCTAACTCTAAATATTCTGGCGCTAATGTATGTAATGGCGAGACTAGAGGCTCCGGGAGAAAATGAGGCTAGAATGAGCTCCGGCCCGGTGAATACTTTGTCGGTCGTTAGGAAAAAGTGAGCTGTCAAAAAGAAGAAAGCAGTTAGAGCGCCTGCACAAGCACCTTCAGTCCAAATCTTGATCGTCGCCAAAAAATATCTCGCCACCTTGACTAAGAGGTTAGATGATTGCCTGTTGAAGAGTAGTTCCGATAGCTCCAGGTCGAGGAACGATCGCGACTCCGGCTGACGAAAGTGCTTTAATTTTTTCCTCCGCTTTTCCCGCAGAACCTGTGATAATTGCCCCTGCGTGCCCCATCCTTTTACCAGGAGGAGCACTTTGTCCAACTATTAGAGAGACTATAGGTTTTGTGAAATCACTCTTTATGTATTCTGCAGCCTCTTGTTCCTTTGTCCCTCCGATTTCTCCTATCATAACCACGCTATCAGTGTCTGGATCCCTTTGAAACTTTTCTAATATGTCTATGAATGTCACACCTGAGACAGGGTCACCCCCGATTCCAACACAGGTCGACTGACCAATATTTAGAGCCGTCAACTGGCTTACGGCTTCATATGTCAGTGTTCCACTGCGAGACACCACTCCAGTCGTTCCACTCATGTGGATATGGCCGGGCATGATTCCCATTTTGAAATTTTCCCCTGGCGAAATAATGCCTGGGCAATTAGGGCCTATAAGGCTTACATCCTTATCCCGTATATATCTGACAACCTTTATCGTGTCTTGAACTGGAATACCTTCGGTAATACATGCGATTACCTTAATCCCAGCATCGACAGCTTCTACAATTGCATCCGCTGCAAAAGCAGGAGGTACAAATATCAAGGAAGCATCTGCCCCTGTTTTCCCCACGGCGTTTTGGACCGTATCAAACACTGGCACAGAATCCATAAACTGTTGACCCCCTTTACCAGGGGTGACACCTGCTACAAGATTCGCACCGTATTCCGCGGATCTTTGGGCGTGGTAGCTCCCTTCCCTACCGGTTATTCCCTGAACCAGTAGTCGGGTATTTTTATCTACAAGGATGCTCATTTAGTTCTCCCGAGCTGCATTGTGCTTTAAGCACATACTGGGACATGAGGTTTGTCTTAAATATTACGATAGTTTAGAAATAGCTTCGGCAGCCTCGTCTAGAGTTTGAACAATAGTGACTTCTAGATTAGAAGAGGTTAGTATCTCCCTGCCTTCTTCTGAATTGGTACCTAACATTCTGACAACCATTGGGCGCTCAAGCTCGCGATTTCTGTCGATTGCCATTATGAATCCTCTCGCGGCTATGTCACACCGTAATATGCCCCCAAATAAATTTACCAAAACAGCTTTAACATTAACATCAGAAAGTACAAGTGTAAGCGCTTTTGCTACTTTCTCTTCGTCTGCTCCACCTCCTATATCCAGGAAATTGGCAGGCGCTGCTCCCGCTGCGCTGGCTACGTCCATTGTCGCCATGGCAAGACCTGCGCCATTGACAATACATCCTATATTCCCATCCAATTTAACGTAATTTATATCTGATTCTCTAGCCTGTACTTCGAGTGGGTCTTCCTGAGAAGGGTCGGCCATGTCTCGAATATTTTCATGCCTGTATACAGCATCATCGTCAATGTTTATTTTGGCGTCGGCAGCTACTAATTTTCCGTCAGTGGTTACTACCAACGGATTAATTTCTAACAGAGAGGCATCAACATCTATGAACACCTTGTAGAGGTTCTCTAGCATAGTGGCGGCGATTCTGACCAGATTGTGAGACAGTTCAAGCCCATACGCAATTTGTCTTCCCTGAAAACCTTGGACACCCAGCATTGGGTCGATGGGAATTTGAAGGATCTTTTCCGGAGAATTTTGAGCCACTTCTTCGATGTTGACTCCTCCAGATTTGCTTGCAATCACAACGACACCTTTCGTTGATCCGTCTATAACCAGGCCAAGATAGAGTTCTTCCGCAATTTCAATACTCTCTTCTATAAGCACATTTTCGACTGGTACCCCCTCTGGCCCAGTCTGGAAAGTTGTAAGGTTTTTCCCAAGCATTGCGGCGGCGGCTTGTTCAGCGGCACCCGGAGTTTGTACAACTTTTATACCTCCAGCATTTCCCCTCCCTCCTGCATGGACCTGGGCTTTGACTACAATGGTTCCACCGAGGTCAAAGGCGGCGGTAGCGGCTTGGCTAGGGGTTCTTGCAACTTTACCTTGAGGAACGGGTATTCCGTACTTTGAGAGGATCTCTTTAGATTGGAATTCATGTAGTTTCATGTATTTATTCTATAGGCATTGGGTAGTTTTCTGCCTTAGTAGCTGCTTTCCCGGTCTGGCGGAGGGTGTGGGATTCGAACCCACGATACCCGATTAGGGTATGCCAGTTTTCAAGACTGGTGCCTTCGTCCGCTCGGCCAACCCTCCCTATCCATGAGGCAGATATTTCTTCTTACAAAGAAGTCTTTATATCTTATTGCCAGGTTATATTTTGAGGCAATACAAACCCGGCTAGTGTGAATCATCAGAATACTAAATTTCTTTGTGCAATAGTCTCCTAAACGAAAGGCCACGGTACATCTCTATAAGGGTCGAGTATCGGGATCACGGGGTCAGTTATCATAACGTCCAGTCTTGTTTTAAGAGATTCAATCTCTTCGGCCGAGGTCTGAGTTTCCAAACGCGACTTGATCTCACTAGACGATTCCATACGATCCGCCAATAGCTTTAGATCATCAATAAGTGATTCTGAAATCCTTTTACCACAGTATTCGAGCATAACTGTCCGAAGTTTGAATACGGAATGGAAAGTAAGACCGTGATCAATTGACCAAATAGTTTCGTGATTGTCTAGTAAGCAGTGCCCCGCTTTTCTGTCAGCGTTGTTTGTAAGGAGATCAAATACTGCTAGTTTTTCAAGTTCATCGGGCATTGTGTCACGAATTTCAAAATAGGTGATTCTTGGATCACAGTCCACATACAACTGCATCGATCCCACTCCGTAAGGACCCTCCCTTATGGTAGTTAAGGGTACGTTAGGCCATCCTAATTCTTTACTGAGTAAATACGTGGCGAATTCCCTTTTGTATAACGTTCCATGTGGGAAGTCATGTAATGGTTTTTCCCCATCGCGGGGTTTGTAAATTGCTTGGATACACTTATCTGGGCTATCAGCGGATAGCCAAACAAGGAACGTGTAGTTGGAACCCCAGGGCATCGTGTGGCCCCCAAGGAATTCACCAGTCTCTAGGAATAAGTTTGCCTCGGCAGCTTCAAGGTGAAGAATTTCGGCATCAGGTGAAGGAAATTGATTGCGAGGGTCTCCTTGGTTGCCTGAAGTCAAAACGATAACTTGAAGAGCGCTAGTTGGTTTTCATCAACGAGTTTAGAGATTCTCAGCTCCTTCTTTACTGTGGCCGTTGGTTCGCTCACAGTAGTGCCCGTCCAGGTTTTTTGGTCTTCCACATAGATCACAAGTGGCTCTACCGGCGGACACTATTGCCAGTCCGTCGCGGGAGAAATGTCGTATCTGGTCTCTTGTTACCCATATCCGTACGGTTGGCTCATCATCTTCATCTTCCAGCTGAGGATCGTATGCGTCAACGACGAACATTCCGGAGTCAGGGTTGTGACCAAATGCAAGTCGATTTGCTTTGAAATCTAGATTGGTCAGAGGTTCTGCCTCAAGATCGGAAGGAGAAACGTTGGTGTCGCTTGGAGTTGGATTATTTTCGCGGTCCATTTGGGTGATTGCCAGACAGAGTTCTGCTAGCTGCTCTTTTTCCAACCATACCTTTGCGGTGCTACTCGCGCTTTCTGCGTTGATGCGGAACGTTCTCTTTCCGGGATCGCCAAACGTTTCTGGGTCAAACTTGGCAACCTGGGTAAATTCATTCAGAGGGCCGGCCATTCCAACTCCTTCTCATCTAACTTCCTTGTTAACAATAAGGAAATATTAGAGCCTCAGACACCATAGTCGCAACTAAATGTACCGTTTGGGGAAAGGTGGCAATATGCTATAATTACGCACCTTGGCGAGGGGCTTTGACGCCTCTCAATTACTTGATTCAGTCCCTTCATGGGAATAAGCTCCATGAGTGGTACATAGAATGTGGAATCGATAGGGAGATTAAGGTTGGCATTTGTAACCCAGCGTGATGGTGAAGATCCAGAAGGTTTGCTTAAACGATTCCAGACTACTATGCAGAGGTCTGGAATTCTGAGAGAACTGCGTAATAGGCGGTTTTTTCGCTCCAAAGGAGAGCAAGAAAGGCTTGATAAGCAAAGAAGCCTAAGGAGACTACGCCGCAGGCGTCGTGGGGTGCGCACCTAGATTTTCAAGTCCTCTGGACCCTTAGTAATAAGTTTTATTTGTAAGTAAGGCAGAAAGAGTGGACATGGGCGTCGTTTATGTAACATCACAGAACCGTAAAGCCGGCAAGACGATGGTCGCCATGGCCTTGGCATCCATAGCATCTGGCGAACAAAGTCTAGTTACCATTCTAAGAATTGGGGCGAATGAGCACCCAAGTGATGATTTAGAAACTGTGCTCGGCCAAGGAAAGATTCGACTTTCTAAGATTGATACAGCAGAAGTATCAGGTGTTGTAAACGCAGTGAAAGAAGAGTCTTCCCATAGCTCCCTTGTAGTTGTGGATTCATCAAGCGATATGTCAACGTCAGATCATGTCGAAATAGTTGATGAAACGAAAGCGAAAGTTCTGCTAGTGTCGGATTTTAGAGACAAAGATTCGAGTCTGCCTTATGCTCAAAAATTCGAAGGCAACATTATAGGAATTTTAATAAATTGTTTAACTGCCTATGGGAGAACTGAAGCAGTAGATAAGATAATTCCTTCTTTTCAGAATTCTGATGTGACTGTGCTTGGCCTGATACCAGAAGACAGAACACTTCTTAGCTTAACTGTGGGTCAAATATCAGAACTTTTGGGAGGAACATTTTTTACTGGTTCCGAATATTCTGACCGACTGGTGGAGAACTTTATGGTGGGTGGTTTCGGTATGGATCCAGGTGAATACATTTTCTCTACTAAAAACAAAAAAGCGGTTATTGTTAGGGGTGACAGGCCGGATGTTCAGATGTCTGCTCTTCAAACGGACATGCAATGTTTCATATTAACCCGTGGAATGGAACCAATTGAGTATGTGAAGTATGAGTGTGATGAAGAAGAGGTAGCGGCAGTAATAGTTGACACGGATACAGTCGAAACAATGAAAGCTATTGGTTCTCTTCAACGCCATGCGAGATTCGATCATCCCGATAAGCTCGACAGGGCCAAGAAATTATTGGCTGATGCTACCGATGTGAAAATTATTACGGGCTAGGAATAGTTTAAGGTTGTCACTTGGTGATCAAAGTCCTGCCGCATAGGCAGAGTGGAATGTGTCTACCCCACCAAGAAATGTTCCGTTGCTTCTGGTAATAGCTGTAGGACTGGCAAATTTAGCAAACCCCGTCTGAGTGAATCCTTCTCCTAACACTCTTATATTGTGACCTTTTGCCATTAGACCCTGTATCACGTCTGGGTCCAATTCTAGCGGGACATCAGTTGTTGTGGAACTGCAATCAACTCTTGGAGCGTCTATAGCTTCCTGTGGACTCAATCCAAAATCTATCATTTTTGAGATTAGTGAGGTAACGCAATTAGTAATTCTTCTGCCTCCGGACGCTCCTACAGCGATCTCCACGCCGTCTTTACCCAGGACCAAGGCAGGTGTCATATTGTTTAGAGGGTATTTTCCTGGAGCAATTGAGTTTACCCTCCCAGGTACTGGGTCGTACCACATCATTCCGTTGTTCATCACTATCCCGGTTCCTTTCGGAATAATTCCAGATCCGAATCCCGACATTATAGTGTTTGTTATTGAGACGGCATTTCCTTCGCCGTCCACAACGGTGAGATGGGTTGTCCCGTTGTCTGGTCGTGGTTTACTACTTTCCAGTACGAATTTGGGGTCTCGACCTTCCTCGATCCAAGGGTTTCCTGGGCTAAACTGAGATGCGCAGTTGGCGCCTATTTCTCCACTCCGTCGGTCTGTGTAGGTATCAGAAACGAGCCCTTGCCATGGAACATCAGCAAATTCTGGGTCGGCAATATATTCAAACCTATCAGCATAGGCCATTCGAGCTGCGCTAATGTAGAGATGTAACGCTTCTACACTGTTATGTTGCGTGGAAGATAAATCAAATTTGTTGAGCAATTTTAATGTCATTGCACTAGTTATACCGGCACAGGCGTAGTTTGGTACACGAATAGTCTTTCCTCGATATTTAAATTCAAGACCATTCTTCCAATAGAAGGGCTTGTATTGATCGAAGTCTTGCATCGTCAAAATCCCGCCATTAGATTGAATATCTCTGGTGATCTCCTCAGTTAATTCACCTCGATATAAAGAGTTTGCGCCATCTCTTGCTATTGAGTCCAAAGCCTTTGCCAAGTTTGGTTGTTTTAGAATGTAGGGAGCCTCGATTCCACCGTAAGGCAGCTGGTTGTCTGGCATAAACGTTTCCCTTAATTCAGTGTAGCGAAGTAACATTTGGGAGAGTCCGCCGAGCTTATAGAGAGTGAACCATTCAGGAGAAAATCCATTACGCGCTATATTAGCTGCTGGTGCAACCACCTCTGACCAGGGTAAGTTTCCGAATCTTTTGTGGGCTTCCGCTAAGCCTGCAACGCACCCTGGTACCGCAATAGAACGATAACCGTGAATGTTTTCGTCATTTAAGACTCCAGCCCAACCAAAGCTTCCGACCGAAGGCTCACCGGATAGCGAATACATGTCTGGTGTTCCTGCATTTGGACCTTTCATTGGAAATCCTATAACACCACCTTGGTCCCTCATTTGGAATACCATGTAACCACCTCCCCCAATGCCACTAGATTCTGGTTCCACTACCCCTACGGCTAGGCAAGACGCTACTCCGGCGTCCACAGCGTTTCCTCCCATTCTCAGGATTTCCAAACCTGCCTCTGTGGCCAGTTTATCTTTCGTGGCTACCATGCCATTATGGGAAACCGCCTCGGTTTTGCTAAAAGAAGAATTGCTGTAAGTAGTTCCTGAAGCCAATAGTTCCTCCTAGTCATAATCTCGTATTTTGCTGGCCCAATACTACAACAACTGAGCGAAAACCCAGTGAATTCTAGTTTTATGAATCAGCTCCTGCTTCGGATGTAGCTGTCGTGTGTATGCATCATGAATTGAGATTTGTTAGTCGGAGCCACGGATAGTTTCTAGATGACTGATTGAGTGCCCAATGTGCGTATGGGCACTAACTACTCCAGCATAGACACAAATTGTAGGTAGACGCCGGTTGACTAAAGATGATGCTAGCCGTAAGTCCCGGATGGTTCAACTCTAAAGTTCAGGTTGATTGCTATCATTGGATCTAGTATGTCCGCGTATCTTTTAACCCAGTCTGACCCGTAGGTTTTTCGTAATTCCGAAGCCCATTCGACATCTAGGCCTCCTACTTTATGTGCGATCAAAAACAGGCTCCGATATATGTCTAAATTTGGAAAATTTCTTGGAGAGCTAACCCTAAATTTCTTGTGTTTAAGAACACGGTCTTTCCAGCCTACCTCAGAATTAACAGCATTTGTAGTTTGATTTTCTCGACACATAATTATCAGAACATCCCCTTTGACGTCCCGATGGGTTCGAAGAAAATTATCGAGGGGCAATAAAAAAAGCCCTCCAGTGTACGGAGAGCCCGTACCCTTTGTCCATTTAGGACCTCGTCTTCTTCCCCAGGGGCACCTTGAGAGTTAAGGTTGCCGGACAGGGTCAAAGGACTGGGGCCTCGCCTGCCACTCGGGACGAACTATTTAATTAAGTATCCAATATACCATGCCTTGTCTAGTGATATGTCCAATATTTTGGGCATAGATTTTATATCTAGCCAGCTCTTGAGCTAGCTAACCTAATGGCTCGTTCTGTAAATACAGTGACGAGGTGTGCTCTATATTCTCCAGACGCGTGGACATCGTCGTTAAAGTCGACTCCTTCGCCTGCTTCTGCGGATGCCTTACCTATCGCGGCGTCATCAAGAGTAGATCCAGTCAGGTCAGACATGGAGGCACTAGCTTGATAAGCGGCAGGCCCCGCTCCTGTAATTCCTATACTGGCCGCTGTGCATTTTCCGGCAGAAACTGTGACTGATGCCGCAACACCAACTATTGCGTAATGTGAAGCCTTATTGGCAAACTTTACGTATGCGGAACCTGTCCCGCTAGACTCGCCGGGAACAAATATCTCACTGATAATTTCATCTTCTCTGAGAGAAGTAGTGAAGAGATCCTGAAAGAATTCGTCTGATTCAAGAGTTCTATGTTCACTCGTAGAACTGGTTATTATCTGACCTTTGAGTGCTATTAGAGCGGCAGGCAAGTCAGCTGCTGGATCGCTGTGAGCAAGGCTCCCTCCAATAGTACCTCTATTTCTGACTTGGACGTCAGCAACCTGGGCTGCCGCTTCTGAAAGGGCCGTAGGAACAATTGAGGAATTTGCTATATCAACGTAGTGAGTTGTCCCGCCCACTGCAATTCCTCCGTCTCGCTCCTGTACATAGGCCATGGATTCTATGGATCCGATATCTATTATCACTTCCGGTTGTGCAAGCCGTAACTTCATTAAAGGGATAAGACTGTGCCCACCGGCTAGGATCTTTGCGTCTGAGCCATGCTTTTTAAGCAGCTCAGCCGCCTCGGCAACAGAAGCGGGTTTGTGGTACTGAAACGGTGCGGGGATCATATGCTTCCTCTCATTAGGGGGTTTTAATGGCTTTGCGTTGTTATGTAGAGTGTTACGATTTCATCTTGTCAGCAGCATATTGCACGGCTAGCACAATATTGTGGTAGCCGGTACATCTACAGACGTTGCCAGCAAGCCCGTGCCGTATTTCGTCCTCTGAGGGATCTGGATTGTCATTCAGAAGGGCGACAGCTGACATCATCATTCCAGGTGTACAGAATCCACATTGGAGACCGTGCTTCTCCCAAAAGCCCTCCTGTATTGGGTGAAGGTTATCACCGTCTGCCAAGCCCTCAACAGTTGTTATTTCAGATCCGTTAGCCTGTACGGCAAGTATGGTGCAAGACTTTGCGGACCTCCCATCAATTATCACTGTACAGGCTCCGCAGCTCGTAGTGTCGCACCCGATATGTGTCCCCGTCATGTTCAAGTTTTCTCGCAAGAACTGCGCAAGCAACAAGCGTGGCTCTACTTCGGCTGAGTGTTGTTTCCCATTCACATTTATCGTAATTGGAACAGTGACAGATTGAACCATATCTATTCTCCCTAGTTTGGAGTCCGTTTAGGAGATCCCTGAGAGCAGGAAATGTCTGGAAATACTCTGCAATGTAGGCATCGCCTAGGGTGATAATTGAGACGTGGCGCGATTATAACAACATCGTTGAAAAAAGTCCCACAAGACATGCAGGACCCTCTTGTTAGGTATTAAATCTTGCAAATACCCAGTAATGAACGTGTGTGTTGAGCTGCTCATATTTTCTGGTATAACCCTTGATCAACCCATGAAGGAGGGTTCATTTGTGATAAGATTTTGTAGCTATTTTTTGTGACTGCGATACGAGACGCGGCGTAAGGTGGCTCATTGTCAGAAAGTTACGTCTTAAACTGGATCGCGGTCCTCGTGGTTGCAGCAGTTGGCTTGGTGGCAATTCTATTGATGTTTGCCGCTTCGAGATTGCTTGCTCCGCGTAGGCCGTCAGAAGCTAAGAATTCACCGTATGAATGCGGGATACCGGCTGCCCCCTATCATTGGTCCCAAATACAGATCAGATATTATGTTTTTGCGATCATCTTTATCATTTTTGACGTGGAGGCAGTTTTTCTTTTCCCGTGGGCTCTGATTTTCGTTGAAGCAGTTCCCATAGTTTTCTATGAGATGTTGATATTTATTGCCGTACTTTTCTTCGGCGTCATTTACGGTTGGCGCAAAGGAGTTCTCCAGTGGCGATAAATGAAGATGACCAGCCGATACCAATGGACGGCCCAAGCCGTGATCATATGCGTGATCAGATTTTTGGGCGTATTGGTGACGGGTACAAGGTTGGTGAGGGTAATAATGTGCCCGACAGTGTGTTTAACAGGGTTTTGCCTAATGCCGTCACAGCAAAGTCCGATCAATTATTTTCGCTGGCCCGTAAGTCATCTTTGTGGACCCTATCTTTCGGATTGGCTTGTTGTGCGATAGAAATGATTAGTGCTCACATGTCTCATCATGATCTTGATCGATTTGGAGTCGTGACTTGGCCTTCTCCACGTCAAGCTGATGTGATGATAGTCGCGGGAACCGTGGTCAAGAAAATGGCTGATCCAATAAAATTACTCTATGAACAAATGCCTGACCCGAAATGGGTGATTGCGATGGGTAGCTGCGCGACCAATGGCGGACCGTATTACAAGTCCTATTCTGTTGTCATGGGTGTTGACCATCTGATTCCGGTCGACGTGTATGTTCCTGGCTGTCCCCCCAGGCCAGAAGCCTTGATGCATGGCATTATGCAACTCCAGGAAAAAATCCAACTAGATGCCAAGAACCAAAACCCTCCCTCACAAGCGCCAGATGGTGAATAAAAAACCTTCCTCAGGTAGGCGTGCCCGTGAGATACCGATCGCTCCCCCTTGTTTAGATCCGCGTGGTGAGGAACTTTTCGAGATGCTGAATGAGATCTTGCCCCCTGATCTTAAATCGGAAATAGGGGTGTGTGTAGACATGGTGACCATAACGGTGCCCAAGGAATCGTTAGTACAAGTTTGTCAGTTTTTGAAAGATTCCCAAAACCTATTATTTAACTACCTTTGTTCAATCTCAGTTGTCGATTATGAGGAGAGTGAACAAAGGTTCGAGATTGTCTACCACATGGTTTCTTTATCCACTTACTACAAAGTGGCCGTCAAAACCTCCGTATTCTCAGCCGACCCGATACTTCCTACAGTAACTTCTGTATGGCGCTCAGCCGAATGGTTTGAACGTGAAGGGCATGATTTGTTCGGAGTAATTTTTCTTGGTCACGGTAATCTTTCCCCACTTTTGCTTTATGAAGGCTTTGATGGCTTTCCCGGGAGAAAGAGCTTTCCGTTCCACGATTATCAGGAGTGGTAATAGTGCCTGACGGGAATGGGAATTAAATATATGCAAGTCGACGAAAAGAAAAATGAAACGGATGGATCCATTGATCTCATGATCAACATGGGTCCTCAGCACCCAAGCACACACGGCGTTTTTCGGTTGGTTATCTGGGTAGACGGGGAAAGGATCATTAAATCTGAGCCCCATATTGGTTACTTGCACAGGGGATCTGAAAAAATTTGCGAAAGTGAGCACTACAGTCAGATTGTGACCTTATTTGACAGAATGGACTATGTTGGAAATCTTAATTCCGAATTAGCTTTCTGTCTTGCAACCGAAAAGATTATGGACGTAGATGTTCCTGAGCGCGCCGAATACATAAGGGTGATTCTATGTGAACTAAATCGCATTGCTAGTCATATGCTTTTTTATGGTGTTTACGGGTTAGACGCAGGCGCAATGACCCCTATTCTTTACGCCTTTAGAGAACGCGAAAAGATTCAGAATTTATTTGAAAGTGTGACGGGGGCTAGGATGATGCACAATTACATCCGTATTGGTGGGGTCAAGGATGATCTACCTATAGATTTTCAACAACGTCTGCATGAGGTGCTTGATCATCTAAAACGTGGAATTGAGGAGTGCGACGCTTTAATTTCAAAAAATGAGATGTTTCTTGCCAGAACTAAGGGTGTAGGGTCTATAACTGGCCCAGATGCAATAGACTTCGGTGTGACTGGTCCCGCTCTTAGGGCTTCTGGGATAGCGGAGGACATTCGTATCACGGACCCCTATTCAATCTACGATCGCTTTGACTTTAATATTCCTGTTGGGACATATGGTGATTGTTGGGATAGATTCTATGTTCGTATTGAAGAAATGCGTGAATCCGTCAAAATCATTGAACAAGCTGCCCGTGAACTTCCCGAGGGGGACATTTCAGCGGCGGTTAGGAGGATAGTACGTCCACCTAAGGGTGAAGTATTCGTTCGAACTGAGTCACCAAGAGGAGATCTTGCAGTTTTTTTGGTTAGTGACGGCAGCGACACTCCATACCGTGTTAAGGTCCGTGCTCCCTCTTTTGCGAATCTCCAAGCTCTGGAGCAGATGCTTCAAGGGTCTTATCTTGCGGATGCAGTTTTGATACTGGGCTCGATCGACTTGATAATGGGAGAGGTCGATCGATGACTGTTTCCGAAGTTCTTATTATTTTGGCAAAAGCCGTCATCTTGATGTTATCCGTGTCTTTTGTAGTGCTAGTGCTTACATATGCGGAGCGGAAAGCTTTAGCCAGGATACAGCAGCGAATGGGCCCAACAAGGGTTGGGTTCAAGGGTATTTTGCAGCCGGTAGCTGACTCGTTGAAGTTGATAACTAAGGAAGACATATTACCTACATGGGCAGATAGGGGGGTTTACTGGTTAGCTCCTATCGCTGTATTTGTTCCGGCTTTTCTTATGTGGGTCACGATACCTATAACTCGTCAAATAGTGGTTGAGAACCTAGATTTAGGTCTTTTTTATATAACGGCTGTTTCAGTTTTGTCTGTTCTGGGTCTTGTCATGGCGGGGTGGGGCTCAGCAAATAAATGGGCTGTTCTGGGAGGTCTTAGGGCTGCAGGACAACTCATTAGCTATGAGATTCCTTTCATAATGGCAATATTAGGAGTGGCAATGCTGGCACAATCTCTGGATCTCACGGAGATTGTTGCTCAACAGAGGTCGGTTTCATTTGCATTGGTTCAACCTCTGGGGTTATTTATATTCTTGACTTCAGCTCTAGCAGAACTTGGTAGGACTCCTTTCGACATTCATCATGCAGAATCTGAAGTTATAGGCGGCCCTTTTGTGGAGTACAGTGGGGCACATTGGTCAATCTTTTTCTTGGCTGAGTATATGAATACCTTCACTATAGCTGTGTTGACTGTATTGCTTTTTCTTGGGGGTTGGTCTTGGCCAACTATGCCTTTTGAAGGATTTTTACACACGACCTTGTCTGCGATTTGGTTGTTATTAAAAACTTCTGCTGTCATATGGCTGATATTTTGGATAAGAGGAACTTATCCTAGGCTTCGGATAGACCAGCTTATGGCGTTTGGCTGGAAGCTGCTTGTTCCCCTCTCGTTCTTAAATATTGTAATAACCGCAGTCGTTCTTTTTTATGGTATGCCTCTTTGGATACTGACTGGATTGTCGGGGATATTACTAGTTGGCGCCGTTTGCATAATTCGACTTAACTCAAGCAGCTCTATGAAGCGAGATACCGTCAGGCTAGTATCTGCAAAAGATATACGATCTAAAACCAGGTATTCTCCTGTTGAGACGAGCGGAGGAGTCGAATGATTGGTGACATCATAGGTTTTATCGGTGGGCTAGCTGTCACATTAAAATCAACATGGCGTGAATCCGTTACCGCCGAGTACCCTGAGCCTGACAAGCGGTTGAATTTGGAAGATAGATACATGGGATTTCCCGCTTTGACTTGGGATGTGGAGGTAGAGGAACCGTATTGCACGGGCTGCATGGTTTGTATAAGAGAATGTCCCACACAGTGCATGACTGCTGAAATGAAGGATAATCCCCTTTACCCTGTGGAAAGCCGCCGCAGGAAAATAGTAGATACCTTTGAGATTAATCTAGGGCGTTGCATAGTTTGCGGTATTTGCGTGGATGTATGTAATTTCGATGCAATTGAGATGTCTCATGAACATGAGTTAAGTAAGTACGAGCGCAATGGTAACCGAGCAGATTTGCAGTCGTTGATTACGATGGGTAGAGACTATCAACGAAAGGTTGGATGGGCGCCTAGAAATCCTGAGAAAAATCGAGGTATCCCTCAGGTTGAGGAAGGTTCAAGTCTGTCATTAAATGATGCCGAAGCGACCGACAGTAGATCTGGTGAGTCTATGGAGGGAAAAGAGTGACCGGATCTTTAATTCTTTTTTATGCAGCAGCAGCTTTAGTTCTTTCAGGAGGAATTGGAGTAGTAGTTACGAGGAATATCGTTTACGCTGCGTTCTCCTTGCTCGTTTCAATGATGGGAATAGCCGGTGTCTTTCTACTGGCGTTTGCTGAGTTTCTCGCCCTCGTGCAGATCCTTATATACGGCGGTGCTGTAGTAATCGTTATATTGTTTGCGCTTATGCTAACCCGCATCGACGATTTCCGTGATATTTCTGATAACCGCAATCGCCCGTTGGCTTTCGTTGTTTCCCTAGTTTTGTTTGCTATGTTAGTCGCCTCCCTTGCAAAAACTCCCACACCCGAAGGAGATCGGTCTCCCGTTAGTATGGTTGAGTTGGGGGAAAGCCTTTTTACTGACTGGGCCATTCCTTTTGAAGTAGCATCTCTAGTTCTGCTAGTGGCACTTGTAGGGGCTATTGTAATAGTGCGACGTGATGCCAGTGACGAGGAGCAAGGGGACTCGAGTTGATATCTTTACCTCACTTCCAGGTGTTGGCTTATATTTTGTTTTGCCTTGGTATATATGGAGTACTTGCTCGAAAGAGTACGGTGTTGGTTCTCATGTCCATTGAACTGATGCTCAACGCCGTAAATATAAATCTTATTGGATACTCGGCGTTTGGAACGTTCGGTGGATCACATCGATCTTTAGGTCAAGTGATTATAGTTTTTGTTATAACAATTGCGGCGGCTGAACTCGCTCTTGCAATAGCGATCATTCTCAGATTGTATAGGGAGCGTCGCAGCGTCAATGTCGATGAAATAGATTTGCTCAAGGGGTGAATACAATGAGCATTGATATTTTTGCAGGTTCTAACGCCGCTTGGCTGATCCCAGCACTTTCTATTCTTGCTTTTCCAGTCACTATATTCTTAGGGAGGTTTCTACCGGGCAAGGGATCATTTATATCGATTGCTGCAATTGCAGCCGGCTTTATTTTGTTCTGGTTTGTTTTGTCCGATTTCTTATCAGGGGGTTCTGTTCCTCTACATGTCGATATTGACTGGATAAATATAGGATTCTGGAAATTCACTTGGGGATTTCTGGTAGATAGAATATCCGTGGTCATGTTGGGTCTAATAACTTTTGTTGCCCTTTTGGTTCAAGTCTATTCCCTTCAGTATATGAAAGGGGATAGCCGTTACGGGTGGTATTTTTCTCTACATGCCCTCTTTGCTGGCGCAATGCTGCTGGTAGTACTTGCAGATAATCTCCTATTTCTATATTTCGCCTGGGAACTTGTCGGGCTTGGTTCTTATCTTTTAATTGGTTTTTGGTTTGACAGACGCTCTGCAGCAGAAGCCGCCAAGAAGGCTTTTATAACAACTAGGATTGGGGATGTTGGTCTGCTGATTGGGATAATAATTCTATTCAAAGCTACCGGTACTTTTCATATTTCCTCTATCATCCATGTTGCACAAAATGGTGGTATATCGGACTCGACGATTCTGTGGTCTTCCTTGCTGATTTTTCTTGGAGCCATGGGTAAATCTGGTCAGTTTCCTCTTCATGTTTGGCTTCCGGATGCGATGGAGGGTCCTACTCCTGTATCAGCGTTGATTCACGCGGCCACCATGGTTGCGGCCGGTGTTTACTTGGTAGCGAGAATGATGCCTTTG
This sequence comes from uncultured Chloroflexota bacterium, assembly GCA_913048525.1. Taxonomy (GTDB): domain Bacteria; phylum Chloroflexota; class Dehalococcoidia; order Lucifugimonadales; family UBA826. The sequence continues at coordinate 28,115 of CAJWWP010000018.1, forward strand.
TTTGATCTAGTTCCAGAAATGCAGGTTATCGTTGCTGTAACGGGCCTATTCACATTCATTTTTGCTGGTTTTATTGCCCTAGTGATGACAGATATTAAACGTATTCTGGCATATTCAACGATTAGTCATCTGGGCTTAATGATGCTGTCAATTGGGACTGGAGGTGTGGGTGCTGCGTTGCTCCATCTAGTGGTACATGGAATAAGCAAAGCGCTTCTTTTCTTGGGAGCCGGCAACGTTATGCACGGCACGAACGATGAGACAGACTGCTGGAGCTTGGGAGGGCTCAAAAGCAAAATGCCAATAACAACAGGAGTTTTTTTAATTGGATCATTATCTCTAGCCGGTATCGCACCATTATCTGGGTTTTTCAGTAAAGATGAGATACTTAGCTCTGTGTACCAAGAAATGGGATTAGGGTTTTTGATAGTGACATTGGCAGGGGGATTTGTCAGCGCCCTATATATTGCTAGACTTTTTTTCATTACGTTTACCGGAAGCTCACGGACTGATGCCGCAAAAAATGCTCATGAGTCGCCATTTCTTATGCTTTTTCCTGTAATAATGCTTACGCTCGTTGCAGTGTTCCTTGGGATGGTCGCGATTCCGATGGGAGGATTTAAGGGATTTACGTCTTTTGTCGAACAAGAAAGCAAATTTCACATAATTCCCTGGTTGATAGTAGTTTCCTTGTTGATCGCCATTCTTGGAGTGGTAGTGGGTTGGCTTTATTACGGCAAGTCATCCCTATCTCATAAATCGATGGCATTGCGTCTAGGATTGCTGTACAAAGGTGCATTAAAGGGATTTTGGATAGACGCTATCTACCAGTTTGTTATTGACAGAATAGTTCTCGAATCAGGAAGACTTATAGCGACATTCGACCGTATCGTGATAAACGATACCGGTATCGATGGATCAGCAAAATCTGTCTTGTTATCAGCCTTCAAGATTAGACTAGTTCAGACGGGCAAGATATATAACTACGGTACTGCTATGGCATTCGGGGTATTTCTAGCGGTAATAGTATGGTGGGTGTTTTAGAAGTGCTAGAAGGAATGGATTCATTTGTCCTTTTATGCTTGGTTGGATTACCTATGTTGGGTGCGGTAATCTTACTTTTTGTTCCTGCAGGAGCGCTGAAAGTCATTAAAGTCGTGGCTGTTACGGTCTCGTTTGTTGTAGCTGTTTTGGCGATTTATATTTTCGTTTCATTTGACGAAACTGCAGGAGCTGTTCAATTTCAGAAAATTTATCGGTGGCTGTCTCTTCCTGGGCCATGGGGAGCTGGCGACGATGCGATCACATTATCTCTAGGGATTGATGGTGTTGGAGCTACCATGGTTTTGCTCACTGGGATTGTGATGCTGACCGGTACACTAATTTCTTGGAATATAAGGGAATCTGCCAAAGATTTTTTCATTCTCTATTTTGTCTTGTTGGCAGGGGTTTTTGGGGTTTTTGTTACTTTCGATTTATTCTTTTTCTTCTTATTCTACGAACTTTCAGTGCTTCCAATGTACTTGCTTATTGGCAAGTGGGGTAGCACTAGTCAGTTCAGGGGATTCACTAGAACTAAAGAATATAGTGCAATGAAATTGACCCTCGTATTGGTGGCTGGGAGTGTTTTAGTTTGGATAGCCATCATAGCTATCTTCTTCCAAGCTGGTATCGGTACATTTAGTATTCTTGAAATTCAGAAAGTTTCCAATAACGCTTTTTCTCCGACATTTCAGAATATTTTCTTTCCTATGCTAATGGTTGGGTTTGGGATTTTAGCGGGTCTATGGCCGTTTCATACATGGTCTCCTGATGGCCATGTTGCTGCTCCAACCGCGGTTAGCATGGTGCATGCCGGTGTGTTAATGAAACTTGGGGCGTTTGGGATTATTAGGGTTGGTCTTGTGCTCATGCCAACTGGAGCCGAAACATGGATGCCTCTCCTGATAGTTCTTGGTGCAGTGAATGTCATATATGGCGCAGTATCGGCCATGGGACAAACGGATCTGAAATATGTTATTGGATACTCATCTGTGAGTCACATGGGCTATGTATTAATGGGTATAGCGACATTGAATGTTTTGGGGATGAGTGGAGCGGTGCTGCAGATGTTTTCGCACGGCATAATGACAGCACTATTCTTTGCGGTTGCTGGAATGATTTACGACAGGACCCACACAAGAGACACGCTTGTTTTGGAAGGAATGGCAAAAAGAATGGGCGTTATATCGGTCTTGTTCACCGTCGCTGGTCTAACATCTTTAGGACTTCCGGGAATGAGTGGATTTGTGGCGGAACTCCTGGTTTTCATCGGGGTATTCCAAAGTTATGGACTCTTGGGCACAATCCTGGGAAGCGCAGCCGTAGTGGGTGCTGCTCTAACCGCGGTATATATTTTGCGGTTACTTTCCAAGGTTTTCTTTGGCCCAACTCCCGAAATGTGGGAAAGTCAGACAGATTCTGGATCTCGGGAACTGCTGGCAGCTGGGGTATTGGTAGCTATCATATTTTCGGTCGGGCTTTGGCCCTTTCCATACATTGAGGTTATCGAGAGCGGAGTGAACCCAATACTTGCAATGATACCGGGGGCGAGATGAACGATTTTTCTCTCTTGATTCCCGAGTTTCTCGTAGCGGGGCTTGCATTTTTCATTCTCGCATTGGACCTTTTTATTAAAGAAAATTGGAAGCAGCACCTCGCATGGATTGGATTCATTGGTCTGGTAGTAATCCTACTTATAAGCTTGTTTGTTGAGTCCGACGGCCAGCTTTATGATGGATTGCTTGAATTTGATGAATTCACTAAATTTTTTAGAATATTTTTCCTCGTTATAGGTGCTGTAGCTGTCATTATATCTAGGGAATATGTTCATTCCAAACTAAAATACCCAGGTGAGTATTATGGGATTCTTCTTTTTACTCTACTGGGGGCGATGCTTCTAGCATCTTCTGCGGAGCTACTCACTGCTTACATTAATCTCGAGTTACTTAGCTTCGGACTATATGTTCTGGTTGGTTATGAAAGATACAATCCAAAATCTAATGAAGCCTCTGTTAAATATATTCTGCTTGGGGCATTTTCATCGGCACTAATACTTTTTGGAATCAGTCAAATATATGGAATCTTAGGAACCACGAGATTTGACGAAATGTCTGTTGCTTTTAGCGCCCTCCCCTCCATATATCCTGGTTTAGCAGTGGGATTCGTTTTGATGGTGAGTGGTCTGGGATTTAAGCTTGCCGCGGTACCCTTTCATATGTGGGCTCCAGACGTCTATGAGGGAGCTCCATTGCCTATCACTGCGTGGCTGTCAGTGGGATCTAAGGCTGCTGCACTGGCACTGGCAATGAGATTATTTGCCGAAGGATTTTTTACAGTTCTTGGAGAGTTGCAACCTGTAATAATCGTAATTGCTGCAAGTACCATGGTAGTCGGCAATTTGCTGGCACTTGTTCAGAGAAATATGAAGCGGCTTCTGGCATATTCAAGCATTGGGCATATGGGTTATCTTTTAATGGGTCTAGCCGCTCTTGTTCCGGTTGTGGGTAATGGGACTACAACTGAGAAGTTGTCGAATTTAGTTTCCAACGGACTTCTGTTTCACATGGTTTCGTACGGGTTCACTAGTATGGCAGCGTTTCTTTGTGTAATAGTTGTGTATAACAAGACTGGCAGGGACGACATATCTGGTCTTGCTGGTCTTTCAAAAAGGCAACCACTGGTTTCATTGGTGCTGGTTTGCGCTCTTTTCTCAATGGCAGGCCTTCCAGTCTTCGTTGGATTTGCGAGTAAGTTTTACCTATTTAATGCGGTGGGTGGTCAGGGTCTTTTGTGGCTGGTAGGTTTGGCGATAGTTATGAGTTTAATATCCCTCTACTATTACTTGATGGTAGCCCGACAGTTGTATATCGAAAGTTCGGAAGATAATTCACCAATTTTAGTGGCTTTTTCCACGAAACTGATCTTGGGGGGATTGTTTGGGGTAATGATTGTGCTGGGCGTATATCCTGCCCCTCTCATGGCTGCTATTCAACGAGCGACCGATGCCATCGCATCTGGTAACCTATTAAGTCTTGTATGACTGATGAAGGTAGGTTTTAATTAAACTGCTATCCAAAAAACCTAATGTTTTGCTGACGTTGTTTGCAATAAAACTAAGAGGAGATTTAGTTGGCACATTCGAGTGATTGGCCTGAAGAATATAAACGAGGACTTGTTGTTGTTGCCCATGCAGACGATGCTGAATATGGCTGCTCCGGCACTGTTGCACGCTTAGTTTCTGAAGGATGGGATTTTGCATATGTTTTGTGTACAGATGGAAGTAAGGGTAGCAGCGAACCAGGAATGACAGAGGAAAAGCTTTCAGGTATACGAAAAGAAGAACAACAGGAAGCAGGGAAAGCTCTAGGCCTCTCGAATGTTACGTTTCTTGGCTATCCTGACAGTTATTTAACTCCTGGTCTTGATGTGAGAAAGGATATTGCCAGAGAGATTCGTCGGCAAAAACCCGACATAGTTATCTGCCAATACCCGATGCGCATCCTGGATGGTGGGTTTGGTTCAGGTCATCCAGATCATGTTGCAGCAGGAGAAAATGCCCTAGCTGCTATATTTCCCACCGCGAGAGACCATATGACCTTTCCAGAGTTGCTGGCGGAAGGCTTTGAGCCTCACAAAGTTGCCGAAGCATGGATTATGGGTCATCCAGAACCTGACTTGTGGATTGATATTAGTGGTCATATGAAGACATCAATTGCGGCACTAACGAGTCATAAATCTCAGATGAGTGGGCAGAGTTTCCAGCAGGTCTATGATCGTATGATTGAATGGAGAGGAGAGAGAGGTAAAGGTCACGGTATGCCTCAGGCAGATGCCTTCAAGCGAATTTACTACAGGCGGTGAGCCTACAGTCAGAACAAATTAATGTTAGGGGAGATGATTAATGGAACCGGTAATAAAAAATTATAGAGATAACAACAATCCTGTTCTCGGGAAAGAGGATGGTGTTCCTAACTACGTAATGCTTTACGTGCAACATGCTGCTGGGGAATCATCGCCATTTCATACTCATCCATGGGAGCATCAGGCTTTTATCACAGAGGGAAGCGGGGTTCTACTATTTGGTGGAAAAGAATACGCAATCCGTCAGGGTGATTGTGTTCATGTTCCTGGTGGTGTTGAGCATCAATTCCAGAATACAGGTGATGTTCCAATGAATAGGGTAACGGT
>CAJWWP010000019.1:0-31912 GCA_913048525.1 uncultured Chloroflexota bacterium
ACTGGTTCACTATCGGTGGCCAAGAGTATTTAGCCTTGGAGAGTGGTCTCCCCAGTTTCCCACAAAATTTCTCGTGTTCCGTGGTACTCAACAACGTTCCGGAAGTTCTTTTTCTTTCGCCTACAGGACTATCACCTTCTATGGTCGTCCTTTCCAGGTGCGTTTGGCTAGAAAAAGATTTTGTAACTTCCTCCCCTCATTCGAGGTTAGGGGGGGTACGTGTTACAACCCCGCTCGGACATAGGACCTCATTCCACTGAGCCCGTGCGGTTTGGGCTATTCCCCGTTCGTTCGCCACTACTAAGGGAATCTCTTTAGATTTCTGTTCCTCATGTTACTTAGATGTTTCAGTTCACATACTTACCTTTCCTTAACGGAATGTCCTGGTATAACCCAGGACGGGTTTCCCCATTCGGGTACCCTCGGCTAAGCTTGCTAGACAGCTGACCGAGGATTTTCGCAGTCTTGCTACGCCCTTCGTCGGCTCTTGGCCCCAAGGCATCCACCGTAAACCCTTAATAACTTGACCCTCATTAAGGCATTTCTATTGCTCTCAATAATATTTGGTCTGGACAATTGCGGAGCCCAGACCTTGGTCTCCTAGTCTCCTAATGGAAACCAGGACTCGTTACTTTTCGACAGAAATTCAGTTGTTAAGGTGCAAAAAAAAAGCCGGGGGATTGCCCCCGACTGAAGTCAGGTTCCGTATCTTTTTATGTTCAGATTACGTTATTCATTTCATTAACTAATGCAGTAAACAATGCTATACCCGGCCTTTACTGCAGTCAATAGTCAATAGTGATAACTTCAGAGCGAAAAACAATTGACTAAACGGCCCTACAGTAAGCCTCTTTGCGACTACTAAAGTATAATCGGAGCATAAATCTCTAAGTGGTTATATGAACAATATAAATTTATCAGAAAGTGTAGATGCCCAGACTTTAAAATTAAGGCGGGATGAGGAGTTACTCTATTCGTCGGATTTTGCCATCCTGACAAATCGCAGGATTCTTGTTCCAAATATCGGGAACAAAAGAGTTCCACAACTTTTATCAAACTGGCAAGAAGCTCCTATTGACGAGTCAATGCCACCCCAACTCAAAAATGGGGGGAAGCAAAGTAAGAGAGAGTTTGGCACAAGACTTACTCTTATCGGGGCGGGGTTGGTACTGATACAGATTTTGCCTTTCTACGTAATCGACCAAAACTTGGTAGGGATTTTAGGCCGTTTTTTTGAGGTTATTTACTTTTTAGTATCCATGTTTTGTCTCACTGTGGGGGTATATTTTGCAGCAGGTAGTTATCTGACTCGAGGCCCGCATACTACTGCACTTTTCGTGTTACCTGGAGGCAAAGATTTAATAGCTCTATTCCCGGGCTGGGATAGTGAAGAGGCCGAAAAAATGGGGAGAATTTACAGGAGGCTTCGTAGGACTCTGTAGAGAAGGTTAAAGGTACTTTCGTAGGCTTGTCTTGCACCTCAGGTAGTCCATGCGGAGAGAGGGGCAGCGTCTATAGTTTGGGTTGGATCCGGGCAGGGACCCTCAGGACGGGACATAGAGGAAGCCCGCCTGCTGTCTGATAAACGCTCTCTCCGCAGGAACTTTGCAATTTATAATACTTGTCATGTAATTCCGTCAATATATTTTAGGAATCTTTTTTCAGTAAATTAATATCCTGCTTGCAAATAGTCTCAGATTTATGAACTGAAGCTAGAATTTTGACTCTACAGTTAGCTTGAAGTAGTTTTGCGGTAAATTTCTCAAGAGTGTATTTTGGAGCCTATTAAAATATCAATTAGGAGTTTTTTCTGATGATTAAGAGTTTCGGTAGCCTTTACGCGGGACATGTCGATTTTCCCGACCTTGGATTTGATGCTACACCTGTCAATGACAGGTGGCTTTCCGAGGAGCAACTTAACACGGTATACAGCAAAGCCGAGGCTATAGCCAAAACTATGGACTCGAACGGCTTTGATATTTTCTGGATGGCGGAACATCATTTTCAACGTGAGGGTTATGAAGTAATACCAAATTTAATGATGTTGGCAGTTCATCTTGCCCACATCACCTCTAACATTAGGATTGGCTGCGGGTTTAATATTTCACCGATGTGGCATCCGTTAAGACTTGCTGAAGATTACGCAACAGCAGATATTCTTACCGAAGGTAGAGTGGTTTTTGGTGTTGGCAGGGGTTATCACACCAGAGAGGTAGAAGTTTTTGGGAATCCCATGATAGACGCGGAGGCTAATAGAAATCTATTCGAAGAACAGGTGGAAATTATTAACAAAGCCTTCTCTAAAGAATCTTTTGCCCATCGGGGTGAAAATTACACGATCCCTCCGGAAGTACCCTATAGAGGTTATGACCTTAAAGATATAACTCTCGTACCAAGACCCGTAAATAGACCCGTCGAATGTTGGCAGCCGATCGTTAGTGCTAGCGAAAGAGGACTAGATTTCATGGCTCGAAATAACATGAAGGGAATTATTGGTGGGGGTGCAGCCGTCGGTGGCGCCAGCGATGAAGTGATTTATTCCTGGCAGAAAATGCAGGAGAAGTATGGTACTGAGACTGAACTAGGTGGTAATTTGTGTATCGGTTACTCAGTTCATATAGCTGAATCAGAAGAAAAAGCTATCGCGGAGGCAAGGCCTTTTTTTGAAGAGAATATGAAAATGTTCGCTCCATTGGGTTTTGTCCGAGGGCTGTCGGATAATCAGATAGACGCTTTGGGAAGTGGATCGGCGGCAAGGTCTGCAGAACTTCCAACACTTGAACAATCAGTTGAATCGGGAAGTTGGCTGGTGGGAAAGCCGGATTCTATCACCGAAAAACTGATGAAAGTCCAAGAGAGGTATCCGGGAGTTGAGATGGTTAATGTGGGGCAAGTAATAGGGACTCCTCAGAAAGTGATTGAGGAGCAACTACAAAGATTTGGAGAGGAAGTAATACCGAATTTTATTTAGGATTAGTCAGGATAAGCAAAGTCGATTGCTTCCTGAGTCTTATCGAAAGGTGTTGAAGTAACTATGATCCCAATGGATGAATCGAAGAAAATTCTTGTTATTACTCCTCACCCTGATGATGCGGAGAGTGGTGCAGGGGGAACGATAGCAAAATGGTCCAACCAAGGGGCAGATATCGCCTTGGTTGTCTGTACTAATGGGGACAAGGGTACTTCTGATAGAACCATTGATTCTCAAAAAATAGCTACTTTACGAAAGGCTGAGCAATCAGATTCGGCAGAAGCATTGGGGCTTTCCAAGGTGGTATTTCTAGATCATCCGGACCAAGGTTTAGAAGATAGCGCTGAATTTAGGGCTCAGCTGGTCAGAGAAATACGAATACATCGGCCAGATGTTGTTTTAACTATTGATCCTGAGCGTGGATGGATAAGACACCGCGATCATTACGTCACTGGCCGGGTTACCTTAGATGCAATTTTCCCCTATGCTAGGGACTACTTGGCGTACCCTGACATGATCGATGAGGGTCTGGAGCCCCACAAGGTTTTGGATGTCCTTCTCTGGGGCAGTGACCACCCTGACACCTTTATTGATATTGATGAAACCTTTGAAATTAAGATGGACGCACTCTATTGTCACAAGAGTCAGATGAGCCAAAGCAGAGAGGTAGGATCGGGAAGGTCGCGGAAAAGGTTCGCTGAGTATGGTCCTAAGGTAAATGCGATACTCGCTGAGCCATTCAAGAGATTGCGGATTCGTGGTTAGGATTTCTCAACTTTTCCGCCCGCTTTGGTTTTAGACATTTTATCCTCGTACCACGCCATATATTTGGAAGTTGGCAAGGTTCCGGTTTTTTGCTCGGAGCGTATTCTGCTGATTTCTAATTCGACTTTTCGCCTCAAATCTGCCATCGTCCCATTGTTATGCGTCACGAGGTCTGCAGCAGGAGCTCGGTCTTCCCATTTCCGTTGGCTGGCCAATCTCTGTTCAGCAGCCGTTAGGTCAAGGTTGTTCCTCGCCATTAGGCGAGAGATTGCCAGACTGTCATCAACCGTGAACAACCACGTGACGTCACTGAATTGACCGTAGCCTGCCTCAATGAAATTAACTGCTTCCATAATGCCGATTTCATGGGGAGCTAATGTATTTCGCCATTTTCCCATAACCCCACTTACTTCGGCGAAAATATCACCGATGGCTTCGGTCAATTTTGCCATTTTTTTAGGCTTCCCGAATACTTTCCCCCCCAGAATTTTTCGATCTATGGCTCCATCATCATCTACCACCATCTCTCCGAAGGCTTTAACAATTCGATCAAAAGCAGGTTTTCCGGGGTCATACATTCTGTGAACCAATTTGTCTGCATCGCAGTGTATTGCTCCTCTAGATTGTAGGTATTGGCAAGCAGTGCTCTTGCCAGAGGCTATCGAGCCCGTAATTCCAATAATCAATGGCATTCAACTACCTCTACTGCAGAAAACAGAACTCTCGACAAGAGTAATTAAATTAAAGCCAAGATCCATATTGGTTTGCTTTATAAATCGGACGCTTGGTTAGCGTCTATAGAACTCATTTGTTTTGAATAGCCGTTGTAATCGCTGCGGGATTCATCGGAAGTTCAACCATCCGGACCCCTATTGCGTCGTATACCGCGTTGGCGACTGCTGCTAGAGGAGGAACTAGAGGAACTTCTCCTACTCCTCGAACACCATAGGGATGAAGTGGATTGGATACCTCCACAATGACGGGCTCTATCATAGGCAAATCTAATGAAGTGGGCATTCTGTAATCCAATAAACTGGAATTAACCATGGCTCCTTCATCATTCATGAAATATTCCTCGTTAAGCGCCCAGCCTATGCCTTGTACAACTCCTCCCTGTATTTGCCCTTCAACATAGTCTGGGTGAATTGCTTTTCCAGCGTCTTGAACGGCCGTATAACGAAGGATCTCAACTTTGCCCGTTTCTGGATCTACCTCTACGTCAACTATATGGGTTGCGAAAGCACTTCCGGGTCCACGTGGATCCAGGTTTGCTCTCCCTACGACGGGGCCACCAGTGTCGGGGAGTTTTGAAGCTAACTCGGCAAAAGACATCTGAAGTACAGGATCCGAGGAATGTCTAAATGCTCCATCAACGAGTTCAATGTCATCCAAAGATGCCTCCCAGACTTCAGCTGCTCTTTGTAGAAGTTGTCTCTTCACGTCTTGGGCGGCTTCGTAGCTAGCCCAACCTGTTTTGAAAGCTCCCCCGCTTCCTCCAGTCATTGACGTATATCCTATTGTTTCCGTATCCCCAACCTGTGGGTTTATATCTTCCACTGGAATTCCTAGTACTTCCGCAACATGTTGAGCAGCGACAGGTCGCAGGCCTCCAATATCCATTGAGCCAATTGTGAGATTGACCGTTCCGTCAAAATTTACGTTTGCGATAGCACATGCAGCGCCGCTGCCGTTGATCCAAAATCCTGACGCAATACCGCGTCCTCTCAAGTTACCATTTTCCCCTTCCCCAAGAGGAGTGGAATAATGCGAATGATTTTTAGCGGCTTGGGCTGTTTCCAGACACCCAATCTTTGGGTTTGTGATACCTGATGGCCTGAGTGTCCCTTCTTTTGCTCCGTTGATTATCCTCAGTTCAATTGGGTCTATTCCAAGTTCTTCAGACAGTTCGTCTAACAACGTTTCGGCTGCAAAGGCTCCAATCGGCGCCCCTGGTGCTCTATAAGCCGTAGTTTTTGGTTTGTTATCCACGATGTCAAATGCGTCGATTAGAACATTTTCAATATCGTATGGGGTAAAAATGCAGTTGGCAGCTGCCCCAACGGGTGACCCCGGGAATGCTCCTGCTTCAAATTTCAAGTCAGCATATGCTGCAAGAATTTTCCCATCATCGTCAGTTCCAATTTTCACATTCATATAAGATCCGGATGTTGGTCCGGTAGACTCAAGTACCTCTGCTCTGGTCATAGTCACTTTGACTGGGGCACCAGATTTTCGGGATAGCAAGGCTGCGATCGGTTCTAAGTAAATTGTCGTTTTTCCGCCGAATCCCCCACCAATTTCCATTGGTATCACTTTGATGGAGGAGTAAGGAATTCCAAGCACCAGAGAAGTTTTGTCTCTTATTTGGAAATGTCCCTGCGAACTACCCCAAACAGTTACTCTGTTGTTCGGAGTCCACCAACCTGTTGCTGAATGCGGCTCTATATAGCCTTGGTGCACTGTCGAAGTTCTAAACTCACGTTCTACTATGTGAGTCGCTTTACTAAAACCCTTTTCGATATCCCCAATTTGAAGCTGTGTATGACCCGCGATGTTGTTTTTGTATTCATCGTGCAGAAGGGGAGCATCATCCGAAATAGCAGCCTCGGCGGTAGATACGTAGCTAAGAATTTCATATTCCACTTCAATGAGGTCCATAGCCTCTTCTGCGGTGTGAACGCTAGTTGCCGCAATAGCCGCAATCGGATGTCCTTTGTATAAGACTTTTGACCCTGCCAAAATATTGTCTGTTTGCTGTTTCAAATTTATTGGAGGACCTGGTATGACTGCGACAGATTCGTTTTTATGGGAAGGAAAATCAACGTTAGTTATGACTGAATGAACTTCAGGGTGAGCTTCAGCCTTTGCTGTGTTGATAGAGATGATGCGAGCGTGTGGGTGAGGACTCCGTAAAATTCTACCGTGCAGCATGCCTGGAAGATTAGTATCAGCCCCATACAAAGCCTTGCCTGTAACTTTGTCATAGCCATCATGTCTGACGGGTCTCTTCCCCACCGCTGTTGTCTTATCAGTTTGTAAAGCCATAAATTTTTCCTCCCCTCAGAGTCCAAGAAGTCATTTTGCATGTCATCCAAACAAGGGTTCTCAACCAAGCTGCGATCAGGTCCGAAATGGTCTAATTGCCTCGATACAATGGATGATTGGTTTACTAGGGCTGTATCTGTCCAGATTGTAGCATATAAAAAGAGATTTCTTGTTCGTAATTTGTGCCTGTATGATATACTTCGCCGGCTTCTTACGCTGGCACTTTTGCCCGCATTTTTCATAGTTCTGAATGTTAGGGACTGGATATGTTAAGTATTTTTGATATGGGGGACCTCGGTTAGATGATAGAGATAGTCAATGGCGGTGGAGTTACATCGGCCGCGGGATTTACTGCTGGGGGAACCTATGCTGGTCTCAAAACCGAAGTGGATACTTTAGATTTGGGCATATTAATTTCAGACCGTCAAGCAAACGCCGCTGCCACGTTCACCTCAAATAGTATTGAATCCCCATCCGTTTCTGCTAGCAGAAAACGGCTAGAACGAGGCGTGGCTCGAGGAGTGGTGGCCAACAGCGGATGTGCAAATTGCAGTGTTGGTGAGCAGGGATTTACTGACGCTGAAGAAATGGCCAACCTAGCTGGATCACATGTGGGACTTCCAGGAGGAGATCTCTTTGTGGCTAGTACAGGGATGATCGGTGTAGAACTTCCGATGGCTCTTATACGCCAAAACGTTACAAATATTGCCTTGACCTCTAACGGGGGAACAGATTTCGCGCGTGCTCTTATGACGACGGATAGTAAGCATAAAGAACGGGCGGTTTCATTTGTTCATGATGGAGAGACAGTCACAGTGGGTGGTGCGGCCAAAGGTGTGGGGATGATTCATCCCAACATGGCCACAATGCTTTGTTTTATAACGACAGATGCGAACGTAGAGGGAGGGTTTCTGCAAGAGGTGCTTTTAGATTCCGTTAAAGCATCTTTCAACATGATTGATGTGGACGGAGACCAAAGCACCAATGATACCGTGGTTATATTGGCCAACGGTGCGTCGGAGACATCCCAAATTTCTGAATCATCCAATGGATCCGCCCTATTGAGAGAGGCTGTTGGATACATTTGCACCGAACTTGCGAAGGAACTTGTGAGAGATGGGGAGGGGGCACAGCGACTTATAGAGGTCACTGTGGAAGGTGCGGAAACGTTGGATGAAGCAAGAGTTTCTGCAAGAGAAATAGCGTCATCTCTCTTGGTTAAAGCTATGGTCCACGGAAGAGATCCTAACTGGGGTAGGTTGGTCATGGCATTAGGAAAGAGCGGGATTTCCCTTATTGAAAAAAAGGTGGATATATTCATCAGCGAAATACATATAGTACATGAGGGAGTGGCTATTCCTTACTACAAGGAAGCAGTTGTCAGTGCTATGAGCGGTAGCGAAATTCCTTTTCGGATATCCTTAAATATCGGTGAACATTCTGCCACAGCTTGGGGATGTGATCTGACCGAAGAGTATGTGATTTTTAATTCTGCGTACAGTACCTGATACCCGAAGTCTCAGCCCGAATAGACACATCAACAATAACTTCCCCGAGGTATTAACTAAGAAGTGAATCCACAGTATCCAAACTTTGATGAAAATTATGAAGATCAGATTGATTATGAACGAGATCTACGTTCTGGCACGTCTGATGGCGAAAAAAAATCTGATGAGAATGCAATCGATATGATTTCTGAACCTGAAATAATCGTTGTCAAAATTGGAGGTAGTACGCTTGGAAACCACGACACGTCGCTAGATGACTTGGTTCTGTTGCAAAAAGAGGGGATCAAATTCGTTGTGGTTCACGGCGGAGGTAAGGTCATATCTGAGTGGATGGAGAAGCAAGGTGTCAGGCCTCGGTTTGTAGATGGACTTCGAGTCACTGACGCACCCAGCTTGGAAATTGTTGTCGCTGTGCTTACCGGACTGATCAATAAAACCCTCGTGTCATCAATTAACTCCAGAGGAGGGAATGCCATTGGATTATCGGGGGCTGATGGAGGGATGATTAGCGCCTCTATAACTAATCCTGACCTTGGATTTGTCGGTAAAGTTGATGGGGTAAATTCTTTTCCTATCAGAGCTGCACTGGATTCAGGGTTCATACCGGTTATAGCGCCAGTTGGGTTTGACATTAGCCGGCAACCGGATGAGGAAGGGGCGTTGCTTAATATTAATGCAGACACTGTTGCGGGTTTCATTGCTTCAACTCTAAAAGCGAGCAGAATGGTTTTTTTAACTGACGTTGAGGGCGTACTGGATTCCTCACATCGTTTAATACCAAGAGTCACTAAAAGACAAGCCGACATGCTTGTTAGGTCCAATGTTATTGCTGGGGGCATGTTACCTAAAATGGAAGCTTGCCTGGAAGCTCTCAATGGAGGGGCCGTTTCCCAAATTATCGATGGTCGAGTGCCTGGAGCTTTGAAAAGTCTCGTATCAGGTGAAAATATTGGAACAAGAATAGGGTAATAAGTAGAAAACTATGACTGACGGATCTTTGCCACCTCTCGATCTTAACAATTTGTCTATTCCAAGCGGCCTGAAAGGACGCTTGAAATGGGTCATATTAGCTGCCATTTTGATTGGCTTAATTTTTGCGTTGTCTATGGGCAGAGGTATTCTTGCCGATTGGCTGTGGTTTGACGAATTGGGATTCAGCGGAGTTTTTGCCAAAGTCATCTTGACAAAAATTATATTGTTTATCTTTGGATTCGCCGTAACAGTCGTTGCGGTAGGTGCTGCTCTGCTTGTGGCAAGAAAAACCTCTTCGGGTTCAATCGAGGCCTCGGTACCTGAGTCCCTGGTTTCTGTGGTAACCAAAGTAATTACAATTGGGGGAGTGGTAGCTTCGATTATTCTCGGGGTCATTTTTGGATCCTTATTCTCCGGTCAGTGGGAGTTATTTCTTAGATTCACCAATGCTGCCACTTTTGGCGTTTCCGACCCTTTGTACGGGCGGGACCTATCCTTTTTTGTATTTGCCCTACCAATGTATTCATTTGCACAAAGTTGGGTTTTCGGTGTGGGAGTTGTATGTCTTATAGGCTCAGGAATCATTGCTTTTGCGACCTACACGATGAGAGGTGTCAGCTTCACCCTAACCCCGGCACTAAGAAATCACATCGTTATTATTGGGTCTCTGTTGGTTCTAGTTGCTTCAGTAGGTCTTTGGATTGACAGGTTAGAACTCGTTCATTCGGACGGCGGAGTAGTGTTTGGCGCTACATATGCTGATGTGCATTCCAAACAACCGGCACTGCTAATAGCAAGTATATTAGGGGTTCTGACAGCTGCAGCGATGATCTTTGGAACCTTCACAGGTAGGGTACGGTTTGTTTTTGGAATTGTGGGGCTCTGGATAATTCTAATTTTTGCTCTAGGTAATGGTTGGCCATCCATTGTGCAGAAATTTACAGTTGATCCAAATGAATTTGTGAAGGAAAAGGAATTCATTCAACGGAACATGGATTACACTCGAATTGGGTATGGCATAGGCGATATTACGGAAACATTCTATGAGGCTCAGGGACGAATAACCGCTGACCTTGTGTCAGATAATATAGCGACCATCGAAAACATAAGACTCTGGGATTACAGACCGTTGACGAGTGTATATCGCCAGATTCAGTTGATTCGACCGTATTATGACTTCAAGGATGCCGATGTAGACCGATATATGATCAACGGCGAATACAGGCAAGTTCTTCTAGCAGCACGGGAAGTTGCAACGGAAAAGCTTGATGAGTCCGCTCAGACTTGGGTCAACACCCGACTTTACTACACTCATGGTATTGGCATCGCAATGAGCCCGGTCACTGAATTCACTCCAGAAGGAAGGCCTGTTTTCTTCGCAAAGGATATTCCAACAAATGGAGAAATTCCTGTTTCGTCCCCAGCCACTCGAGAGTCTCCGGAGTTAGTTGTAAAGAATCCGAGGATTTATTATGGAGAAAACACACTTGACTATGTGATTGTAAATACAAACACGCAGGAATTGGACTATCAGACAGGCACTGGTGACCTTGCCAAAACCAACTACAGTGGTGAAGGTGGAGTTCCTTTAGGATCTTGGTTACGTAAGTTGGTTTATGCGTGGGAAATGGGTGATATCAATATATTGATCAGTGGGGAATTGAATTCTGATAGTAGGATTCAGTATCGGAGAACAATACAGGATAGGATCAGGACAGTAGCACCATTTTTATTGTTGGATAAAGATCCCTATATAGTGGCTGACAGTGATCAGTTGCTTTGGGTGCAGGATGCTTATACAACGTCTGCCGACATGCCTTATTCTGACCCCGTCTCTGATGAAATGAGAGGTGAAGGTGGAAGTTATAACTATGTTAGGAATAGTGTGAAGGTGGTTGTAGACGCCTACAACGGGACCATGAATTTCTACCTCTGGAGTCCAGAAGATCCTCTGGCCAAAACCTACGATACTATTTTCCCTGATCTATTTACCAGCACGTCTCAAATGCCTGATTCGCTCAAAAGTCACATGCGATATCCTCAAGGGCTTTTTTCGATTCAGGCTTCGAAACACATTAAATATCATATGGTTAACCCCGAGCACTTCTATGGAAATGAAGATTTGTGGGCGATTCCACAGGAGAAATTTGGTCAGGGCGAAACTCTTCAACCCGTTGAACCTTACTACGTAATAATGAAGCTACCTGGGGAATCTCGGGAGGAATTTGTACTTTTGATGCCTTACACCCCCAACGATAGACCCAACATGGTTGGGTGGTTGGCTGCGAGGAGTGATGGAGATGCTTATGGAAAGCTGGTTGCCTATAATTTTCCAAAGGATCGTCAAGTCGATGGCCCAGAACAGGTGGAGGCAAGAATAGACAATGATCAGGATATATCTGCCTGGTTTACACTAAGGTGTTCAGAGGGTTCCACCTGTATAAGAGGGAACTTATTGGTGATTCCAGTGGGTGACTCCATTTTGTACGCAGAGCCAGTTTATATTCAGGCGGAGGGAGTAAGCTTTCCAGAACTTAAGAAGGTGATACTTGCCACTGGCGATAAAGTCGTAATGGCTGATTCGCTTGATGAAGCCATTACAGGACTGACAGGCAAATTATTCGGACTTTCACAGACAGAATATGCATCTTCTGATTCTTCCCCAGCCTCCACCGGGTCTGTTGTCCCGGTACATTCAGAGGAACAGGCTGATAGGATAATGCGCTCTCTAGAAATTTTAAGACAAGAACTTGATTCACTGAATGCTTTAATTAATGAGTTGGAGATTCCAGAAAAAGGAGACTGAGATGGCTACGACAGAGCAATGGAAAGACCTTGAAAGCAAATATTATATGTTTCTTGTTCGTCGACAGCCTATGGTATTAGAGAGAGGTGAGGGTGCTAGGGTATGGGATGTGGACGGTAAAGAATATTTAGATTTTACATCCGGTTGGGCTGTGAATAATGTTGGACATTGCAATGAGGCAGTGGCGGATGCCATCGCAAAGCAGGCGAGAACTCTTCTTCAAACGTCGAACCAGTTTTACTCGATACCCCAATTGAAAATGGCTGAAATTTTGGTCGAAAATAGCTGTTTGGACAAGATTTTTATATGCAATAGTGGCGCTGAAGCCAATGAGGGAGCTATTAAATTAGCGAAAAAGTATGGGAAAAAAAATAAAGATGGCGCCTTTGGAATAATCACAGCTCTTAATTCTTTCCACGGTCGAACTATGATGAATGTGTCAGCCACTGGGCAACCACATTACCAAGAGTTGTTTGAGCCTATTCCAACTGGGTTTACCCACGTTCCCTTTAACGATCTTGACGCCATTAAATCAGCAACTAATGAAAATACTGTGGCTGTTATGTTGGAACCGGTCCAAGGAGAAGGGGGAGTGAATATTCCAGATGCCGAGTATCTGCCTGGTGTACGAACTTGGTGTGATCAAAATAACATCCTTTTGATTTTTGATGAGGTTCAGACAGGACTAGGTAGGCTAGGGACACTTTTCGGATACCAGAATTTTGAAGTTGAGCCCGACATAATCACATTGGCTAAAGGTCTGGGTGGAGGTGTCCCGATAGGGGCCTTCATGGCAAAAGATTCGGCCTGCGCCTTTGATCCTGGTGATCACGGATCCACTTTTGGAGGGAATCCACTGACGTGTGCGGCGGCTCATGCTTCGACAAAATATTTAATAGATAATAACGTTTCTGAGAACGCCGCCAAAATGGGAGAATATCTTGGAGAGGGTCTAAGAAAAATTCAAGCCAATCATGAATTCATAACGGACGTTCGGGGCATGGGATTGCTTTGGGCGGTTGAATTTGATTCTGATATAACCCCGGAGGTTATTGCAGCCTGTAATGAGTCTGGGTTGCTTATGAATCCTATGAGACCGAATACTATTAGGCTGATGCCGGTACTAACGATAACAACGGCAGAAATTGATGAAGCGTTGGATAGGCTTGAAGAGGGCCTAAAGAACGCAACCTCTTGAGAGGCCAAGACAGTTGAATTGGAGTGAATTACGGACTAGTGAGGATGTAGTATTTGGAGGAGCTGTTTCAGGTGGACTCGATAGCTGTACAGTAACTCATTGGCTGGCTAGTAAAGGGATTAAAGTCAATTGCTTCACTGTTGACCTCGGACAACCCGACGAGACAGATATTTCGGAAGTGTCACAGAGAATGATTGGATGTGGTGCCGAGTCGGCGATGATAGTGCCAGGGCAGGATGATTTGGCAAAGGCGGGCTTGAAAGTTATACAGGCTCAATCCAGATATGAAGGCGGCTATTGGAACACTACTGGCATCGCTAGACCTGTCACTGTGGAAGTGATCCTCAGGGAATTTTATTCCAGGGGTATTTCTGTGTTGTTTCATGGCGCCACAGGAAGAGGAAATGATCAAGTTCGTTTTCAATTGGCGGCAAATATCATTGACCCTAATGTGAGGGTTTATGCTCCTTGGAGGGATCCTGAATTTCTAGAGTTCTTTCCAGGAAGACAAGAGATGATAGAGTACTGCGAAAATTTCAACCTTCCGATTCGTCCAGCTCAAGAATCACGTTATTCAACCGATGCGAATTTTTTAGGCCTGACTCATGAGGCTGGAGATCTAGAGGACGTTACGATATCCCCAAGTTTTGTGGAGCCAGGTATGGGAGTTTGGCCTTGGGACGCTCCTGACATCCCTGAGTATGTGACTATTGAATGGGAAAGCGGCGTTCCGATATCTGTTAACGGGGACAAGTTACCTCTTAGAGAAGCGTTCGTTCGTTGTAATGAAATAGCCGGACGAAATGGCGTTGGGATAGGAACTCATGTAGTGGAAAATCGATTTGTGGGAATAAAATCCCGAGGGATATATGAGTCTCCTGGAATGGACTTACTTGGAAGTAGTTATGAGTTTTTGCTGCAGTTTGTTCTGGATAGGAGATCGCGGGAATATTATGATGAATTATCCACGCTGATCAGCAGGCAGATTTATCAAGGGTATTGGCTTGATTCAGCTACCCGTTCGGCCTTGGCCTCCGTTGAAGTTTTTAGCTCTCTTGCCTCGGGCAAAATTCAGTTGAAAATTTATAAAGGAAACGTATTTTTTGATACTGCCGAAGACACGAAGGAAGCTATGCCACATTCACTTTACACCGATGATGGTTCTATGGAAGGGATTGGCAGTTATGATCACGTGGACGCTGAGGGATTTATAAATGTGCTAGGTGTATCCGCCCGTAATGTCGGTAATCGACAATACAAACCTGACGGATCATAGGGAAACAAAATAAGGAAGGAACAGTCCTGTGGCTAGCCGAACTTCAGAAGATGACCGCAAACAGATAGTATCCATGGTTCGTGATTTTGTTCGCCGAGAGGTTGAACCAATTGCCCAGACTTACGATAACGAAGATATTTATCCCCATGAATTGATTCCTAAAATGCGTGAATTGGGATTGTTTGGGATCACAATTCCCGCTGAATATGGAGGTATGGAATTAGATTTCACAACGTTTGCGATAATTTTTGAGGAAATTAGCAAAGGTTGGATGAGCCTCTCTGGGATCATAGGTACCCATCATGTTCTCAGTCATATTGTGTCCACATATGGGACTGAAGAGCAGAAACAGCGGATTCTTCCCCGTATGGCATCAGGTGAATTAAGGGGTGGATTAGCTCTAACGGAACCTGAAGCAGGAAGTGATGCTCAAAATATATCCACCGTGGCTAAAAAAGAGGGTGAGGAATATTTAATTAACGGTCGCAAGGCGTTTATCAGTAACGGGGAGAATGGCAACGTATTCGCTTTAATGGCCAAAACTGATCCAAATGCGGATCCAGCGCATAGGGGGATAAGTTGCTTTATATTCGAAAAACCGGTCGAAGGGTTTCAGGTAGGTCAGCACATAGATAAATTGGGTTATCGCGGAATAGATACATGCGAGTTGATATTTGATGATTGCAGAGTAGGCTCAGAGAATCTTGTGGGTGGAGAGGAAGGGAAAGGATTTCATCATGTGATGGCTGGACTAGAAACAGGGAGAATAAACGTTGCTGCTAGGGCTGTAGGTGTCGCGCAGGCTGCATTTGATGCCGCTATTGAATATTCCCAAAGAAGAAAGACCTTTGGTAAATCTATTTCTGATCATCAGGCTATTCAGATCAAGCTGGCTGATATGGCTTCCAAGATTCATGCGGCAAGGTTAATGGTTTATGACGCTGCTGAAAAAAAAGACTCTGGTGAAAGGAATGATCTTGAAACGGCGATGGCAAAACTTTTTGCGAGTGAAATGTGTGGAGAAGTGGCAATGGATGCAATGAGAATACATGGTGGCGTGGGATATACAAAAGCTCTGTCGATTGAACGTTACTATCGCGACGCCCCACTCATGATTATTGGGGAAGGGACTAACGAAATAATGAAGCTTTTAATAGCTAAACGCCTGCTTCAGCGACATGCAATCTGACGGCTCAATGTGGAGAGTATGATGACTTCTGGGAAAACGATTATAGATTCTAGAGATTCTTTTGGAGGGTGGTTCGAAGATTTCCATACGGGCCAACTCTTTAAGCATTGGCCTGGTAAAACTATTACCGAGATGGACAATCATCTTTTCTCCCTTATAACTATGAATGATAATCCTCTTCATACTGATGAAAACTATATGGCAGGTCATCAACATGGAAAAACACTGGTTAACGGGCTTCTTGTGTTGAGCCTAGTGGTTGGCATGAGTGTGAGGCAAACGTCCGGTAAAGCAGTGGCTAACCTCGTCTACGAAGATGTTACTCATGATGGACCCACATTCCATGGGGACACGATTTACGGAGAGAGTGAAGTTTTAGATGTGATTCCATCTAAATCAAGAAAAGATAGAGGCGTTGTCTATATTGAGAGTAGAGGTATTAATCAACGAGAGGAAAAAGTGCTTACTCTTCGCCGCAAATTCCTCGTTAAGAGGCGGCCAATCTGACTATATAGATTGATGTGCAGATCCGTAGACACAAATAGAACAAAGGGGACATTCTGCACAATCCGGGATCTTTTTACAGCAGGTTTTTCCAAGAGCAACCAGTAGACCATGATACTCTCTCAAGTCATTTAGGGCTCCCCCAAATTCGGTTTCTAACATTTTCTGCCAACTTTCATATGAGTTACTGATGGGTGTTATCCCAATTCGGCTAAAGATTCTTTTGGTATATTCGTCCACAACGAAGCGTGGTTCGTCTAATACATACAACATGATGTCGTCCGCAGTCTCGGGGCCAATTCCCTTTATCCGCAAAAGAAGCCTTCTTTTTTCGTTAGCCGGAAGTTCTTTAAGTTTTTCTATACAGCTACCAAATTCTCTTTTTATCAGTGAGGCGAGAGATTTTAAGGTTTTTGCTTTAACTCTGTGAAAACCTGAAGGTCTTATCAGAGAGGAAAGCCTTGACTCGGTCATTTGGTTGATACTTTTGATGTTGAGGACATTGGCAGTTTTTAAAGATATGATCGCCTTTTCGGCGTTGTTCCAATTTGTATTTTGAGTTAAAACGGCACCCACCATAACCTCAAACGCCGTTTCAGCTGGCCACCATAATTGTGGGCCATATGATTCGAGGAGTCTTTTGTATATAGTTTTGGTAATTTCCATGATTTGCCGGAGTTTCAGAAAAGATGAGTAATTTTCAAGATATTTTGATAGATGCGTCAAATGCAGCCAATAGTCATGTCTGTGTCGGACTTGATCCTGATCCCGAATTAATGCCTGTTTCTGACGTTTATGAATTTTGTGTGTCGGTTATTGACGCGACTGCTGACGCAGCAGCAGCTTTCAAACCTAATCTGGCTTTTTTCGAGGCCTTGGGTGCACCTGGATTTGTGTCTATGAAAAGGGTTGTGGAATATATTCATAATAAATATCCCGGCAAGATTGTTATTGGTGATGGAAAGAGGGGTGACATCGGTTCGACAAGTGCCAAATATGCCAAAGCATTGTTTGAAATATGGGAATTTGATGCTGCAACCGTAAATGCCTATGGTGGATATGAATCGATTGAACCATTCTTAAATTATACAAATAAAGGTGTGTTTTTATGGTGCAAGTCTTCTAATCCAGGAGGGACACAATTCCAAGGGGATGAGAAAACAGAAGGAAATCCAGTTTTTAAAAAGATGGCAGCCTTAGCCAACGAATGGAATGCCGAGGCTAACCTAGGTCTGGTTGTTGGTGCTACTTATCCTTATGAACTCAAAATTGTGAGGGAGCTGGCTCCTAGCGTTCCTATGCTTATTCCTGGTGTGGGATCACAAGAGGGAAATCTTGAGGGATCCGTTCTTTCTGCCATGTCAAAGTCAGGCGCAAATTTTTTGATCAATGCGTCTAGGAGCATCATCTATGCCTCAGGACGGAAAGACACATTTCAGGCTGCTTCAGCTGAGGCAGCAAATAGCCTTCGGGAAAGAATAGAAAATATCATAGGCAGAAGTCCGAGGTAGGTACATTCGGTTATTATGGTCCAGCAGTTTTCAATTGACGATATTGTAGTCATGAAAAAGCCTCATCCGTGTGGCGCGTCTACCTGGATAGTTGACAGGATAGGAGCAGATATAGGCATCGAATGCAGTGGATGTGGGAGGAGACTGGTGATGCCTAGGTCTCAGGTTGAAAAGAGGGCTAGGGAGATCCGATCCGGCCCACTCAATAATTGACATATTTTTTCAAAGACCAATTTCCTAGATTGATTTTTGTTGACACATAAGGGGGGTGAAACTAGAATGGCGGCCCCCAATCGGTATCGGTACCGGCTGGGCAGGGAACGATAAGCTGAGTAATTTATAGGAGATGTGCCCAGATGATGGAGCTAGAGATAGAAAGTATCCGCGTCAGGCAGGAAACCAAGCAAAGAGCTGTTGTCCTCCGGGTGAAGGAATCGGATCTGTATCTGCCAATATTTATCGGTCATTTCGAAGTGGAAGCTATACGGCTGAAACTAATGGATGTAGAAGTTCCTAGGCCTATGACACATGATTTGATAGGTTCCATCATAGGAAACCTTGGAGGATCGGTTCAGAGGATAGTAGTTTCTGAACTCAAAAATGACACTTTTTTTGCAAAGATAGTTGTTGATTACAATGGCAACAGCATTGAAATAGATTCCCGCCCAAGTGATGCATTAGCTGTCGCCGTTAGGACCAATGCCCCCATATTCGCTGAGGACGACGTGGTGGAGCAGGCAGGAGTCAATTTAGAAGTCGAAGTAGATGGATCTCAGTCAGCAGACGACAAAGAGAGCCCGTCAACCCCTGTTGCGGAGGAGGAGTTGGAGAGCTTGTCAGCCTATACTGACTTTATTGATAGCTTGGATTTAGATGATCTTGGCAAAGATGATTGAGCTTCAGGCGCGTCCTTGTTTTTAGTTTTTAACCAATGGTTATTTTGACCATTTTCTAGACATTGTGATAATCTTAACAAGCGTTCGAAGGTGCGGATTGTGACTCTCAAAAAAACGGGAGTGGTGCTTCGTCTTCTAGGCGTTGGATGGTATGTCGGGATATGTATAGGTGTTGGCGCCCTTTGTGGCGTGTGGATTGACAGCCATTTCGGATTCACTCCGGTTTCGACACTCGTCGGCGTCTTTGTGGGCCTTACTGCTGCAGTTGCTGGCATGTACATAATGTTAATGGCCGTCCTCAGATATATTGCTGAGGAAAGTCAGGAAGGAGACCCGTAAATAGTGGCGAAGTTGTTGGGCAGCCCAAAAGCTCTCTCAATCAGTATAGCCATAGCTGCCGTTTTTGTTGTCAGCATTCTCGGTGGAGCTCTTGGGAACTCGTTGGGTTTCGGTTTCCTTGCTAGTTCTCTGCCTGCTATACAGCTCCCCGCAGAAATCGTTGTTCAGGGTTTCGCAACTCCAGTGGGTGATTGGAATCTTATGAACACGATGGTCACGACGTGGCTAGCCATCATAGTGCTTTTCATAGTCGCGCTCTTCGTCAGAAGGGGGCTAAGTGAAACACCAGGGCGCCTGCAGGCGCTTTTTGAACTTATTATGGAGTTCTTCCTGAATCTTTGCGAAGGTATAGCTGGTCCTGAAAAAGGACGAAAATTTTTCCCTCTCGTATTTACGATATTTATATTTATAGTGGTCGCCAACTGGATGGGAGTATTACCTGGTTTCGGAACTGTTGGCCGAGTAGCTGATCCTACAGAAATAGCCCACCACCACGGGGTGCATGACTACGCGGATCCAGCTGCAGATCACGGGAGTCAGCCTGCCTCTGGACACGAGCAAGAACATTCTGGACACTTGGAAAATGTTAATTTGCATGTTTTCACTGGTACAGGGGGAATTGCTATTTTGCAGCCGGGGTCTCTTAGCAAGGAACTTACATTTCGCGACTATGAGGAGGAACATGGGGACGTAGGAGTGGGTAACAGAGCAGGTCATCTGGTTCCTTTTTTAAGGAGTGCCAATACAGATGTAAATATGACACTTGCAATGGCCTTGATAGCAATGGTGATGGTCCACTATTGGGGGCTGAGTATATTAGGTCCGATGACGCATCTTGGGAAATTCTTTAATTTCAAAGATGGTCCAACTGGATTTTTTGTTGGTATCTTGGAAACAATAAGCGAATTTGCCAAAGTAATAAGTTTCACTTTTAGGCTTTTTGGAAATATATTTGCTGGGGAAGTTCTTTTGATGGCTATGGGATTTTTACTTCCCATGATCGGGATAATTCCTTTTCTTGGGTTGGAGCTTTTTGTCGGCCTAATACAGGCTCTTATTTTCTCCATGTTAACCTTGGTTTTTGCTTCAATGGCAAGTGTCGGTCATGGAGACGAAGAACATCATTAAGTTAGTATTTTGAATAACAATTTGCGGGATAAGAATATAGTCAGGTAGCAACTACCGGAAAAACACATTAAGGAGCGTGAGATGGAAGGCGATATCATGAATGTTGGGGCTGGTCTTGCTATTGGCCTCGGAGCGATAGGACCTGGTATAGGAATTGGAATTCTTGCATCAAAGGCACTGGAGGCCATAGGCAGGAATCCTGAGGCTGGTGGTCAGATTCAGCAGAACATGATTTTGGCTATAGCTTTCACAGAGGCGATAGCAATTTATGCTTTGGTGGTAGCAATAATTATTAAGTTCGTTTAGCACAGGATACCGCTTTCAATTAGGGCACTTTCCGTGCCTTAATCTATGGCGGATTTCAGTTAGGAGGTCCTCATGGACGCTCTAGGTATAAATCTACCTGGTTTGATAACTCAAATCATTAGTTTTGGCATCCTGTTTTTCATACTGTCTAAACTTCTTTATAAGCCTCTTGTGTCATTGATGGATCAGAGGGCTGAGAAGATACGAGAAGGTCTTGAAGCCTCTGATATGGCGAGAGAACAAGCGGCGCGCTCAGAGGAAGCCATTCAGCAGCAGCTGGTTGAAGCTAGGGTTGAAGGGCAAAAGCTTGTGTCGGAAGCACGTGAAACTGCCGACAAATTTAGAGAAGAGGAAATGGTCAGGGTTCGAGATGATATCGAACTGGAAAGAGTTAGGGCTGAGGCTAATATCCAACGTGAGCGAGATGCTGCTATAGAAGACCTGAGGAGGGAATTTGCCGGATTGGCAATTTCGGCGGCGGAAAAAGTCGTCAGATCTTCCCTTGATGAAGAGGGTCACAAAGAACTTATAGAGAGTGTTCTCGAGGAAAGTACTTCAGGTAATAACTAATATGTCACAGACTGTATCAGCAAGAAGATATGCGCAGGCTATATACGACATTGCTCTCGAGAGAGATGATGTGGATAAATGGCTTGATGATCTTTCCGTGCTCTCTAATTCTGTGAGAGATGAAACCTTTGTGAGATTTGTTGACTCACCCCAGATAGAATCTGAGAAGAAGACTTCAGTAGTAAAGGAAGTCTTTGCTGAGGTGGTATCTGAACTTGCAGTTAATTTGACATGCCTTCTGGCATCTCGCGGAGCTGTGTCAAGCTTGCCTGATATAACCGATGCATTTCAGGAATTTGTAGATTCCGAAAAAGGAGTTGAAAGGGCTGAGATAATTTCAGCCGTTCCGCTCACTAAAACGCAACTTGAAGCAATAACAAAGAATTTAACGTTGTTGGTTGGGAAGGAAATCTCTGTTACAACCCTTACTGACGAATCGATAATTGGAGGATTTGTTGCTCGGGTCGGCGACAGACTCATTGATGGGAGCGTCAAAACCCGTTTAGATGATATGAAAAGGGAACTTATTAAAGGGACCTAGGAGCTCAGGACTGAAATATAGAAAAAATTAGTGGACGGTTTTTATACCGTGAGGAAATGGGAGGGTGATATGGCTGTCAGAGGACAGGACATAGCATCGGTTATAAAAAAACAAATCGAAGGTTTCGGAAGTGATTTGGCGATGGTTGATGTGGGGTCCGTAATTGAAGTGGGAGATGGTATAGCCAGAGTACACGGACTTTCTGGTGTGGCTTACAACGAGCTCGTCGAATTTGAGGGCGGGATTGCCGGCATAGCGTTGAACCTCGAGGAGGATAGTGTTGGAATTGTTATCCTCGGAGATCCTCTCGGAATCAAAGAGGGAACCGAAGTTCGCGGTACCGGGCAGGTGATGCAAGTTCCAGTTGGACAGGAACTGCTCGGGAGAGTTGTAGATGGTATTGGATCGCCAATTGATGGAAAAGGTCCGGTTGAGACAAATGAAACTCGCGAGGTTGAAATTGTTGCTCCAAACGTGGCCATAAGACAATCTGTCGATACTCCGGTCCAGACAGGCATTAAGGCGATTGATGCCATGATCCCGATAGGAAGGGGACAAAGAGAATTGATAATTGGTGACCGGACGACAGGTAAAACTGCCATTTGTGTGGATGCGATCATCAATCAGAAGGGTGGCGATCTGACTTGTATTTATGTTTCTGTGGGACAGAAGGTTGGAAAGGTTGCCCAGACGGTTGGGACCCTAGAGCAGTTTGGTGCGCTGGATCATACGATTGTAGTGGCAGCAAATGCATCCGATTCTGCTCCAATGCAGTATCTGGCGCCTTACACAGGGTGTGCCATGGCTGAGTATTTTATGGCTCAAGGTAAAGATGTTCTGATCGTCTATGATGATCTCTCTAAACATGCTTGGGCTTACAGGCAAATGTCACTTCTATTGAAGCGTCCTCCCGGTAGAGAAGCTTATCCGGGTGATGTTTTTTATTTGCACAGCAGGCTTCTTGAGAGAGCAGCTCGCCTAGACGATGCTCACGGTGGCGGATCTGTTACAGCTCTACCGGTTATAGAAACTCAAGCGGGTGATGTTTCAGCATACGTTCCTACTAATGTTATATCGATCACTGACGGTCAAATTTACCTGGAACCCGAACTTTTTAATGCTGGTATTAGGCCGGCTGTGAACGCTGGGTTGTCAGTTTCGAGAGTCGGGAGTTCTGCCCAGACAAGGGCTATGAGATCGGTTGCGGGCCGTTTACGGCTTGAGCTGGCCCAGTACAGAGAATTGGTGACTTTCGCTCAATTCGGCACGGATGATCTTGATGCAGCTACGAGACGTCAGTTGGAACGAGGGCAAAGAGGGGTAGAGATTCTCAAACAGGGACAAAATGCACCCCTTCCAGTTGAGCAACAAGTTTCCATCTTGTATGCCTTGAATGAAGGATACCTTGACGACATAGAAATTGATTCTGTTATTAACTGGGAACAGGAATTTCACAGTTATATGACTTCGAATCATTCAGATGTTTTGAAAAGTATATTTGAAGAAGGTGATATCAGTAGTGATACTGAAGAAAGCCTTAAATCTGCAATTGATAGCTTCAAGCAAAGTGGTTTGGCGAGTTAGATGCCAAGTGTAAGACAGATTGCAAGGCGTATTAGAAGCGTCGAAAACACCGCGAAGATTACAAAGGCGATGTCAATGATTGCCGCCTCAAAATTAAGGCGTACACAGGATGCTGCGACCAAAGGTAGGTCTTACGCAGAAAACATGGCCCAAATGGTTTCAAATGTGATGTCTCAAATAGATTATGAAAGTGGCTCACAACCGTTAGCGGAAGAACGGGAAATAAAAAGCATTGGGTTGATTTTAATAACGCCGGACAGAGGGCTAACCGGCGGTCTAAATTCAAATGTTCTAAGAGCAACAGGTGATTTTATAGGGACACAATCCGTACCTGTAAAAATCGTCGCTTCCGGTAAAAAAGGTCGTGATTACTCCCGAAGAAATAACATAGAGATTATTAATGAATTTTTAGGGATTGGTGACAGACCTTCCAGCGATGATACTGAGCCCGTTTCGGCCGCCATGATGGAGGCTTTTGAAAATGGAAGTGTTGACTCTGTCTTCGTGGCCTACGCAAAATTTGTTAACACTACCTCACAAAGACCCGTAATCGACCAGCTTGTACCGGTGGTGCCCGTAGATTTGGCCGTATCGAATAATGCGGGATACATATTTGAACCCGATGCCAACGCAGTTTTGTCGCAGCTATTACCTAGGTATTTTCAAACCGTTGTCCACCAGGCAATCCTCGAAGCCAATGCTAGTGAACAATCGGCACGAATGGTGGCAATGAATCAGGCAACCGACAATGCTAACGCGATGGTTGATGATTTGACATTAGTAATGAATAAACTCAGACAAGAAACTATCACAAAGGATCTTCTCGACATAGTTGGCGGGGTTTCCGCTGTTGAGGGTTAATTTGATTTTGAAGACTTTAGTTAGGGTCTAGGAGCAGAGAATGGCAACCGGAAAGATTGTTCGGATTATTGGAACCGTCGTAGATGTAGAATTTCCGCCGGATGGGATGCCATCCATATATAACGCCTTGGAAACCTCTATCGGCGACGAGAAGCTGGTTCTTGAAGTAGAACAGCACATTGGCAACAATTGGGTGAGATGCTTGGCCTTGGGCCCTACTGAGGGCTTGAAGAGAGGTATTGAGGCCGTGGATACTGGAGGCGCCATAGCGGTTCCAGTAGGAGATCCAACCCTTGGTCGACTTTTCAATACACTAGGTGAAACACTTGATGGTTTAGAAGAAATAGATGGGGCAGAGACGTGGCCTATTCATAGGCAGCCACCTACCTTTGAAGATCAAGCCACTGAGGTAGAGGTTTTAGAAACAGGAATAAAAGTGCTCGACCTAGTCACCCCTTTTACGAAGGGAGGTAAGATTGGTGCTTTTGGTGGTGCCGGAGTAGGGAAAACCGTTATTATCCAAGAGTTGATAAACAATATCGCAACTGAGCACGAAGGGGTTTCCGTATTCGCTGGAGTTGGAGAAAGATCGCGTGAGGGTAATGATCTTTGGCGTGAGATGCAGGACGCCGGAGTTTTACCCCAGACTGTTTTAGTTTTTGGTCAAATGAATGAACCTCCTGGTGTTAGGGCAAGAGTTGCTCAGACTGGTTTGACCATGGCCGAATATTTTAAAGAAGAACGGGGTCAAGACGTACTACTGTTTGTCGACAACATATATCGTTATGTACTCGCTGGAATGGAAGTATCTGCCCTACTTGGAAGAATGCCATCGGCTGTGGGATATCAGCCTACTCTGGGCACGGAGATGGGGGCACTCGAAGAACGGATTACTTCCTCAAAAAATGGCTCTATAACCTCAGTGCAGGCAATATACGTACCAGCTGACGATTACACAGACCCTGGTATTGTCACGACATTCGGTCACCTCGATGCCGTTATGACCCTAGAAAGGTCCTTAGCAGCCCAGGGCCTTTACCCAGCAGTTGACCCTTTGACGTCATTCTCAAACATTCTTGAACCAGGTATTGTTGGGCAAGAGCACTACGATGTCGCGACTGGAGTCAGACAGGTTCTTCAGCGCTATCAGGAATTGCAGGACATAATCGCAATTCTGGGTATCGAAGAATTGTCAGATGAAGACAAGACAACAGTTGATCGTGCTAGGAAGATTCAAAGATTTTTGACTCAACCCTTCAATGTAGCTGAACAGTTCACAGGACAAGCTGGTAAATATGTATCTGTTAGAGATTCTGTTTCTGGATTTAAACGGATATTGGATGGGGAATTTGACTCCTTGCCTGAACAGGCCTTTTACATGGTAGGTACTATTGAAGAGGCAGTCGAAAAGGCTGCGGGAATGGCGGAGAGCTAGTGGCGCTGATTTGGGACAGAGGAAAATAAATTGATTTTAGAGATTGTGACAACAGAAGAAACTATCTACTCTGGAGAATCTGACATAGTTATTGCTCCTGGCGTAGAGGGACAGTTGGGTATATTGCCTAGGCATGCTCCCTTGCTTACCGCAGTAGCCAATGGAGATGTTGTGACTAGGAAGGGTACAACTGAGGAGATAATCCCTGTGACTGGAGGATTTCTCGAGGTCCTCAATAATAAAGTCACAATCCTAGCCTAAAGTAATTTTTCCGATGCAGGATGTGTTCTATAGATTTTCTTTCATATAGAAAGTCATAGACTGCAAAGACAATACTGGATCAATGTTTCTCATAATTATGTGAGCTGGAACGAGAGGAGCTACAGGAGCGTAATTCAGGATGCCCTGAACGCCGTGTGTAATCAATGCATCAACAACCATTTGTGCTTGTATTGCAGGAACCGCGACTATTCCAATAGTTATATCTCGTTCTTTAATCGTCTCTGGCAAGTTTTCCATACTTTCAACAGATATATTACCTAGCATAGTCCCGTGACGAGTAGAATCTCTGTCAAAAGCAGCAACTATCTCAAAACCTTCCGGGGAGAATCCTGGGTAGTTAATTATTGCTCGGCCCAGTCTTCCAACGCCCACCAGGCAAGCACGCCAGCCACGATCGATGCCTAGTATCTGTCTTAACTCATCAAGAAGGAAAGCTATGCTATAGCCTCTTCCCTGTTTACCGAACCTGCCAAAATAGCTAAGGTCTTTTCTGATTTGAGCCGGAGTCATCTGTAGCAGGTCACCAAGTTGTTGAGAGCTTACTACCTCTGTGCCTTCTTCAATTAGCTGATTTAACACGCGAGCATATATTGGAAGTCTAAGTACAACAACTTCCGGGACTTCTGAATGAATTGTCTGGGTGCTCCTGAGCATATTTACGAATATAGACTACGGTTTTCAGGGCTGTATACTACTTAGGACTCATTCGGAGTATAACCGAATTTTGAGTAATTGTGAAAGGATTTACTATCACTTGCGAGTACTTGAATGACAGATTAATTTCCTAAATGAGATTAATTTCTTGACTGGATTTCACGCCTATTGGTAAAATTGCAGAGCTTTTTTGGGTCGATTGCGAATTCCTAATCAATCACAAAAAGCTGGTTGAGAGAAGGCGGCTGTAAAAAACTGATCAAAGTTGATCAGAGTTATTTCTAGGAAACCCGAACGCGGAGGTATTTGATGACCCAGGAAAAAGCAGAGCTTCACAGAGGACTGAGGGAAGTTTATATTGACAGGACAACTTCCAGTTTTATAGATGGAAAAATTGGCAAGCTCTATTACCGTGGTTACAACATTGACGATCTCGCGACGAACTGTTCTTTTGAAGAAGTGATCTACCTGGTGATGGTAGGGGAGCTACCAACTGAAAGGCAGCTATCTGACTTTACAACCGAACTTCGCTCAAATATGGAAATACCAGATCAAATTGTGGATATTATCAAGGCCACAAAAGAAGCCCATCCTATGGATGTGCTCCGAACTGCCATTTCGGCAATGGCTGCATTTGATCCTGAGGTTGATGACAATTCATCTGAAGCTACCCTTCGGAAGGGGACCAGACTTACCGCAGCTGCCCCTACAATAGTGACTACTCATGCCAGAATACGTGAAGGTAAGGAGCCAATAAAACCAGACCCTAATATGAGTTTGGCGGCAAATTTTCTTCATATGCTTTTCGGAGAAATTCCTGATCCAAGAGACGTTGCACTTATCGACAAAGACTTCGTTCTTCATGCGGAACATGGATTAAATGCATCGTCTTTTGGTGCAAGAGTATCGGCTTCAACCCAGGCTGATCTTCACTGCGCTATTACTACGGGGATCTCTGTTCTAAAGGGTCCCTCACATGGTGGTGCTGCAGAGTCGGTGATGACTATGTCGTTAGAGATCGGAGAAGAAGATAACGCTGAAAAGTATGTTAAAGACACCCTATCTGGAGGGGGACGGATCATGGGTTTTGGGCATCGTGTTTATCGTGCTGTCGACCCCCGATCCCTACATTTACAAGACGATCTCAAGGAATTAGGAGAGAGAAAAGGACAACCTAAGTGGTACTCCATTCTTCAAAAGGTTGTTGAAGTAATGCAACCCTACGCAAGGAGAGGTATCTGCCAAAACGTCGATTTCTTTTCCGGGGCGATGTACTTCCTTCTTGATATTCCTGAAGATTTATTTATTTCAATCTTTGCTATGGGTCGTATACCAGGTTGGACCGCACAAGTTATTGAACAATTTGAAAATAACATTTTATTAAGGCC
Organism: uncultured Chloroflexota bacterium; assembly: GCA_913048525.1. Classification (GTDB taxonomy): domain Bacteria; phylum Chloroflexota; class Dehalococcoidia; order Lucifugimonadales; family UBA826. Next base: position 27,730 of record CAJWWP010000019.1, read on the forward strand.
TCGTTTGGAATATGTCGGGGAACTGGACAGAGAATTTATATCGATTGAGAAAAGATCCTAAATCTCTTCCTGCTGAATTTTGTACAAACGAAAGGAGACATTGTGGTTAAACAAACAACGGCTGAAGAATGTGTTCATCATTGGGTACTGGACCAACCTAATGGCCCAACCAGCAGTGGAAGATGCAAACACTGTGGGACTAAAGAGGAGTTTCGCAACTCTATGCAGGGATCTGGCTGGGATCGCAGCGGGCAAGCCCGGAAACCTAAACAGCAGAGCAGCTAAAAGTTCCATGGTGGATTCTGAAAAGGCGTCGATATTTATCGACGCCTTTTTGGGTTTATATGGGGTATCGGCAGAGTTCTGTGGTTATTGATAAAAATAGGGGCGGCGCATACGGTGAGGTAGTCAGTCAGATACGTAAAACTGGGCCTATATCATTTGAAGAATTTATGGATATTGCTCTTTATTCCGGTAATGGTTATTACTCCAAGCCCGCATCTTTTGGGGTATATGGTGACTATTACACGAGCCCCTCCCTACATCCATTTTTTGGGTATTTGTTCGCTATTCAGATCATGAATATCTGGGAATACATGGATCGACCGAACCCATTTACAATTGTTGAAATAGGTGCCGGAGACGGAACCCTTGCGATTGATATTGTTTCCACAATACGGGCTGCGAATATAGATTTTTCAAACTGCTTGCAATATATACCAATTGACAGGGCTACAAGCAGAGGATGTGTAGCAGGGGCTGAAATTGTGTCAGCTGACCTCTTGGATTTATATATTTCGGATTCGACTTCATGTGTTGTTTTGTCAAACGAACTTATTGACGCACTTCCGGTTGATATATTTGAAGTTAGAGATGGCCGCACTAAGGTTGTTGTGATTGATGTCGATAAACAAGGGAACCTTAAAGAAGAATTGATTGAAACTACCATAGATGAGTTTTACGATCTTGATATTTCTTCTCTGGAGGGATACAGGGGGCCTTTATGTAGAGACTTGGGACAATGGATTCCTACTGTTTTAGATTTAGTTCCCAAAGCCTTCTTCATCAATATAGATTATGGTTATGAGGAATCAGATTATCTCTCAATGGGTAAGTCTAATCGTTTACTTCAAACCTACTACAGACATGTGGACAACTTGAGTCCTCTTCTTCGTGTGGGGGACCAAGACATTACAGCCCACGTAAATTTTACTGCTTTAAGGAGGGCTTTTGCCCACCGAGGGATAAATTCTATTGGGAACATAACTCAGAGGGAATGGCTGTTTGGTTTGGGTTATTCGGATGTGATAGAAGATCTGCGATTGTCAGAGGGATTATCTAGAAGAGAAATAAGTCTTATAGATAGGCTAGTAGAAGTTGAAGGACTGGGTGGTTTCAGGGTAGAAATATCTCAAAGAGGTATTGATGGAGCAGAAATTTCCAAACTGAACAATTTAACCAACTTATCTAGATATTTTAGTGCAGTTCCTCCTGTTACCGACAAACATATGGCATTTCATCTAAATAGATAACATCGCCCAATTGTCTGGCCGTAATTTATGGTGCTTTGAAAATTATCTGGATTGACACTTTCTGGCAGTGGTAATAAATCCAGTATGGCCCACCATTCTGTGTGAGGGTCTAACACTTCTACCACCGACCTCCCAGGGTCTCTCCATCAATTCGATGGTGTTGATCAGAGTGAATTCTCCAACGGTTTTGAGGGTTTGGGCCAGGTCTGCTACCTGCATAATCGTAGGCAGGAAGGTGAGGATTAAACCTCCAGGTTTCAGACATTCGTAAACTTTCTGTATTGTGTGCCATGGCTCTGGCATATCTAGAATTGCACTATCCAATTCTGATTGATAAATATTTTGGGCAATATCTTCGGTAAAGAATTGCACGTTGTTTGGATTTTTGGCTATACCGTGCAAATTGGTTTTGGCCATGTCAGACATATCCTGTCTGATATCGTAGCTGTAGACATGCCCTTCGGGCCCTACTGCATCGGACAGTGCTATCGTTAAAGCTCCTGAACCGGAACCGGCTTCTAAAATCTCTGCGCCAGGGAAAAGGTTCCCGTATGTTAGTACGGCACCTATATCCTTCGGGTATACCACCGTTGCAATACGTTTCATGTTCAACATATATTCGGCTTTTGTTGGTCTGAACGCTACCATCCAGTGGCCGGTCTTGGTTCGAAACCATGTGCCTTCTCTCTGGCCGCATAGTTCTCCGTGATCTATATTTCCGATGTGTGATTCAAAGGAGCCGTCCTTTTCCAAGACAAACATATACTGTCTCTCTCGGCGATCAAACAGTATTACATAATCTCCAAACTGAAATGCGTTGCTATCGCTCATTTATAGAAAACTTCATAGATGTTTCTTGGTGATCTAAAGATTTTCTACTATCGACAAAATGTCTTGGGGATTTAAATCCGTGGCGGCCTTATATGTTTGTGAAAATCGGACTACACCATCTTTGTCTATCACTACTACTGCACGTGACGGGGTGCCAGTTTGATCATTAAAAACTCCATAAGCCTTCGAAACTTCTCCGTGTGGATAGAAGTCGGCCAAAATCGGGTAAGGGATTCCACCTAATGAGGATGAGAACGCTTTTTGAGAAGGACGCGAGTCACAGCTTATTCCCAGAACCTGGGTATCTGTCTCTTCAAATGCCTCGTTGTGTACTCGGAATGAAGAAACTTGGTGCGTTCAACCACCTGTGAATGAATATATGTGGAAGGAAAGAATTACATTTTTCTTACCCTTGAAATCACTTAACGTAATTGGTGCTCCCTCATTTGCCGGTAACGTAAAATCTGGTCCCTGGTCTCCTGTTGCTACCAATGTCAGCCTCCCTTAATGAACTCATTGAAAAATTTTTTCGGACGAAATCTTTTTACCACATTAGTTTACTATGAAGAACCCCTATAAGACCTTTTTTAGATGAGGAGAGGTATTACATACTAAAAAAGGTTCTCTATCTAATGTGCGAAGCCGGATTATTGTTATGGATTTGGCGATATTCCAATTCACGTATTGCCAAACATATATGTGTAATTTATGAAACACAATATTTCTATCAGATACTTATTCCAAATGCATGTTTAAAGTCTTGCCACACATTTTTCGGGACTTCATTCGTGGCGCTTTTATATACCTCGTCAAATTCTTTTAGGTTAGAGGGCCCAGTAAGGACAATACCATTGCCTTCAACCGGAGCCTGAAGAGCAAATTGTATTGCTAGGTCACGGATGTTCAAATCACGGTCATCACACCATTTCCACATCTGGTGTGCCACTGGCAACACGGCTGGGTCTAGTTTGCTTCCTATGAGAGACGGTGGCAAATCTGAAGGTAGCCCTTTCTCAACATCTATTTTCGGTTCTGGACCTGCCAGCAGTGAGCCCGTTAAAGGGCTGCCCAAAATGATCCCGACGTCTTTTTCAAGAGCTAATGGAATTGTTGTTTTGGCGATTGATTGCGAAAGTAATGTGTAGTCTAAAAATGACAACACGATGTCCATTTCCCCTGTTTCAATGGCTCGTCTATGGAATTCAGGCTGTCTCACACCAATTCCTATATGCCCGAGGCGTTTTTTAGATTTCCAATCGACTAGCACATCCAAACATTCCTGCAGAGGCGCTTCAATGTCATAGCGAGGGCCATGTATCAATACTGAATCCACATAATCTGTTCTAAGCAACTTAAAGCTGTTTTCTAAGCTCCATGTTGTTGCTTCTTTTGAAAAGTCTCTAAGAAATCTTGGATGGGATCCCACCTTCGTTTGAAGGTATACTTTTTCTCTCCAGTTCCCAGTTAATGCCAAACCCACTCGGGACTCACTAACTCCATATTCCGGGGAAGTATCGACAAAATTGATTCCACGTTCTATCGCCTCATGGATAGTTTCTACCGCTTCGTCATCTGGGCTTTTGGGGTCACCCAGATACCCACCTCCTAAACCGAGCGCCTTTGGTCTCATTTCGGTGCGTCCCAATCGTCGGACTTCCAGATCGGCCATTTTCTACTCCTATAGACCAATATTTTGGTCCCTTAGTGTTCTAGTTGGGCAAGATTTCCCGATCGAATAGAAGGTTCTTCAAATTCTTTTTGTTTTGGAGCCAACGGGCGGATTTGAACCGCCGACCTGCTGTTTACGAAACAGCTGCTCT
>CAJWWP010000020.1:0-31775 GCA_913048525.1 uncultured Chloroflexota bacterium
GGAATGGTGACCCCAACGGGAATCGAACCCGTGTTTGCGGCTTGAAAGGCCGCTGTCCTGACCGCTAGACGATGGGGCCGTTAATATAATCTTTCTGTTAAATTGTATTATCTAAATCCATGTAAGCAAAGTGGGTTTACATTTCCGTTATGGATATATCGCCAACTGATCAATTCCGGTACTCTCTTCATAGCCGCATAATATATTCATGTTTTGGACCGCTTGCCCCGCAGCTCCTTTTACTAGATTGTCGATACAACTCACTACGATAAGTCGTCCGGTTCTTGAATCTATTTTTGGATGGACCAGGCATTGATTACTTCCCAGCGTCTGCTTGGTAGATGGAGGAACTTCTGTGACCTCAACATATTTCTCTTGTCCATAGGTTTCCTGATATAGAGCATCAATAGCTCCCGCCGGATCTGAATTGTTGGATAGAAATTCGTCAGTCAACTGGGAATATGAGGTCGCAAAAATCCCTCTAGTCATCGGGATCAAATGGGGTACAAAAGTTAAGGCAACTTCGGATCCATATGCTAAGTCGAGTTCTTGGGCGATCTCTGGCATGTGGCGATGACCATCGAGGCCGTATGCACTTACATTCTCATTTACTTCAGAAAAATGGGTTTTTATGGAGAGTCCCCTACCCGCTCCCGATACTCCAGATTTGGCATCAATAATTATGTTGTTATCGATAATCCCATGTCTTAGGGCTGGTAACAGACCAAGGATAGATGCCGTCGGATAACATCCGGGATTGGCAACCACAGAGGCTTCCGCGATAGCTTCTCTATGGACTTCAGGTAGACCGTATACACTTTTCTCCAAGTACTGTGGGCATGGGTGTTCTACACCGTACCATTCAGTGTAAGTTTCTAGATCCCTTAATCGGAAATCTGCGCTAATATCGACAGCTTTGACATCAGCAGCTATAACCTCACTTAGAGCTTCCGCACTTGCAGCATGTGGAAGAGCCGAGAACACAAAATCCAAGCTACCTGTCAATTCAGGATCTATTTGGATGTTAATGTCAGAAAGATGAGGGAATATATCGCCTAAGGCTCTACCGGCCCCGCTCCGCCCTGTCACTGAAGATATTTCCACTTCTGGATGCCGATGTAATATTCTCGCGAGTTCCGCCCCCGCGTACCCTGTTACGTTTATGATACCGACTTTCATCCTAGTCTCCTATGAGAATGCCAATTATACTGGGCACACCATTTTACATGACCATTCTTAGAATTTACCAAAACTTGGGCAAATGCCTTCTAGGTTACACTCATTGCATCGAGGAAATCGTGCACTGCAAGTATCCCGACCGTGCTTTATTAAGTACATGTGAAATTGAAAAACTTCTTCTGGTGGGACAATAGGTTCCAGCCTTTCGTGGGCCTTCTCAGCATTTATCTTTGTTCCGATTAGCTTTAGGCGTTTGGCAACCCTGAAAATATGGGTATCAACGGGCATAGCGGGCATTCCGAAGGAAAAGCAGAGAATAATAGCCGCTGTCTTTGGTCCGACACCGTTAAATTTTGTCAGCCATTTCTTTGCGGCATCCAGTGGCATTTCCATCAGAAATGAGAGATCAAAGGAACCGACCTCTTGCTTCACCTCGGTCAACACTCGCTTGATTCTAGGTGCTTTTTGCCGAGCGAGGCCGCCACTTCTAATTACCTGTTCAATATCGACAACATCGGCCTCGGCTACAGCGTCAAGGGTCTGGAAATGACTCATAAGATTCTTGAACGCTCTTTCGGAGTTAACGTCAGAGGTATGCTGAGATAAAATTGTATATACCAATTCCTCTCCTGCGTTATATCTCGGTACCCATTCAATTAGTCCGTATTTCTCTGAAAGAGCTTCAGAGACTTTCCTGGCCCTTTCCATTCGCAGTTTCGTTGGTTTGTACTTTGTCATTTAATTAAAGATGCGCCTTACTAAGAAATCTGAATTGCCCTCTTGTTCTATAATCGAAATACTTTCAATAGAGAAAAGGATTGTTTTGGTATCAGTTGGAATAATAGCAAATCCGTCTTCGGGCAAGGATATAAGACGATTAGTATCAGAAAGCCGCGTGGTGACTAATCAGGAAAAAATTAACATCCTTAAGAGGATATATGCCGGTCTTGCTGCCGCTGGTGTCCATAACGTTCTTTTGATGCCAGACTACGGCCGTTTGGCAATTACAGCTGCAGAGGAATTCCAAGGTCCATTGAGTTTTGACTCTCTTGAGGTCTTCATCAGAAATAAAGAGGAAGATACCATCGACTCGGTCAAGAAACTTGTGGAGTCAGGGGTCACGGCAGTCGTAGTCCTTGGGGGTGATGGTACTAGTCGGGCGGCCTGCAAGTATATTGGGCAGATTCCGGTTCTTCCGGTATCCACAGGAACCAATAATGTATTTCCTTATATGATCGAAGGAACCCTAGCCGGTTTAGCAGCTGGATTCATAGCAACCGGCCTGGTCACGGATCCTGAATGCGTACCCAGATATCAGGCCCTTTCAGTTGAACATACGGACGGATCGTCTGAAATTTCCTTGGTAGATGTAGCTATTTCTTCGGAGCATTACGTAGGCGCCAGGGCAATATGGGACATTGGCACAGTTAGCGATCTATTCTTGGCAATTGCGGAGCCGCACAGCATTGGTCTTTCGGCCATAGGGGGTGCAATCCATCCGATCAGTCGAGAAGAAACCATCGCTTTACACCTCAAGTTAAACCATACGAATCCAAAATATAGGGTGATGGCTCCTGTCATACCAGGACATGTGCGTAGTGTTGGATACGACGATTTCGCGATTATGACGGTGGGACAACCCATTACGATCGATCGGTATCCTAGGACTATAGCTCTGGATGGTGAGAGGGCCTTAGTTCTCAGAGAGGGTGACTCTGCTACTGTAACTCTAATAAGTGAGGGCCCTAGAACAATAGATCCTTACAAGACCCTTAGAACAGCGGCTTCTAATAAACTATTTGATCTCCCGTAAAATTTTGTTAGCAGACTTCAAGGGCCTTTTAATGTCCCAATAATTCCTTCACCTTCTCATAGTCCTGAAAGGCGTCTAATTTATTACCCATTATCAAATACGAGTGGGCACGGTTGTTGTATGCATACCAGTAATCGGGGTCTATTTCTATTGCGCGAGTAAAATCAATTACTGCTTTCCTATGTTCGCCAATGTCTGCGTGGAGCATTCCTCTATTATTGAAGGCGTCACGATAGTCAGGATCGATATTTATGGCGCCGGAAGAATCTTCCAGACCTCGTTGAAATTCCCCCAATCCTCTCCAGCACAAAGATCGGTTGTTTAGTGCACGTTCATCGGGGTTGGGAAGATCAATTAAGACAGAGTAATCTGCTATTCCCAAGTCGTATTGTTGTGAATCTAGGTAACCATTTCCCCGTAGAAAAATAGCCTCATAGTCTTTAGGATTGGAATAGATGTGGTCCGTAAGGGATTGGATTAGATCATGAACATAATCCATATCACTTTTCGAACTCAAGTCCGGATCATTTCGCCATTGGTAAGTGATTATGTTCCTCCCATTATCTCCATTTGAATCACTGCCAGAAAAGACCATGGCAAAACGTTCTTTTGCAGCGCTATAGCTATCTATTTTTCCACATAACCAATTATGTTTGGTATAACGATCGGAATACCCAAAGAAAATTGGAATTCGCGCAAATAAATTTTGGAGTACGACAGGTCCTCAATATTCTGCTTAAGATCACGTTGTAGATGACAACCAGTGGTTCCCCATTTCCAAGCAGGGCCTAGGGTTCTTTGCAGGAGTCTTCCCGCTGGCCTCTTCGCAGCGACATGCTCGTAAAAATAGTAACGTCCTCCCGGTTTTAGAACTCTAAAGGCCTCTTTGGTGACTTTATCGACATCTTTGACCATGCAAAGAACCAAAGTGGTGAGCACGGAGTCAAAAGTATTATCTTTGAAAGGCAAAGATTCTCCAGGGTTGGAGATTACCTCTACTGGGATGGGTGATGAAGCGACCAATGGTTCAAGTTTCCGGCGCATATATCTATCTGGTTCAGAAAATGTTATTTGTTCGGCACCCGATAGATATTCCAAATTAGCGCCGGTGCCGGCACCAATTTCCAAAACCGACCCAGTGCATTTTCCTGCCGTGGCCTTTCGATGGGGAATTATCTTGGGTTCCACCACGGAGTTGAGCAGGTCATACCACTCCGCGAAAAGCCATTTGGGAAAAAGGAATTTTTGCCTCCCGGTTCTAATGATGGCATCCCCGAGCCGGTATGTCCCATACTGCTTCCACTACGTCGCCATTGACAGCCACAAACGCATCCCAGCGGTTTACGAGAATATCTTGTTGAGCACTTAGTAAAAAGAGCCTATCTCCAGCCTCAAAAGGAAATGGACCTGACGATTTTAGGCATGATTCACTTGCATCCATACGAACAAACTCCATGTTGGGATAACCCTCAACGAATGGTTTTACCCCCATAGGACCGCCCAAACATTGAAGGCCGGCATCTATAAACCCATATTCGTCCCGTGTGTCCAATACCGTTGCCATGACTTTCGCTGCTATTTGGAAATCTTCCATATACCCGTTTGTAGCGCTCATTAAGGCATATGTGCCTCCTTCTACCTCTGTGACCCCCTCTATCTCAGGGGCCACGTCGAAAGTAAAAGTTTCCCCGGATGACACCATCTCCACAGGAATGCCGGCCTCTTCTATAGCTTTTTTGACTTCGAGGCAGATCTCTATATATCGGCGACCCTCCGTAAAGCGGGTCTCACGATCCGCCCATCCTTCTATTGACTGGTGACTCATGACTCCCAAAAATTGAACGCCCTTTAGCTCATTAGCCTTTTGTGCGAGCAGCACACCTTCTTCAGGAGTCCTTACGCCTGCTCTGCCCATCGAAGTATCTACCTCGATAAGTACGCCAATTTTAGATTCAGTATCCAATGCGATCTGACTAACTTGCTCAAGATTTTCTGGATTATCGACACATAGTTTGATATCCGCTATTTTTGCGAGAGAGGCAAGTCGTCGTAATTTGCTTGGAGATGAGACCTCAGAGGTTACCAATATGTCACGTATGCCCCCCTCCACCATAACTTCAGCCTCAGTCACCTTAGCAGCGCAAACACCGTTTAGCGTTCCACCAGCATCTATTTGCCGCTGCATTATCAAGGGGCTTTTGATATTCTTTGCATGTTGTCTCATTTTGCAAACTTTGCCAGCGTATGTTTTTGCTATGACATCGAAGTTGTGGTCCATAGCAGGAACATCTATCAACAGTCTGGGGGTCGACAATTCACCTAGAGTGTCCCCTATATTGGGTCTTGTATTACTCACAGTTATAACTCCTAAATTTCGTTAACTGTAGGATCCTCGGCATTGGATTTCCAAAAGACCGACAAGAGTTTCATTCTCCACGATATTGAGGTAGTCGTAAAGATTGAATGTATCGCTAATTGAGGCGGGCTGAAGTATAACGGTGTCGCCGAGCGAAACCGAGGCTTCTCCGGGTTCCCAGACAAGATACCCATGTTCGGCACTCATCCTTTCTATGGCAAAGGATTTACTTTCTACAACAGTGGGGACACCACCATCTGTGGATATCGCCTTTTGCCCGCAATCCAGAAATGCCTTGCCAGAAACCGGAGTGCTGGTCACGGCGGTGATCACTCCTACGGAGAATTCCGAACCTCCGCTGAATGGATGGAAACCTTCCACAATCTCGTCAAAACCTATGTCCAGAATATCAAGGTTAGGACCCACTCCACTTTGTACCATCACAGGTAGATTGTATTCGGCCAATTGAAGGCAAATTTTTGACAAAAATTCTGTAGGATTCTCAACACCATCATCCGACACCAGGAGCTCAGTAATTAATTCTTGCTTTCCATCAAGTTCGTTAACTGGAGTTCCCCTTTGGTCAACCCTTCCAGATACTCTAAGGACAAAGGAGATATTTTCTGTTTTGCCACGCACTAGGGATTTCATTTCGAGGATTTGGTTTTCTGATGATGCGACAACCCGAATGGGCGTTACACTGGAAATAGACAATATGGTTTGGAGTTCGGAAGGTCCAAATGCCCTGCCTATCGTAATGCGCCCTGAGACTACATTGGAGAACGCCAGTGCCTCAGATAGAGTGTTTACGTAGACATCATCTTGGTTCAGTAATCTGCAAAGTGACGGGGTACGATGGATACTGGCGTTGGGAGTGAGACGCTTTCCCGCCTTGCAAACGTGAGATCTATAGGACTCCGCATTTGCCAACAACCGATCGCGAATCACAAAAATAGAAGGAGTATCTAGGTCGTATAGAGAAGCTCCGAGCGGTTTGAAAACGGGACGTTCCATAGAAAAATTCCTTTCCTAAAACATCTAATTAACCTAACTATATCAAGTAATGCTATTGGACACACGATTTGTTAAAGTGTGAGTTAAACCAATCTGATTACGGATCACATTTCATGCATGACAAACATTTAAAGTTTGTACCTAGCAAACTCGCCAAGACAATTTTTGCTAAAAGTCGTGGTAAGGACCCCAGTTTCCTTACCACCAACGGGAAAATCATCAACTATTTTATAAATGAAAAGAATGCCAGTCAGTCCGGCACGCTAAAAAATAAGGATGTTACCTCAGCGCACATTGAAATATCTTCAAAGTCGCTAATGCCGAACCTAGTGTGGATCTTATTAACCGCTTTACTGGGAATCCTCATCTATTTCAGTATAGATAACTCTCTGATCAGACTAGGGAGCATTGCCGTAACCTCTTTGGTCATCTTTTATTTCTTGTATGAACATATCGCTACTGACACGGGTGCCTCAATAGTGATAACAACCCACACAGCTGAAGTCAGAGTAAATCTAGGAGCCGGCAGTAACCAAGAAGAAATCGGCGAATTTGTTGAATCAATAGTTGTTCGAAATGATGAAGGGTCTAAAATATCTCCAGATCTCAGATCACGAGTGTTTTCCCCTCGCTAGGACGTCTAATTCAGTTTCAAATTAGGAATGGCGTCCAGGGTCCATTGCTTTTCTCCCAATTCTTGAGTGTGATAGAACGCAGCAGAAGCAATCATGGCTCCATTATCGGTGCAGAGTGATGGTTTTGGAGCAACTACTGGTACTGAACTCGATCTTGCCATTTCACTTCTGAGGAAACCATTGGCGGCCACTCCCCCTCCGAGGATTATTCCGGAGGCCTCATTTTCTCTGGCGGCTTTTACGGTTCGTTGGACAAGACAGTCTGTTATCGCGTGTTGGAATGCTGCCGAGTATTCCCACACTTCCAGGGAGGTGGGGGGTCTCATCTCATTCTCTGGATAGAACCCATCAGCTTCAGCTTTACGGGCAACAGCCGTTTTTAATCCACTGAAACTGAAATCTAAAGAGCCTTTAACTGTTGGTCTAGGGAACTGAAAGTCGACCTCACTGGTGTGCTGGGCCTGTTTTTCTATGATTGGTCCTCCGGGGAATCCCAAACCTAAAATCTTAGCGACTTTATCGAAGGCTTCACCGGCAGCATCGTCACGAGTTCTGGCCAACAGTTCGTAATCTAAATGATTTTTCATTAAAACTAGCTCGGTATGCCCACCTGAAGCGATGAGACAAACTATTGGGAATTTTAATTGAGAATTATGATAGAGGTCCTCCAACCACGCAGCGTAAATATGACCTTCAAGGTGATTAATTCCGATTAACGAAGTGTCCCATGAATACGCCAATGCTTTCGCAGCATTGACACCTACCAGAAGTGAACCAGCCAGTCCAGGGCCGTGAGTAACCGCAATCGCCTCTATCTCACCATTATTGACGGAAGCTTCCTCTAGGCATCTATTAACCGTGGGGATAATAGTTGTGAGATGTTCCCTTGCTGAGATTTCTGGAATTATTCCTCCGTAACGTTCGTGCATATATGATTGGTCAGCAACTACGTTCGAGAGTATTTTTACTCCGTCTTGAACCAGAGCAACAGCTGTATCGTCGCATGACGTCTCTATTCCAAGAATGATCATTTAGTTATAGTTCAACTTTCCAAATTCTTCTTGAGCAGTTGAATGCCTTCAGTTGGGTTTTTGTTGGGTCCGAAAACCACGCTCCCCGCGACTACGATGTCTGCTCCGGCATGGGCCACAGCAGAAATTGTTTCCCGGTTGATCCCGCCGTCGACCTGGATATTAGTTGAAAGCCCTTGTTTTACTATCTGATTTTTCACTTGATCTATCTTCTGTAATGAGGATTCAATAAAGCTTTGTCCTCCATAACCCGGGTTGACCGACATAATCAGAATCTGCTCCAACTGTGCTAGATAAGGAAAACTTTTCTCGATTTCGGTTTGTGGATTCAAGGCTAGGGATTTGTTTACTCCGAGACTATCTAACTTGGCGAGAGTCTGCTCTATGTCTTCCACTGCCTCAAAGTGCACTGTGATTGACTTCGCTCCAGCGTCCGCGAAATCTGCAAAAAACCTATCGGGTTCGATGACCATCATGTGGATGTCTAGAGGAAGATTAGTGACTGAGTTAATAGCTTCGATAATAGGTGTACCAAATGTAATCTGTGGCACGAATTGTCCGTCCATTACGTCTACATGGATACCGTCAGCACCACCAGCGACAGCAGCTTTAATTTGTGACTCTAGTTGACTGAAGTCAAGGGTTAAGATCGAAGGATATATAAGCATTTCAATCCAGTTTAGGATTTTTCAGGCGCTGATGGGCTCTTGCGATGGCATCTGAAACCATGGAAGTGGCAGTTCCGCCATAAGTTTGTCTGTCCTCTATAGATGTTTGTGCTGTTATCGCAAGGACATCTTCATCGAATACCTCGCTGAACTGTTTATACTCGTTCAATGTGAGATCGGAGAAGATTTTTTGCTTCAGGATCAGGTAATCAGTTAATTTACTAACGATTGCGTGACTTTCCCGGAAAGTTAACCCTTTCCCAACGAGGTAGTCTGCGACGTCAGTAGCAAGTAACAAACCTTCTTCGGTTGCCAAACGAGTGTTTTCCACATTCACTTGCAGCGATGTGAGCATTCCCGGGAGCATATCCAGAATAGCGACTATAGTGTCGTCACTATCGAAAAAACCTTCTTTATCCTCTTGTAAGTCTCGATTGTAGGTTAACGGTAGCCCCTTCAATACGGTTAAGAGACTGAGCAAATTACCAAAAATGCGACCTGTTTTCCCTCGAGCCAATTCTGCGAAATCCGGATTTCGCTTTTGAGGCATTATGCTGCTGCCGGTCGTGAATTCTTCTCCCAACCTAATAAAGCCGAATTCTTCTGTGCTCCACAATATTAAGTCCTCAGCCAGGCGAGAAATGTGGACCGCACAAGTGGCGGTAGCGGAATGGAACTCCAGCAAAAAATCCCGGTCAGAGACAGCATCCATACTGTTTTCACTGATGGAGGAAAAATCAAGTTTAGCGGCAACGTAAGTTCTGTCTATCGGGTATGGCAAACCTGCGAGAGCCCCGCTACCTAGGGGCATGACATCAGCGGAATCTCTTACCCTCATATAACGCACCTTGTCACGTTGGAACATCTCAAAATAGGCCAGAAAATGGTGGGACAGTAATACAGGTTGCGCCCTTTGCAAGTGAGTATATCCCGGGATGATTGTCTCAAGATGAGTTTCAGCGAGTTCCAACAAGGTCTCTTGCAATACCTCCAAACGTTCTTCGATACCCTCACATGATTCCTTGACATACATGCGCAGGTCTAGAGCCACCTGGTCATTGCGGGACCTAGCTGTATGCAGTTTTCCCGCCAGAGTACCAATCTTGTCAAAAAGTCTGCGTTCGATATTCATGTGAATATCTTCTAATTCATTTCTCCAGGGAAATGTTGCATCTTCGATTTCCTTTAGTATTGATTCAAGACCAGATTGAATTTTCGTGGCTTCTTCCAAGGAGATGATTCCTTGCTTGCCAAGCATAGAAACGTGAGCCAACGAGCCAGCAATATCCTGACTGTATAATCTACGGTCATAATGCAGGGACCTGGTGAAATCGGTATTCTGGTTATCCAGTTTTCTAAACTCTGGATTGTTTGATTGGCCATCAGCAGACATGTCTTACCATCAACTTTAATTCTTCACTGATTTTTTGCTCTAAAGACCACAGATTAAGAACCCTGCTATTCATGATATACGAACCTCCAAGAGTTTACAGAATTTTCGATGCTATACTCCTGCCATTCGATGTCTAATACTCCACCACTGCAAAACATGTTGTTCGCTGCCGTTGATCTAGAAACTACCGGTCTCGACCCCAAACAAGATCAGATTATTGAGATTGGTATCCAGATTTTTGATTCGGAAAATATGCTGGATCAATTTTCTATGTTGATAGATCCGAATTTAGACGAAGGTATTCCTGTCCATATAACCGATTTGACCGGAATAACGTCTGTTGATCTTGAAGGTCAGCCAAATATTGAATCTGTCATGTCGGATGTAACTAAGTTGCTAGAGGGCAAAATTATTGTAGGGCACAATGTCGGCTTCGATCTGAACTTCTTGTCCGCCGCAGGGTTTGAACTCATTAATCGAGCGTTTGATACATGGGAATTAGCCTACATCCTCGATTTCGACAGCCCTGATTATTCTCTGGAGACCCTGTTGACCAGACATAATATCTATAGAGCACAGGCTCACCGTGCCCTAGATGATGCAAAAGCCACAGCAGAGTTATTTCTTCGCCTAAACGATTTTATTAACCATTTGTCGGATTCTACTATTGATATTTTGAAATCGGTCTCCATTAAAGCAAACCTGCCATTTTATGATTTATTCGATTCTTCAGTTCAACTACATGCTCTTTCACCACCTAAGGAGCCGTCTAAGGATAAAGACCCCTTAAGAAAAATAGATCTACCCAATAGGGGGAGGGATTCTACTTCCGATATTTCTAATATATTTGGTCCCACAGGACCGCTGGCGGCTTATTTAGAACATTACGAGGAACGGGAGACTCAAAGGGAGATGGCGGAGCATGTCTACGGAGCTTTAACGGACTCCACTAATTTGATGGTGGAGGCTGGGACAGGAACCGGAAAATCCGTTGCTTACCTGATTCCAGCACTAAGATTCTCAGAAAGTACGGGAAAAAGAGTAATAGTTTCGACTAGAACTCTTAATCTTCAGGATCAACTTTTGAATAAGGATGCTCCCCTATCACTGGCGGCAACGGACCTTCCCGAGTTCAATGAATATCAAGACCCCACTGTGACCGTGCTTAAAGGGCGGGCCAACTATCTTTGTGTTAGGAGATTTGAAAGTGCGATCTCACAGTCCAGCATACCCAGAGAAAATGGGCTTCTTTTAGCAAAATGTGCTGTCTGGATGGAAGACACACAGACGGGCGATGGCTCAGAAATGAATATTAATCGTAAGGACGCTATATCTTTGTGGAGGGAATTATCTTCGGAAGGAGCAGGTCTCTGTCAATTCGCCTCCAAGGAGTGCTATTTGGCAAAAGCGCGACAAAAAGCTAATAATGCGTCCGTAATTTTAACCAATCACGCTTTGCTAATGGCAGATTTGGTTTCTGGGGGCGCCGTACTTCCCGAATACTCTCATTTAGTTATTGACGAGGCTCATCATCTGGAGGATCAGGCCACGGCGGCTATGGGTTTCCAAATCAACCAGTCTTCCTTCAGGGAATTGGTAGATAGGATTCGACCGCAAAATGCTAATCTCAGGTCCGCCAATAGATTACTTCAGTCTGTAGTCACATCAGCTAGCACTCGAACTCTGTTGGAGGAACTATTTGCTGAGCTCACTTCAATGAGTGTGCGACTATCGGAGACGTCCTCACATACACTTCTTTTGGCCGGCAATCTTGCAACTTTAAAATTGCAAGCTGCTGCAAGGGACTCAGAGAGAGTTTGGCGAATTTCTCAGGACGACCGAGATGAGACATATGAACCTTTGAAGTTGGCGATCGAAAACACATCGTTACTTCTAGATGAATCGGCCGGATGTGTGCGGAAACTCAACGACCTGATTCACGCCGAACAACTTGCTTTGCCTGCCCGCGATGTGATTAACGAGTTAACAATTCTAATTTCTGATTTGCTTGACCTTAGGATATCAATAGCGGAATTTGCCGATCCGCCGAGCGATTCATCTGTTTATTGGATAGATGGTTCCAATGTTAGGTCTGGAACGAGTCTGAACATGGCACCAATTGGAGTAGCCCAGATACTTTCCCATGACTTATTCAGAGAAAAATCTTCCGTTGTGTTGACCAGTGCCACACTTTCTACTGGCGGAGATTTTGATCATTTGTGCACACGGCTCGGTTTTATCCCTGACGAGGAATATAGATTAAAATCACCATTTGATTACCGAGCATCCACTCAAACTCTACTGGTAGAGGATATTTCAAATCCGGGTTCTCCAAAAAGCCAACATGAAATCATTGATTGTATTGCTAATACAGCGATCGCTGCTGAGGGCCGTACCCTGGCACTTTTTACCTCAAACGCTGCGATAAAGGCAACCTACTCCGTGTTAAGGGCGAAGTTGCGTAGCAACAACATTTTGGTGCTTGCCCAAGGAATCTCTGGAACACCCGATAGATTGGTTAGGCGCATGAGGGAAGAAGATCGGCCTGTAGTGCTCCTAGGAACTAGCAGTTTATGGGAAGGTATCGACATTCAAGGGGATAGATTGCAGGCCCTAATATTAACGAGACTACCCTTTGAAGTCCCAACGGATCCCGTTTTCGCAGCTCGGTCTGAAACCTATGGAGACAGCTATAAAGCATTCACAGAGTACTCCATCCCCAAGGCTGTAATCCGCTTCAGGCAGGGTTTTGGCAGACTAATTCGTTCTTCTACTGACAGGGGTGTTTTCGTGGTCTTAGATAGCCGCATAGTCCATAGAAACTACGGTAAACGATTTATAGAAGGTCTTCCAGATACCTCAATAAAGACTTGTTCTATGAAGGATATAGGGGAAAATACCAAAACATGGCTACTGAATTAAGTCTCAGTTTGCCTCTTCAGCAACCTTATAATCTTGCTGAAACACTTTATAGTGGGCAGGCCTTTCGTTGGTCGACCATTCAATCCTTGGATGAGAAATCCATATACGAGGGAATAATCTATGGTCGAAGAATCACTCTGTGCCAGGAGAAGATGAACATTTTGGTCACAGGCTATCCAACACCCGAGAATCCATTGTCAGAATCTGAACTTCGAGGTCTTATTCATTCCTATCTCAGAGCAGATGATGACCTGGAAGGTTTTTATAAACGAACTGCCTCGGATGAATATCTTCAGAGCTCTATAAAGACCTATAGGGGTCTTCATTTACTTAGGCAGGAGCCGTGGGAATGCCTTGTAGCTTTTATATGTTCCGCCAACAACAACATTCCTCGAATTAGGCTTCTAATGGATAGAATAAGTGCGGCTTGTGGCCTTGTTATTAATGATACGAAGGGCGCTTACAATGCCTTTCCAGACGCGGAATCTATTGCCTTTCTTGGGGAGTCTGGGCTCAGGGATTTGGGTCTAGGTTTCAGGGCTAAATATGTCAATCACGCAGCTCATATCGTTTCACAACAACAGCTAAATCTTAAAGAATTGATAGGTTCACCATATCTGGAAACTTATGAGTCGCTGATATCAATACGGGGGGTTGGAGATAAGGTAGCAAACTGTGTAATGTTGTTTTCTTTAGACCAAGATAATTCTTTCCCAGTGGATGTTTGGATCCGTAGGGTGTTAAGGGAAGAGTATGTGCCCAAGGAGGAAACTGTTCGAGACGTCGGTTTACGTGAGTGGGCACAGAAAAAATTTGGGATGGATTCCGGATACGTTAACCAGTATCTTTTCCAGAAAAGGAGATTGGAAACAAATGTTTAAAGTCTTGAGATATTGGCAGCTATAACGTCAAAGTCAATATTATTCTACGGTTCTAGTTGTTTTTATTGGTTACCCGTCTCAAACAAATCCGAGGCGGTTTCTAAATCGATTTTATTCTCTGGAAAAACCAGCCTCCGCACCGGATAATTTATTTCGATCCCTTCTTTCCCGAACCTTTCATGAATCTTTTTGATTAGTTGGCTTTTTAGCCGAAAGGTTCCTGTTCTATCAATGGCTTGAAGGAAAACGAAAAAGTCTATGTTTGAATCCCCAAAATTGGAAAATCCAAAGAAAGGTTCCACGTCCTTAATCGCTTGCTCAGATTCTGAGATAAGGCTAGCTGCTTCCTCAAGTGCACATCGCTCGACTGTCGGCAGGTCAGCTTCATAGCTTACTCCACAAGTAACGACTACATTCATCGCTGCCGTTGGACTGTAGAAATTGGTGACGATACTGTCGGCCATTCTGGAATTAGGGATAATGACCAGGTTGTTAAATCTGCTTCTTATTTTGGTACTCCGCCATCCAACCTGTTCTACATAACCTGAAGGCCCCCCCTCCAACTCGATGAAGTCGCCTTTTTTTAATTCTCCTTCGGTTACAACATAGGTACCAGCAAAGAAATTGCTAAGTGTCGGCTGAACAGCAAGAGCGACAGCGAGACCTCCTATTCCAAGGCCGGCTAATATTGGACTTACAGAAACGCCGAAACTATCAATAGCGATTAAAACACCAATCGCGTATATAGTTATGGGTAGAATGCGCCTCAGGGTTGGAAGTAACGTGTCGTCGAAGGTCGTCTCTGTTTTAGAGGCTACATTGATAAGATACCATTCAATAAGGGAATCGCAGAGGTGTGCTGTTGTCAATGTGCCCAGGGCAATGGCTATGATCTGCCATGTGCCAATGGCCAGCTCTCCGCTGCCTGAAATGGAAGAGACTAGTTCGCTGGGGATGTCAATGATTATCAAATATGACAACAAAACACCGATGGAAGCTAATAGAAGTGAAGCAGGACCTTTAACAGATTTCAGTACGATTCCAGCGATTGAGAACGATGCTCTCGACTCCATACGTCTTATGGCGAATCCAGCGAAAACTCGAAACACTATCCCTACGCCCACAAATCCGACTAGAGCAATAAGTGCGCTAACCAATTTAACCAGTGAGGTTCCAGTTAAGATTTCATCTAGCATTGGTAATATCCATCAAATACGTGGGGCCTTTTCGCTAATTGAATAACCGTCTACGTGTAAGGATTCTACACAACGTTAGGGAACCTTATACCCCTTTCGAGGGTCATATTGACCCAATTTTGGAAGGATTCTTATAATTCTCTATATTAGAAATCAAAATGATTAAAATTTTTGGGAACCTAAACACGTGACAGATAGAAATCAAAATACATTGGATGAACTCAAGAAAGAGGCTACTGTAGCCCTTGCTAAATGCGAAACTGTTGGCTCCCTTGAAGAATGGAGGGTGACCTACTTAGGCAGGCGAGGTTCAATTTCCTCCGTGATGCGAGATTTAGGGAACTTAGACGCGGATTCAAGACGAATAATGGGCAAAGCCTCGAATGAGCTTAAGACGCATTTACAGGAAAAATATGAAGATAAACTTCAGTCTGTAAACTCGAGTCAAAGTGAAAATTCTGATCTTTCCTCCTTTGACGTAACGCTTCCAGGAAGAATTCCAATGAGAGGGTCGGTCCACCCAACAACTCTCATTGTTCGCGAGATTGCAGAGGCTTTCGCTCCGATGGGGTTTAGAGTCGTTGAGGGGCCAGAGGTAGAGTTAGATGTCTACAACTTCCAAAAATTGAATATTCCTTCCGATCATCCAGCCAGAGATATGTGGAACAGTTTATGGGTTGAATATCCTAATGAACAAAATCTACAACCGTTTCTACTCAGAACACATACTTCCCCCATGCAGATACGAATAATGGAAGGAGAGTCCCCTCCAATAAGAGTTATAGTGCCGGGAAAAGCTTTCCGATATGAAGCTACAGATGCCACTCATGAATGGCAATTTACCCAAATAGAGGGGCTTGCTGTAGATAAGGGTATAAGTTTTGCTGATTTAAAAGGCACCTTAGACGCGTTTGCCAAAATAATTTTCGGTGAACGTAGAAAAACGAGATTTCGCTGCGACTTTTTCCCCTTTGTCGAGCCGGGTGCTGAAATGTCTATAGATTGCTTTAAATGCGATGGACACGGTTGCAGGGTATGTAGCAATACAGGATGGATCGAGATTCTCGGTGCCGGAATGGTTCATCCGGATGTTTTGAGAGGGGTAGGATACGATCCAGAAGTATATTCAGGTTTTGCATTCGGTATGGGTGCGGAAAGAATCTCAATGCTTAGGCATGGGATCGACGATATCCGGCATTTTTACGGTAATGACCTGAGATTCCTTCAGCAATTTTCTCAAAAATAAAGGTGAATTCCTAACATGAAAGTCCCAGTGTCGTGGCTGTCTGAATACGTTGACATTGATATACCTATCGAAGATCTGTCCCATAAATTGACCATGTCGGGCCTTGAAATTGGCTCCGTTGAGGCTATAGGTGGAACTTGGGAAGATTTAATAGTAGTCGGAAAAATTGTGGATATAAAGCCGCATCCTAACGCGGATCGCCTTCAGATCCCTGAAATTGATGTGGGTCTCGAGGAGCTGGTCTCAGTCGTTTGTGGGGCTCCAAACATAAGAGTTGGCCAAACAATTGCATATGCTGCTGAGGGAGCGAGTCTCAGAAACCCTAAAACCGGTAAAGTGGAGCAATTAAGGGCCGCAGAAATCCGGGGGATCTCCTCTGATGGGATGGTTTGCTCAGCACTTGAGCTTGGACTAAGTGGAGATCATGAGGGTATTTTGGAACTGGACGGGACATTACTCCCGGGAACTCTTCTCACCCAGATTCTAGGAGACCATATTTTAGAGAGCGAGCTAACTCCAAACAGACCCGATTGTCTGTCGATTATTGGTACAGCTTATGAAGTTGCAGCCGTTACTAATCAAATAGTTAGATACCCAGATGTGGTCTACAAAGAAGATGATTCTTCCGAGGAAATTTTTGCATCGACTAATGTTGTCGTTGATGATCAGTCACTATGCCAACGTTACACGGGCACACTTGTCCGAAATATTCATGTGAAAATCTCACCGGATTGGCTTCGCAATAGACTGGAAAAATCAGGAATCCGCCCAATTAACAATGTAGTAGATATTACCAACTATGTGATGTTGGAAATGGGTCAACCTTTGCATGCCTTCGATAAAGCAAAAGTCATAGGGGACACCATTTATGTCAGGTCAGCTAAAGATCAAGAAGAGCTTAAAACTTTGGACGGCCAAGTCAGAAATTTAACTAATGATATGTTAGTTATTGCGGATGAGTCAGGCCCCATTGGTTTAGCAGGAATCATGGGTGGTGCTAACACCGAGGTAGACAACACCACTAAAGATGTATTTTTAGAGGCAGCCAATTTTTCTGCAGCCAATATACGACGGACCCGATCAATGCTTAACTTAAACACAGAAGCTTCCTACAGGTTTGAGAGAGCTCTTCAGCCAGACATAGCGTTAGAAGCCCTAAAAAGGGCTACCAAATTACTCGTTGAAGTCTGTAATGGTGACGCCGCACCAGGTTACATAGATGTTTATTCCGATGCTTCTGTTCCAAAACACATTAAGCTCTCTCTATCTAAACTGGAACGACTGCTTGGAGTTTCATTTTCTTCCTCCCAGGTTTTATCGGTGTTGGAAAAACTGGGATTTCAGGAAACAAGGCAAACTTCCTCCATGAATGACCTAATCGACACCCTCGATCCACCGTCCGCAAGGAGTCGAGAGAATAGCATTACGCTAACCCCTCCTTATTGGAGGTCTGACATAAATATTGAGGAAGATGTTATAGAGGAGTTTGCCCGAATCTATGGGTATGACAATCTTCCCACAAAGAAATTAACCTCAGAAGTTCCGGAATACAAGGCTAATGAATATTTAAGTTTCAAGGAGGCATTACGTAACAACCTGGTTGCATCTGGTATGTCGGAGATAGTTTCGTATGTTGTCTCAAGTCGAGAGAACCTAGAGATTGTGGGAGCCTGGCCGGGAAATGATGAGGTTATGAAACTTCTCAATCCTATGGACCAAACACGTCCATGGCTAAGATCAAGTTTGCTAGGTAATCTTTGTGAAGGACTCGCAAAAAACCATAGACTCTCTCCATCTGGAGTCAGGCTTTTTGAAGTAGGACACATTTTTACGTGGAGTGTTGATCAATCTCATGATAGTCTCCCCAACGAGACGGAACACCTCGTAGGCGGTATCACAGGATTACGTTCATCAGTTAGCATATGGCAACAGCAGGAAGAAGCGGTCGACTTCTTTGATCTGAAAGGAATTTTGGAAGCCGCATTACGGTTGAATGGTTTGAGTTTAAACTTTTCACCTGCGGGCCATTTGGCCTTTAAGATGGGAGTTTGTGCCTCTATCTCGGTGAACGAGATGGATGTTGGTTATATAGGGCAAATAAGCGAAAATGTGGCTAACCATTTCGAATTGCCAAAAGAAGGAACCTTTATTTTTCAAATAGATTTGGCCAGTCTTGGCCAAACCATAGACGCCACACCCAATATGTTTCAAGCTATAGCTAGGTTTCCTTCCTCTGCGAGAGATGTCGCATTGCTGGCTGACGTACATATTTCTTCAGCCGAAATAGAGTCAATAATTGGGGCACATAGGCTCGTGGATGGTGTCTTTCCGATTGACACATATGTTGGAGAGGAAATTCCTGGGGGAAATAAATCTGTCACATACCGTATTATTTTCCAATCTGATACAGGTACGTTGGCGGCTAGCGATATAGACAAGGCACAGACCCAAATAATGCGGAGTCTTAATCATCAGTTAAATGTCAGTGAGCGTTTCTCTTCAGATTAATTAAATTCGACTTTCTATAAAGAAATTTTGAAGTCATGCAACGAGGAGATTATGGAGTCACATAGCCATCATTATGATGAGGATATGCTGTCAGTGGAGGAAGCAAAAGAACGAGTTCTGAAGAATTTTGTCGCCTTACAACCAGAGACTGTGAAGGTGACTCAAGCGGTAGGACAAGTACTGGCCAACGACGTCATCTCTAATTTGAGCATACCTCCTCTGGATAACTCTGCAATGGATGGTTATGCAGTTGTCGCTGGAGACACATTAGAGGCTGGACCAGACCACCCGATTTACCTGGAAGTCTTGGAGACAGTTTCCGCCGGCTCACTGCCTACAATGGAAATTAGCGCTGGTAAAGCCTCAAGAATAATGACCGGAGCTCCGATTCCAGCAGGGGCAGACGCGGTTGTACCTTTTGAACTGACGACTGAATCTATGACTAATTTGAGTGGTCCAGAACATTCTATTGGTATCCTCACCAAGGTAACCGAGGGTAACGATATAAGGATAGCCGGGCGGGATGTGAGCCAGGGAGAAAAAGTCCTTGATAAGGGAACAATTGTGAAATCATCCACGGTAGGACTCTTATCCGCCCTCGGGTTAAGCGAAGTATCGGTCGTTAGAAGACCTAGAGTGGCAATACTTGCCACGGGAGATGAGCTTCTTGAACCGGGTTCAGATTATGTAAAAGGGAAAATTTACGATAGTAATACTAGTACGTTAATTGCGGCGGTGGAAAGTGTAGGAGGAATTGCGGTTTCCCTTGGTGTTGCTGCTGATGATGCGGTAACTCTCAGATCAAAACTTGAACAGGCCGCGGATTGTGATTTGATAATTACTTCAGCAGGGGTTTCAAAAGGTGACTACGATTTGGTTAAAGATGTCCTTGAGGAGCAAGGAAACCTGGAGTTTTGGTCTGTACGCATGAGACCTGCTAAACCATTAGCTTTCGGAAACTTGAATTTTCTAGAACGACCGGACCCCGTACCATTGTTGGGCCTGCCCGGTAATCCTGTCAGCACGTTTGTCGCTTTTGAACAATTCGCCCGCCCGGCAATAAGACTTATGATGGGTAAGCCGGTTTTAGAGAGACCTACTTTAAAAGCGACTCTCGTCGATACAATCCACAATTACGATGGGAGAAGGGTATATGCCCGAGTTAGCGTTTGGAAGGACGAAGATGCGAAGGTATACTACGCTCAAACAACCGGGTCACAAGAATCTAACATATTAACAGCTTTAGCATATGCCAACGGGCTTGGTATATGCCCGGAGAATATATCTAAACTAGACCCTGGGGATAAAGTTGAAGTAGTTATGCTAGATTGGCCCGAAGAAATGGTTTGACTGGATTGTGGTAAATAATACTTATTGTCTAAACGGGGTTTTGAATAATGCCAGATGAAGCAGAAAAGCGATATTCTTTCCCTAGGCTTGCTGACCGGAATATAACGTCAGCCGGGCTGATTTTCTTGTGGAACCATCTCTGTCGCTCTTGTCAGACGCAAAAAACGAAATCAACTGTAACGGGAAAAAATCTTATCAGTACCATTGTCCAACATTGTTCAAAGGAAGATGATTATATAGACGCAAAAACGCCGGTATCGGAAGCAGTTATCAAAGTTCTTTTGAGTACTAGAAATCGAGGCATGTCGATAGAACAGATAGTTAATGAATTGAAATCCCGATGGGCCATGACGGCCTTTCCTCGACCTATTTCGGCAAGGATCATTTCCCGTCTTATTGCGAATATAGATGGGCTAACTTAGCTATAAATATACGAATTAAATGAGCTAAACCGCGACTTGCGATACTGAGATAGTTCATTCTGCGGCAAGTCATCTATATAATACTCCTTGGTTTTTAATCAAAGGAGGATGTTATGCCCCAATCCCTTGCCTTCTTCCAGGGAAAGGTAGTTCCTATTGAAGAAGCACAAGTGAATGTAATGACTCATGCACTTCACTATGGGACTGCTGTTTTTGAAGGAATCAGAGGCAACTGGAATGCCACAGACGAAAAACTTTATGTTTTTCGGATGCAGGAGCACTATGAAAGGCTTCTACAGGGTTGCAGTATGCTGATGTTAAATATCCCCTATACCGCTTCTGACTTGTGCCAAATAACAATAGACCTACTTCGAGAATGTGGGTACAGGCAAGACTTGTATATACGCCCTCTGGCATATAAGAGCGAAGAACTTGTCGCAAATTTGAAATTGCAGGAAATTGATAGCGACTTCACTTTAATTACGGTGCCTTTTGGCGATTACTTGGACTCAGACGGGGCATTGAAATGTTGTACATCCTCTTGGAGACGAGTTGACGATACCAATATTCCTCCTCGACTCAAAATCTCCGGCACCTATGTCAATGGGATATTGGCAAAAACAGAGGCAACTTTAGCAGGATTTGACGAAGCAATTATGCTGACTCAAGACGGATATGTTTCAGAAGGCTCTGGTGAAAACCTTTTTATGATCCAAGATGGTTTAATTTTTACCCCACCGGTGTCGGACAATAATTTAACCGGTATCACAAGAGACTCTGCAATAGAGATCGGAAAGAAAAAACTAGGTGTAGAAGTCATTGAAAGACGAATAAGAAGAAGCGAATTATACTTCGCGGACGAAGTGTTTCTAACTGGTACAGCTGCCCATATACAAGCAGTTGGATATTTGGATAACAGGATGATTGGTTCTGGGGATAGTGGTCCTATAACCACCACAATTAACAATGTTTACCAAGAGGCAATAAGGGGGAATCACCCCGACTTTAAGGATTGGTGCACGGCCATTTAGGTTTTACTCTAAAGGGTTATGGTGGTGAGGGTTTGTTTGATGTATTTTGGTTTAGCATATTTTCTGAGCTGTTTCACTACTTGCATGGGTGTCCTCCAGATTGCTTCCCTTTCGCCCCGCTCCAAATACCTGCGACTTTTTAAGTCATCTTACTTAAGGAAGACTCTAGGGATTGTTCTAATAGTGATTTCTATACCTCTATTTTTCTTAACGGACGATCGTGTTGTAAGCGATCACAGTGGAGGACTCGACGCAAACCAGCAAGCCATAATTTTCGCTTTCACTGCACTGTTTTCATATCTTCTCACTGCAATAATTTCTCAATTGATATGGAAAACAAAAATAGATAACAGTCTGTTAAAACCATTTTATTCAGAGATTTGTAAAAACGGTTCCGGTGACTTTAACTTCACAAAACTGCAGGTGAAAAATTGGGCAGATTTCAGGCATTGGATTACTGGGTATTTCAGGCCATAAATTCTTTTGCAAATAAGTCAAATGAGATAGATTTTGTACTGGCTATTACAGCTAGTGATTTCCTTCTGCCGGTAGGTTTCGGTTTAATTTTGCTTCATAGATGGTTTTCAGCTAGAACTTGTGAGCAAAGAAACCGCAACCAGAAGCTAGTCGTTCTATCAATAATTAATATGACTGTGGCAACTTCATTCGTCTATATTCTCAACCAGTGGTTTTTTCGTGAAAGACCATTTTCAACTCATGAGGTAAATCTAATATTTTATCAGCCCACCGACTCTTCTATGCCTTCAAATTACGCAGCGGGAATTATGGGGTTAGCCTTGCCTCTTCTAAGGGTTAGTCTAAAACAAACTATACTGCTTATATTGATGGTGTTAGCCGGATCGTTTAGCAGGATATTTGTTGGAATTCACTACCCAGCAGATGTTTTAGGAGGATTTATTCTCGCTACTTTGGCCATTCCGATTACATTGACAATCAATAGATACACAAGTTCTATCCAAGACCATGCTTTAAGAATAGCTAGAAGGTTAATCCCAACATAAACAAGATTTAAAAACTGGAAGCAATAAGAGAAATTGCTGCGCTGGCTAACCCGAGATAAATCAGAAATCCAACCACATCAGTAATTGTCGTAACTACGACTGCAGAGGATAAAGCCGGATCTAGCTTAGCCGCCTTTAGAGACAGTGGAAGTACTACACCACTCACACCAGCGACACAAAGGTTTGCTAACATCGCCACGCCAACAACAAGAGCAAGATATTCGTTTCCATGCCACATTAAAACAATTAGCCCGGCTAATAAGCCCAGAACGCATCCATGAACCAAACCCAGCCCGAATTCTTTTAAAAGTAATTGTTTGGCATTCGCAGGGGAAATTTCGCCAAGGGCCATGGACCTAACAACTAAGGTAAGAGTTTGTGTCCCAACTATTCCTCCCTGGCCGGCTATAACAGGTAAGAAGGCTGCAAGGGCAATCACTTGTCCCAATGTAGATTGGAAGAGAGTAATGACGAGTGCCGCAAGACCAGCAGTCACCAGATTCACGCAAAGCCAAGGCAATCTTCCTTTGACGGAATCCCAGAATGGGCCAAGAATCTTCTCCTCCTCTGCCACGCCCACCATACGGTACATATCTTCTGTTGCCTCTTCCTGCAAGACATAGATCATATCTTCTATCTTCACAATTCCTTCGAGGCGGCCTCTTTCATCGACAACCGGCAAAGTTAAAAGGTTATATCGCTCCATTATCAAGGCGCATTCTTCTTGGTCAGTTTCGGCAGAAACTGAAATCACGTTCGGATACATTACGTCAGCAATGTAATCTTCATTTTCCGCTGTCACAAGCTGAGAAACGTTTAATCCACCTTTCAACACATTTTGCGGATCCACTACCAAAATGTAGGTAACTTCACTAATATCTATTTCTGTCGAAGTTGACCTTATGTATTCAATAGCTTTTCGTACAGTCATAGTTTCGTTAAGAGCTATGTATCTAGGAGTCATGAGACCCCCAGCATCGTCGTCTTCATAGTCAATCAGAGGCAAAACACCGGTGGCACCTTTCATTGCTGAAAGAGCTTCGGCTCTTAATTCTCCTGGCATTTCCCGAAGAACGTCGGCAGCAACATCAGGGCTGGTTTCATCTAAAACTTCCGATAAATCTGAGACATTCATGTCTTTTGAAATATTTACGACGGCGTCTGGTGACAACTCCTCCACAATCAGTCCAAGGCGTCGCGGAGTCATCCATGATAGTAATCTGACCTGAGAAGAGCGAGGTAATCTCGACATAACATCTGCCTGATCAGGGGGAAGAAGAGATGAAAAAATATTTACGGCTCGCGCATAGGATTTTTCATCCATGGCAATTGCTATTTTTCGTGTAGCAGAATGCACGTAATCAGATGTATCTGCAGGGCGAAATATAGTTTCATAGGAGGAAGAAGACAAGATATCCCAAACAACTCCGTTTACATATGCAATATTTATCAGAAACTATGTCGAAGAAGCTTAAGTTTGTTGTCCCAATAATTGATAGCAAAATTCCGTTCCTATTTCTCCTGATTCCGACAAGTAAGCTATTCTTGTTGGATGCCAGTGTACTTTCCCAAGTTCCCGACGTTGAGGCCCTCTGCAGCATAAAATAAGCCCGACCTTAATTCTTTGAGAAGTGAATCCACACCGGTTACCTTGTGTTTGAATACCGTGAGACTTTTCCCAAGTCCTTGGACGGAATGAGAATCACTGCCGCCAGTCCCTAAAATTCCCAAGGCAGCTGCAATTTCTAGAGTGAAATCGTTTTCCTCATCACTGTTGGCGCCGTTAGTCACCTCTATGTAGTCCACGTAGGAAAACAAATCATGCTGAGCCGCTTCTGATGGTGTTGTTGGGGGAGGGTTCCAGTCCTTATACAGTAGGTTGAGATTGTAGGGAGGGGCGTTAAAGAAATTTCTCATAGGGTGGGCCGAAATTAAAACGCCACCCTCCTTATCGACTACTTCTCTTAGAACCTCGATTCTGTGAGTACCTGGATAATGGGTGTTGAGGCCGATCGCTATAACGTGACCCAGTTCTGTTGTCACCTCTAGAGCGGGAATAACTACCAAGCCAGAGTCTCTAAACTCTTGCTCAACAGAGGATTCAGTCCAGCCCCCGCCATGTTCGGCCAGGCAAACTCCGTCCAACCCAATCCTTTGGGATTCTTCTATGAGTTGTTGGGGAAGAAGTCCACTATCACTACTGCCTTTTACTGTGTGGACATGAAGATCTATTTTGAACATAAAACCTTTCAGACAACTGAAGTAATCTATCGGAATCTCTTATTTGACGAATAAAACTGGTCCTATCTATTGAGCCAAGAGCGGTAGGAGCCATCCAAGGCACAATATTGTACTCGCCCCGGTAATCAGGAATAAGCGTTTAAAGATTGGGAAAATGATTGTTCCTGCTATTGTAAAAAGAAAAACTATGGCTCCAAGTGAGAGAGAATATAGGATATTCGGCGTTGCTAGAACCGAACCAGGTTTAGTCTGCTCAAGGAAGGCAAAAATAAATGCGCACAGAACTCCAACTCCTGCGAATGTTGGATTGACCACGATAATCGTGCCAAATATCAAACGGGATGGATTTTGCGTCTCACGTAATCTTTGTAGGAAACTATTTCCCTTCCTATACAACAAAAATAGTTCCAAACAGAAAAAAGAAATGAAAATAGAGGCTAGCAAAAGCCCCAGAGCCATTCCAAGTACCAGATAATCAATCATATTGATGCTGGGCCGTCGAACACAGGTTCAGCTACATAAGCGTCAAGGCCATATTTTAGTTGCAACAGAAGTTGCATCGCTCTGGCAGATTCATGGGAGTTCACGATTCCGTAAACTGTCGGGCCAGACCCTGCTAAATGTGGTTCTCTCACTCCGACGGCATGCATAGCGTCAAATGCCAATGCTACAGCTCTATACTTGGTTACAGCGACACGATCAAAAGCATTGAATAGAAATTCCTCAGGAAAGTCCCCTCCCCCATTGACGCGGGCCTCGATTTTCCGACTGAGCCCACCAGAAGTAAAATCTGAATCCTCGAGAAGCGAATACATCGTCGCCGTTTTACAAGGAATCGTGATTTCTGGAACGCATAATACAAACCATGTTTGAGGGATTCGTGACATAGCCCTGACAATTTCACCTCTTCCTTGGACATAGGCTGTGCCACCATTAAGGAAAAAAGGTACATCCGAACCCAATGAACCAGCAAGGCTAGAAATATCTGCCTTATTAAGGGTAATACCCCACAGACTGGATAGAATTGCGAGTACAGTGGCAGCGTCAGAACTTCCTCCCCCAAGCCCGCTGGATACCGGGAGTTTTTTACGAACTTTGATCATTGCCCCTTCGGATATCTCCGCATGGGTTCTTAGCAGCGTCGCGGCCCGTAAGGCCAAATCAGATTCTGGCTCCAAAACATACCCTGACTGATCCAGGTAAAGATCAGAGTCATGTCCTACAGTAACTTCGTCGGATAGTGAAATGGTTTGCATGATGCTATTTATCTCATGAAATCCATCCGTTCTGCGAGCTGTAACCTCAAGGGTAAGGTTGATTTTTCCAAAGGCTTTGGCTGACAGGGAGGATTTTGCCGAATCTTTCATCATACAAATAACCTAACTGGCTTTGTGCGACATAGGGATAAGGTTCAACATTTTAGCCCCTTCGAAAAGGCTCTGAAATTCCACTAGGCTTAACGTTCCCGGTCTTCTCATGGGTTCAATTCCGTTTTTATCGAGCAAATCACGAGTAGCTGTGGAATCGATTTCAAGGCCCATACTGAGGGAATTATGGATTTGCTTGCGTGGGGAACGAAAAACTGCAGCTACAAACTGGAAATAGAATTCACTCTCTTCAAAGAGCACAAAAGGCTCCTCCAGTTTGTTCAGCCTAATAACAGCGGATGTGACTTTAGGTTTAGGGCGAAAAGAATGTGGTTTAACGGTAAAAAGAAACTTCCCCGACACAAAAGCCCCAAGAAAAGAGCTTAGAATGGTTGCCTTACCTTCCAGGGGGACAATATTCCTAGCGACCTCTCTTTGAAGCATCACTACGGAATATACAGGTGGATTCGGTCCAGACAAAAAATTGCGCAGAATTTTTGTTCCCACGTTGTATGGAAGGTTGGCAATTAGGCCATAGCTTTCATCTTCCCGGTAAAAATCAAATCCGCACCGTTTGGAGGCATCTTCATGAATGACTGTGACATCCGGTACTTCCATGAACTTCTTAAGAGGTCCATCAACGAGACGTTTGTCTATTTCAACGGCCTTGACAATAGCACCTGAATCTAGAAGACCTTGGGTAAGATGACCCTTTCCAGGGCCAATTTCAAGAACCCGCTCACCAGGGTTAAATTTAGCGCTTTTAACAATTCGCCGAACTATTGCAACATCGTGCAAAAAATGTTGCCCTAGTGCCTTTGTTGGATGATGTTTATTCATGAAGATCAATAAT
Source organism: uncultured Chloroflexota bacterium (assembly GCA_913048525.1). Lineage (GTDB taxonomy): Bacteria > Chloroflexota > Dehalococcoidia > Lucifugimonadales > UBA826. Next base: position 27,129 of record CAJWWP010000020.1, read on the forward strand.
GCTTTGTTGAGAAGACGCTCATTTTTAGCAAAATAATTCTCTGAAAACGGATCGTGCACCTCTCGTCGAACCAAGGAATCAACATACCAAGATAAATCTGCTCAAACCAGGTAATCCTGCAACACCCGAAAGGCACTGCTTACCGCTGCTTTCTTTCGAACCTGACGGGATTCACAGACTTTCGCCGCGCAGGACCCGGCTCTCAATACAGACTCCTCTTACCAGAGGAAGACTCACTCAGCCCTCGGATTGGAATTAAGCCCCGTTGGAGCGGATTACGAGTTGAGGGCACCGCTAACTCCCCGCCTAGCACGACCCGAAATCATAGTAGGGCAGCCCTAAAAGCCTGTCAACGGATTTTTATACATGGGGAAGGGGAGACTCGAACTCCCACGCCTCGCGGCACATGATCCTAAGTCATGCTCGTCTACCAATTCCGACACTTCCCCATTGCAGAGATTATAAAAGACATCCGTTTCCTTCGCATTAAACCGGGAAAAATAAGCTTTAAAACGAGTAACAGAAATCTGTAGAATTACCGGCGTCCATTAACTTGAAGGAGGATTTAAGCTATCTGTTTTGGCATGCAGGGACTACTTTCACTAGGTAACAAAACGATTATCCTGCTGACACTAAACCCATTCGTTCTCTTCCAGAAATGTTTGAACGATACGATTAAACGTTTCTGGTTTCTCATAATAACTGGAGTGCCCTGATTCTTTGATCGATTTAAACTCAGAATGAGGAATAAGCTCAGCTGCAATCCGGATGGTTTTCGGGTGTACCAGAATATCGTCCTCTCCAGTGATAAACAAAGTTGGGATACTCAGCTTATTAAATTTCTGATGAGTTGAACGACCTATAAGATGTTTTGGAACCTCTAGAAAATCTGACTCATGTGGCGGATTTGACCTCATTATCTGCCTATACAGAAAACTTTTTTCTTGCTCTTTTTTGACAAATTGAGGTGATAAAGCTCTAACTGCACCTACCGGATGATATGGTGGTTTAGATTTATGAATCTCTCGCACCCTTCTAGCTTCTTCATTATCGGACCCACCATTACTTCCGGACAACACGAGTGCTGAAACTCTCTCTGGGTTTCTTAGAGCAAACATGGATGCTGAGCGACCACCCATTGAGTGGGCCACAATAGCCACTTTTTGGAAATCGAGATGATCAAGTAGGCCTCTTAAGTCAGCAGCAAAAGCCCCGCGACCTAGTGGGGGAATCTCATCGTTCGTTTTTCCAAAACTTCTATGGTCATAGAGAACGCATGTGTAAGATCTGGAGAAGTACGGTACCTGCTGCCACCACGATAAGTGATTTCCACCAGAACCATGGGCAAAAATAACAGGAGGTCCCGTTCCATGAGTTTCATAATAGATTTCAATATTATTTACAGAAGCGTATGGCAATGAAAACTACTCCAAGAAACGATCAGCATCAGATTCCGTTGGTATACGACATTGAATAGTTTTGCCAAACCACTTGTAACGTCGCGTGGCTACAAATTGGTAACAAAAATCTCTAATCACACCTGGAACCAAGTAAAGAAATCTTGCAAGCTTATAACCACTCCCCAGTTTTATCAGAATGGCGATCATTGCGTCGGATTTTATCCTTAGCCTATTTTTATCAATAAATATAAGACGGATTTCTCCCGTCTGGAGTGAGGGTTCAATTCCTGCGGTGTGTATTAATCTTTGTCCTAGAGAAGACTGGGCAGTTAGAAATTTAAAGGAATGGTCGATATCTTTTTTGATCAAGAAATCTACCAGTGAATTGCATAGTACACATACTCCGTCAAAAATAATCACGTTATTAAGATCATGACTCTGGTTCATAGTATGTCCCACATCTAATCTAAATTGACACTAGAAAAATACCGGCTGCGACTCTAGAGGGACTAGATGGCCCTTCTTAAAGACCATATTCAGGTCTCGAAGGTTATTTACATCCTCAAGTGGATTGGAATTTAGAACTACGATATCAGCGTACTTACCGGGTTCCAATGTGCCGTATTGGTCATCAACTAGACAGACTTCAGCGGAAGTTAGGGTGGCCGCAGTAATTGCTTGATGCGCCGTCATTCCACATTTAACCATCATCGCCACTTCTAGCAAGGCGCCAAAGGGAAGATCTAGATCAGATCCGCATGCTATTTTAACCCCAGCTTCTATTGCCTTACGAAATCCTTCGGCATGTCCTTCGGCCGCATCTATGGCCCTTAGTCTGTATTCTTCGTCAATGGGATTGCTTTCAGCCCAGTTATGTTCAAAATCGTTGTCGGCATAGGTGGTTCCCCTGTTCATATGGGTCAAACTTAAGGTAGGAACAAAGAATGTGTTAGAAGCAGCGAGTAATTCTACGCATTCGTCGTCCAACATATATCCGTGTTCTAAGGTATGAGCACCGTAATTGATCGCTTTAATTATTCCGTCTTTCCCGCCTGCGTGTGCAACAACTTTAAAGCCTCTTTGTGAACATAAATCAAATGCCGCTTTCATTTCGTCGTCCATGGGAAATGTGTTTGGCATTTTGTCCCAAGCAGGACCCATTACACCTCCTGTCAAATTTAGCTTAATGAAATCGACACCATGCTTCATCTGTTCGCGGATGACTTTTCGGTATTCAGTAACTCCGTCAACTTCCAACGCACAACTACTTTTTAGAAAGTGTCCTGCTGTCGTTGTTATAAACCAGCCGCATGTGTACAAATCCGGCCCCAAAACAGCTCCGGAATTGAAAAAATTCCTCCAAGCAACGTCAATGAATTCCTTTTCACCAACAACTCGGAGTGAGGTTATTCCCAACTTAAGAGCCTCACGGCAGTTAATGCCGGCTCTGATAGTCCTTTGAGAAAGCATCTCTTCTTTCGCCTCATGATCTGGAATTCCTTTTCCTATGTGGGTATGGACATCCCAGAGTCCAGGGGTTGCGTATTTCCCTTTCAAATCAAAGACATAATCAGCCCTCTGCAAATCTGATTCTTGAAGAGAAATATCGATGATGCGTCCAGATTGAACAAAAATATTTCCACTTCTAGGTTCGGGGTTTAAAGCATCAATGATTTGTGCGTTGGTTAAGACATGTATCTGGTTTGACATAATCCCTACACTATCCTTATGTATTATTTAAGCCTAATGGATCGCACATGACACAGGAGCCAGTTGGTTCAATTATATGGTTTAACCTGCCAGGATTACCTAACTCATTCCTTGAAAGTCTGCCTAGCATGGATCACTGTAAATAGAAAAAATTTACAAGACCGCGCCCGAATTCCACTAACGGCTCTCACATCAATTATAGTATTTTCTAAGTTGAGGATTGAATATGAAAACAACATGTGAGGCTATAGTTATCGGTGGGGGGGTAATGGGTGCGAGCATTTTATCGAATCTTGCCGCCGCGGGAGTTACTAATACGATTTTGTTGGAAAAATCGACTATTGGTGCCGGATCCACTGGGAGATCATCCGGAGCAATAAGAATGCATTATTCCACCCAAGTTAATGCCTCTTTGGCTCACGAGAGCCTGAAAGTATTCGCCAATTTTTCTGACCTGGTCGGAGGGGATGTTGGTTTTGTAAACACCGGATATATGGTCTTTGCTCCCCCGGAAGCTACACAGGGCTTTCGGGAAAATATATCTATGCAGCAGTCAGTAGGAATATCAACAAGGGAGATTGACCACGATGAGGCGGCAGAACTAGCCCCAGCTTTCAAGATAGTGGAAGGAGAACAGGTCGCATGGGAAAAAGATTCCGGACATGCTGATCCTTCCGCTACAGCACTTGCCTACATAAATCACGCCAGGGCGTGTGGTGCAACCATATATCTCGACACCCCCGTGATAGACATCAAAATTTCTGAATCTGGGTCTCACGAGGTGAAAACTGAAAAAGCCTGTTTCGAGTCAAACACGGTGATCATAGCTACAGGACCTTGGACTAGCGGCATCTTAGAAAAGGTCGGTATTTCCCTACCACTACTACCAACTAGGCATGAGGTGTTTTTAATAAAAAGGAATCAAACTAAACACCCGACTCATCCTGGGGGAGGAGATATGACAAACCTCATATATTTTCGACCGGAAGGTCATGATTTAACATTGGTCGGAAATGGGAATCACGAGGAGACAGCAAACCCCGATTCCTACAATCAAAAATACAGCCTTTCCTATGCCGCAGAAGTATGGACTCGCTTAACCAAGCGAATACCATCTCTGGCCGACGCCGAGCTATTTACCGGGTACTCCGGGTTATATACAACAACACCCGACTTGCACCCCATTATTGACTCCGTAGACGGTATAGATGGCCTGTTTGTCTGCTCCGGGTTTAGTGGACATGGATTCAAACTTGCTCCGGCCGTGGGCACGGTTATGGCCGAGCTCATCACACAGGGGGAATCCACTACCGTGGATATAGCTCCACTAAAGATGAATCGATTTGCAAATGGCACGCTCAACACAACGAAATATTCGTTCAAAGTGATTGCCTAAAAGACAAGTATGTTTAGAACAATTTTATCCGGTTATAAATACTGAACACTCCCTGTGTCAGAAGCGTTCTGGATGGCATCGAGCAACTCATGTCTTTTTACCGCCGATTGAAAATCAGGTTTGATTCCTTCACCGCTAGAT
>CAJWWP010000021.1:0-31479 GCA_913048525.1 uncultured Chloroflexota bacterium
CCTGCCGCAATACCCACAAAATCAAAAATAGGATTAGGTATGATTGAAAGGAGAAGAAGCACCCCGATCCCCCATCTAATCATCCAAGCTCTAGCTCGCTTGTAAATACGCCTTCTCTGGACTACAGACTGACCTCCAAAACCTATGGAATATCCAACCAGTTCTCCCAAGGTTTCTCCTATCCCGGCCAATATTCCCACCACGATCAAATTGAGATCAAGACCGGCTGCCCCACACGTTGCGGCTAAACTAGGAATCGGAAATACCATTCCTCCACTTGCTAATAAGCTTAAAAAAAATACCCCAGGATATCCAAGAGTCTTCCACCAATCACTATTCGAAAGGCCACCGACCAACATCCATATGACGAAGACTACGCTTACAGCAACTATTCCAAGCAGTAAGGCTATCAGCTGAATCTTCAAATCACTTGTTCTTGAAAACCATCCGTGCATCTATGAAAACCTGACCGAATAACTGCGGGTAACCCGAAATAAATATATCTTCAGTCTCTCAGAATCACACATTAAACCTTGATTCCTGCCACTGGAAAGACCGTCATATTATGTCTTTTCCCTACTGTTTAACAAAATCTAACTCCCCTTGACTGAGAACGATTTTTACATGGGAACCTTCTCCGAAATCACCTTGGAGCAACATAGTAGATAACGGATTCTCGATTTTTCGTTGTATGGCCCTTCTCAGAGGGCGGGCCCCATATTCTGCGTCATAACCCTCGTCTGCAATCCATTCCCTAACCTCATCAGAAAACTCTAATTGCACCCCATTATTAAACATTCGCTCCTTGATATCTTCGACCATTATGTCAACTATACGAAGCAGTTGATTCCGTTCGATTGAGTCGAATACCACAATGTCATCTATTCTGTTGAGAAACTCGGGTCTGAATGACTTCTTAAGAGCTTGTTCGATAGACTCACGTAGCCTAGCTCCGCTGTCTTTGTCCTTTGAGTCGCGAATAAATCCCAAAGTTTCTGGCTCCACTACACCTGTTCCCAGGTTACTAGTCATTATCACCACTGTATTTCGAAAATCGACGGTTGTCCCTCGACTGTCGGTAAGGCGTCCATCTTCCAGCAACTGTAAAAACAAATTAAACACATCTGGGTGGGCCTTTTCAATTTCGTCGAATAAAATGACTCGGAACGGGCGCCTCCTCACAGCTTCTGTCAGTTGTCCTCCCTCCTCAAAACCAACATACCCTGGTGGGGCTCCGATTAACCTAGATACCGAATGCGATTCCATATATTCAGACATATCTATACGCACCATGTTTTCATCATCATCGAATAAATACCATGCCAGAGCCTTAGCAAGTTCAGTTTTTCCCACTCCTGTAGGACCCAAAAATATAAAGCTTCCTATAGGCCTATTTGGGTCGTTTAATCCTGCCCTGGCCCGTCGTATGGCATCCGATACAGCTTTGACTGCTGATTCTTGGCCCACCACACGCTCATGTAGTCGGTCTTCCATGTTGACCAATCTATCAGCCTCGTTTTCAAGCAATCTTGAAACAGGTATGCCGGTCCAAGAAGCGATAAGTGAAGCGATATCTTCCTCATCTACGGTATTATCGGCTGAACCCCGTAACTCGCTCAGAGCCAAACGTTCCTCCTCAAATTCTTGAAGCATCTTCAAACGCCTAGTTTTCAATTCTGCTAACTTCTCAAAGTCAGAGCGCTCAGACGCCGCAGTTTCCTCTATCTCAAGTTGTCTCAACCTCGATTCTTTTTCACGCAATGTAGTCGGGTGAAGTTGTGAATCTATACGAATCTTACTAGCCGCCTCGTCAATCAAGTCCACAGCCTTATCAGGTAGCAATCTACCGGATATATATCTTTGGCTGAGCAAAGCCGCGGCTTCCAATGCTTGATCCAGTATCTCTAACCTGTGATGGGCTTCATACTTGGGTCTCAACGCCTTAAGCATCTCCACGCTTGTTGGCAAATCCGGCTCCTCTACCAAGACCGGTTGGAATCGTCTCTCCAAAGCTGCATCAGATTCAATGTAACGTCTATATTCATCTTCAGTTGTGGCCCCAAGACACTGTAGTTCCCCTCTTGCCAGAGCGGGCTTCATCATATTGCTGGCATCAACACTCCCTTCAGCAGCACCAGCACCAACCACAGTATGTATCTCGTCAATGAAGAGAATTATCTGTCCAGACGATTGCTTTACCTCGTCCATAACGGCCTTTAAACGCTCTTCAAATTCTCCTCTGAATTTAGACCCTGCGACCAAGGAGCCCATATCTAACGAAAGCACCTTTTTCCCTGTTAAATCATCAGGAACATCTTCCGATACAATCCGTTGAGCAAGACCCTCCGCAATTGCAGTTTTACCGACCCCTGCTCCTCCTATGAGAACGGGATTGTTTTTCGTTCTCCTTATCAAGGTCTGCATTACACGGGATATTTCGGCATCTCTCCCCACAATAGGATCTAATTTCCCATCCTCCGCCAGAACAGTAAGGTCGGTAGCAAATCGCTCCAATGATCCGTAACGACTTTCAGATCTTTGGTCCGTGATCCTGTGCCCACCTCTAACCTTTTGAAGAGCCTGGTAGACCATCTCAGTAGAGATACCAAATTCTTTTAACACCTCCGATGCCTCACCAGTGTCTTCCTGAGTGAGAGCAACTAATAAATGTTCAGCTCCTATAAATTCGTCGTTCAGTCGCTTTGCCTCTGCATCGGCTCTAGCAAAAAGCTCATTTAGGCGGGGAGTTTCATAGATCTGATTGGACAGCCCCCCCGTCTTATCTGAATTCTCCAACATTGCGTGAAGTCGGCTGTGGAATACATTAATATTTACTCCAAGCTCGTTAAGAATCTCTGCTGGGACTCCCTTCTCTTGCTCGATCAGAGCCATGAGAATGTGTTCACAGTCCCATTGATTATGCCTGTATCTACTGAGTATTAACTGCGAATTATTCAATGACTCCTGAGCCCGCTCAGTGAATCGCTCGGGTCCTAAGACCATGTTGGTCCTCCATGAAATCCTATCGGTTCAAAATGTTTGTTAGTTATTCTTTTAACGCTTAGTTCCAGTAGTACATTTGACCGATGTGGTCACTATTTTATTGCTTGTACATCCATGCTCTAACTGCATAGAATCGACCGATGGCCTTCCATAAGACTTTAAACACGTCATGTGACTACATACAAACAATTATATCAACTACCTTGATACGGATCAACTCAACTTGGTCAACAATCGGGAAATCTTAACTTAGGACTAATCCCATATAAGTGCTTTTTCGTATCAGTTTGTGTACGCTCGGGAACTAATCAAATGCTCATAGACATACATACCCATACCTACCCTACTTCCGACGATAGTGAGTTAACACCTGAAGAGCTCATCGCCGAGTCAAAAAGAATCGGATTAGATGGAATATGCCTCACTGACCATGATGGATTTTGGGACCCGCGCGATGTGGAGAAGCTGGGGAAGGACAATGATTATCTAGTTATTCCAGGATGTGAGGTAACTACCGAAGAAGGGCACCTACTTGTATACGGCCTATCAGAATACATATTTGGAATGCATAAATCTTCATTCGTTCATGAACTTGTCAGGGAGGAAGGAGGAGCCATCGTTGTTGCCCACCCATACAGAAGGGTTTACCGTGACACAGCCCCACAGGATCCAAAATCATACGATGAGATGTTGACAAGAGCTCTAAGAAACACAGTTTTTGACATGGTAGATGGGGTAGAGATTAGAAATGGTAGAGGATCTGAACTAGAAAATAAATTTTCTGAACGGCTGTCTAAAGACCTTAATATGTCTGGCACTGGTGCCAGTGATGCCCACAAGCTAAGTGACATAGGAACTTTCGCAACGAGATTCGAAGAAAAAGTCACTAACCTCAGCGATTTAATTAGGTGTATTAAGTCGGGAAAATTCTCTGCCGAAAGGGTTAGACCCCTCCGTAATTCTGAAACAAAATAGTTTCTGTCTAACTAAAAAAAGATTTTTAATGCCCAATCCGACCAATTAATAGGTCCAGAGCAAGCTCTTCTGATAAAAAGCCTTCCCTTATTTTTAATTCCGTGTCCAGAATCAAATCATGCATGAATAAAAATGACTTTTTAGTCAACTTCCTCTCCATGTCTAAGGTCTTTTGAAGAGGGTATCCGGAAAGGGAAAGTTTCTTACCAATATCTGAGGTAGAGACATTACGAGCTTTCATGTCCCTTGCAAGTAACAGTAAACGTACTTGCCTTTCTATCATGCGAATAACCATCGAAGGTGACGATCCTGCTTTTATTAAAAGACCAGCCATTTTTAGTGATTGCCCAGTATCCCCTTCGATTGCAGCATCTACGACTCGAAATATACTTTGTTCTCGTACGTAAGGCACAAGATCTGAAACATCTTGCCGTCCGATAGTCTCTCCCTGTTTGTAGAGGGAAAGTTTTTCTAACTCTGTATTAAGTATCCTAAGGTCACCGCCAATAGACTCAGCTAAAAGAGAAGCCGCCGGGCGATCTATCATAGCGTTCAGATATTCGGCTCGATTAATAATCCACCCGATAACTTCCTGATGCCGTAGACTTTGAAAAAAAATCACTTTGGCAACCTTTTTCAATGCACTAATCATAGGATTTCTAGGATTTAGATCTCCCTCACGGAAAATAAGGTCGGTCGTTTGAGGAATGATCCCAAGATCGCTTTCAATACCTTCCCAATCACCCAATTTGGGTTTCGGGGCACCTCTGCCAAATTCAAATTTTTTAGCAAGGTTGTCCACTATTACTAAGCGATTTTCAGACATAAATGGGACAGTTGAGGCGGTTGATATCAATTCCTGTCTGGACAGATCTTTTCCGTCCAAAAAAGCTGTATTGATATCACCAAGTTCAGAGGAGAAGGCTGTTAAACGAATTTCCTTAATCCTTTCGTGGATGGAAAATTCATCTTTGCCGTAAAAAACCCTTATCAAGAAATGCCCTCATCATCCAATCGAAACTAATATGAGCCACAAAAATCATCATTAGAAATAAAAATCCATTCTGTTTATCTATAATACCTACAAACATATAGTTCGGGTAATCAATTTTCCAAGTGACGTATGACAAGGCTAATGACCCTATTCTTCAGGTTAATGTTAGATAGACGAGTCCCGTGGAAATTGAAATTGTTACCATTATTTGCAATTGGATATGCTATTCTCCCGTGGGATTTCCTACCAGATCTCATACCGATTGTAGGGTGGATAGATGACATAGCAATACTTATAGTGGCTACATTGATCTTCCTAAGGCTCGGTTCCTCGTCTACTGCATTTTCTTCTGCACATAAACCTGGTAAAGAACACGTTAATAAACCGAAAGGCGACGTCGTCGATGGTGTGTACCGAGTTATAGATGACGAAAACGACACCAAAAAATAGTATGCTGTCCACGACTGATGTAGCCTTCTTAATAGTGGCAGATCCCATGCTATAATGGGTGCTTGGATTTTGGTTTTAGTTCGAGTAGCTAAGGTATCTAGCGGTACTGGCATTAGAAGCGGTACCGAACGTTCTCCTGCTGAAGCTCTCCAGGATATAACACTAGCTGAGGATAGTTATGAAAGTAGTATTTCTTGAGGACGTTGAAGGAGTGGCGCAGGGGGGAGAAGTGAAGGACGTGAAAAACGGCTTCGCTAGAAATTATTTACTGCCCAAGAACCTAGCGGCGCCAGCCACTCATAACAACCTGCAAAAAATCGAAAAACTTCGTGGCCAGGCGAATGTGAATCGTGTTGAAAAATTAGAGGATATGAAGTCTGTCGCCGAAGGGATAAGTGGTACAGAGATTTTCATGGAAATGAGGGCGGGAGCCAACGATCGACTGTACGGTTCAGTTACTGGGACGATGATTGCTGACTCAGTCAGCGACAAAACCGGTGTAAACGTAGAGAGGCGGTGGGTCCAACTTGACAATCCCATCAGAGAAACAGGCGAGTTCGATGTATCTATACGGCTCCACTCCGACGTGTCAGCCAATGTCAAAGTTATAGTTCACGCAACAGGCCAAGATCCCTTAGAGGACCAAGATGACAACAACGGGATAGAGCCAGATCAAGACGCTTCAGATGATGAAGTCTCGATTGCACCCTCGAATAACCTCGAAGAGGGTTCAGTGGCGGAAGATGCTGATCTTGTTATAGACTCCGAAGAGAGTGAATCTTCTGAAAACTCTGAATCTTTGGAGACACAGGAAGAATCAGCTGAAGTTGACTCCGAGGAAAACTAGGGGTGCCACCAATGAGGTCCCGTTTGGCTATGTCTTAGCCAGGACTTTTTTCGTTGAACCGGTCCTACACAAGATTTATGTCTGAACTGGTTATGCTGTGAGTGGCAACAGGGGCTTTACCCGTCTCAAAGGCAAAACCAGTGACAACCGACAGAATACCACCGCACGACATAGAGGCAGAAAATTCCGTCATAGGATCGCTGTTGTTAGACGGCGATGCCTTGACTCGAGTCTCGGCATTTCTAAAGCCTAACGATTTTTATCAGGGAAAAAACAGGTACTGCTATGAAGCCTGTTTAAGCCTAGCCTCCAGAAATGAAATCATCAACCAAGTTACAGTATCCCACGAGCTTTCAATTCACCAAAGACTGGAGTCGGTTGGAGGTACAGAGTACCTAGTAGCTTTGGTAAATGAGGTTCCTAGTCCCGCCCATATATTTCATTATGGAAACCTAGTACATCGAACATCTGTAATGAGGCAGCTTATTAGGGCTGCAGAATCGATAGCAAAAATTGGATACGACGACTCTACAGACACTGACGGTTCCTTGAGTAGGGCAGAGGAAATCCTTTTTCAAATAAGATCGGATAGAGGATCAAGAGATTTTTCACACATAAGGGACATATTAGACGAGTATATGGAGGGAAGTCTCCAGGGTCCTGATATGGCCTCCATAGCCCCTGTTGTAAGTGGTTTTGATCGTTTTGATCAGCTTCTTGCTGGCGGACTCCAAAGATCCGATCTGATCATACTTGCTGCCAGGCCGAGTTTAGGCAAATCAACTCTCGCATTTAACATAGCGACTGCTGCCGCAAAAGTGGGAAACAGCGTCGGTATATTCAGTCTAGAAATGAGCGCTACGCAAATTGGGAACAGACTTATAGCCAGTGAAGCAAATGTGGACGGGCACAGACTTAGACTGCAGCTTTATCGAGACGAAGAGGAACACAGGCTAATTGATGCCATCGGAACACTCTCAGATCTCCCAATATATATTGATGACACTCCTATGCAGACCATAGTGGAAATGAGAAGTAAGGCTAGAAGGCTCCAGGCTGAAAAAGGACTAGATTTAGTCATCGTCGACTATCTTCAGCTTATTTCAGGTAGTGGCTCAAGGAATTCTAATAGGGTGCAAGAAATGGGGGAAATCTCTCGGTCATTGAAAGGCCTTGCGAGAGATCTTAATGTTCCAGTCCTCGCTTGCTCGCAGTTAAGCAGAGCCATAGAACAAAGACCGGACCATAGACCGATGTTATCTGATCTGAGGGAGAGCGGTAGTATTGAACAGGACGCAGATGTTGTTGCATTTATACATAGAGAAGACAGGTATGTTAACGAAGAAAATTGGGAGAAACGTCATCCCACAGAGGAATATCCAGCCAATATAGCGGAATTGATCATAGCGAAACACAGGAACGGACAAGTGGGGTCTCTAAGACTCTACTTCCAGGAGCAGTTCGTCAAATTTGAGAACCTTGCCGTCTACGACCAAAACCCCGTTACAGTCTACCAATAACTTCCACAGTGTTAAGTAAATGACTTTCAAAGGTTTCCCGCGTGGTGTCCGATATCTGCCCGTTCCGGCCCCAGTCTTTGGACCGCTTTTAGAACAAATCAAAGATGCGTCAGGATTCATAATAACTCTGAGGATTATTTGGATGCTTCAGCAAAAAAAGGGGCGTATAAGATTCGTTGCTTCTGAGGAACTATATGGAGATAAAATTTTATCCAGGGCATTGGGAAACAAGGATTCCATTGAAACTAGTATTGATTCAGTTGTACGTGGGGGGATACTGCTTAGAATAAAGCGAGAAAACGCCTCTGATGTTTTCATGTTGAATTTCGAGGAGGATCATCACCTAGTATCTAGCATAGGATCAATTGATGAAGGTACTGACCTTTATACTGAGCCATGGGAAATTGAAAACAACTCCCCAAAAATATACTCGCTTTACGAGCAGAACGTAGGCATACTGACCCCAATAATTGCCGAAAAGTTGACTGAAGCTGAGGACAAATATCCAACAGAATGGATAATAGAAGCTGTTGGGATTGCTGTTGAGCAAAACCACAGAAGTTGGGCATACATATCACGCATATTGGAAAGATGGTACACAGAAGGTAGGGGCGATAGTGGAGATGGAAAACCTCCGAGATATACTAAAATCGATAGACTCTTATAAACTCACCGAGAAAGAATATAGTGACCAGCAATATTCTCCATATTTGGAAGAGGATGATGGGACTCGTTGCGAAATATGTGGAGGAAAAGGTTGGCTTACACCTAATGTCCCTACAGGCCACCCGGACTTCGGATCCATTAAAACCTGTTCGTGTCGAGAAGAAATGAGAGATGGCGAAATTACCAAAAGGTTACTCGCCCACAGTAACCTAGGATATCTGCATAGGTACTCCTTCGAAAATTTGGATGAGAGGGGACGAGGCGAGACCTCAAGCGACTCAGAACTGTTCCTCACCGCCTTCAGCAAAGCATCCGACTTCTCTGTATCGCCGTCAGGATGGCTCACAATAACTGGACCCCACGGCAGCGGAAAAACTCACCTCGCAGCTTCCATTGCCAATAAATGCATAGGGATTGGAACCCCTGCCTATTTCATCTACGTATCTGACCTGCTAGACCATCTTCGTACAAATCTTTCTTACCAAGAAGATACAGAGTCTGAAAATACATCACATCAAGTGAGAAATATCCCTGTACTTATTCTTGATGGACTGAGTTCCAAGTCATCTACGCAGTGGGCTCAAGAAAAATTAATGCAGATTTTAAATCATAGAGCTAACGGGAAATTACCAACTGTAATCACAACATCTGAAGATATCTCGACCCTGGATCCATTCATCAGAAGTCGACTTGAAGATAAAGATCTGGGAACGATCGTACAAACAGCTACCAAAGTGCAAATCCCAGATTCATCTGAGCTGTATGGGAAAGTTCCCAAGCTATTTTCCAACGCTAGTTTCAAAAAATTCGATATCCAAAGGCCTCGTTTAGACTCTATAGCATTAACCACTTTGAAAATGGCTCTTGAAGCATCTGAAACTTATGCGAAAAACATAGAAATTGAGGAGCGAAACTGGCTCACATTTGTAAGCAAAAACAACAACACCGGAGTAGGGAAAACCCATTTGGCAGCAGCAATAGCAAATGATTATATTGCTCGTGGCGGCAAAGTATGTTTTGCCGACGTTACGGACTTAATTTCTGTCCTTAGAGAAGGTTCATCTCGCTTTAGCAGTGTGGATGCATTCACTATCATGGAACAGGTGAAGTCTACCCAATTACTCATATTGGACGGACTCGTAAAAGAAAGTGAATGGGCTCAAAGAAGACTATTAGAGATCATAACGTATAGGCAAAATCACATGATGCCCACGATAGTCACAACTCGGATAGACCTACAAAAGGAAGCTGCGGAGGGTAGCGAGATAGCATCTCGAATTCAAGATTCGAGGCTCGGGCTGGTGTTTGAGTTAAACGTCCCAGGTTATCGCTAGAGAAAGGCAGTTGATTTGAAAGTTACAAATTGTATTTTCTGCGAAATAATCTCTGGGACATCTCCAGCAAGTTTCTATCATAAAGACGAGAAATTTGTAGTTTTCGAGAATAACCTTCACTGGTACAAAGTACAGCTATTACTTGTGCCGAAGAACCACATGAGTCAAGACAAAATGTGGTCAAGCGCCGGACTAATTGAAGAACTGTGTATGTTTGCTAACGATATCGGCAAACGTGAATGTCCAGACGGATATCGAATATTTTCCAATTTTGGGGATCATGGAATGCAGTCTCAGTCCCACGCTCACCTGCAGATCCTAGGTGGAGCTCGTCTTGGTCTTTATGTGAATGGAAAACCCCCATCCAATGTACCCAAAAATGTGCAGCCATGAATTTGTTGAATTAAAACCGATTTTAGGTAGGTTGAAATGTTCCTTTTTCCATGTCGAAGGTACCATCTCTCCCCCCGTCACCACCCATCAATATAACCACACAGGAGGGATCACCGCCCTCAGCCCATTGGCGATGTATGTTACGCGGAGAGTCATACCAGTAACCAAGATCACCTCTTTCTATGTGGTGATCCGAAAAAACTTCAAGCTTGGCATTTGAATCGTCAAATCCGTCATCAACACGTCTGTACACGGTAAATCTTTCTCTACCAGACCATCCGCACTCCAAGCCCCAGCGACTGTGGGCGTGAACTGGAGTGGGCTCCCCAGATGGAAACTGTGCGACTATCAGGCGGAATCTTCCCTGGGGATCCTCGTGAAGCACTCTGCCAGCCAATCCAGTACTTCCTTGACTTGCTACTCCTTGAGCGATCAAGTCCCCACCCTCTTGAACCAATCTTTGAAGTTTTGCTCCCAACGACCACTGCATTTCAACTGTAACGCCATATTGGTCAATTGCACTATCTACGTCCTCTACAAATTGTTCCAGTAAATATTCCAACTGGGACCTCCCATAAGCCAAGTTTTTAACACTCCATCTAAGATTCTACTGCTATAAAGGTTACCTTGCTAAATTCTAATTTAGTTCGACTAGAGAGCAGGATTCAGGTTCTGCTAGAATCAGGTTCTAAAAATCTAGCATGGATTTTATTGGAAAGAACCAGAATACAGTGGGAGAACTCAATGTCACCGCTTAACGAACCAGTAATCACTGACACAGCTTTCATGATAGATACTTCTTCAATCAAATATGGTCCAGGTGTAACAGGGGAAGTTGGATATGAGATGGCACGATTAGGGGCTAGAAAAGTACTAATCGTAACTGACAGCAACATAGTCACAACAAATGCAGTACAACTCGCTCGAGAGTCCTTGGCCTCGGAGAACATTGAAATCACCACATATGATCGTGTTCGGGTGGAGCCAACAGATGAATCCTTCAAAGACGCTATAGCATTTGCAGCGGAGGGCGATTTTGACGGCTATGTTGCAATTGGAGGAGGCTCCACAATTGACACAGCAAAAGCCGCTAACCTATACGCCACATATCCGGCCGATTTTCTAACATATGTAAACGCCCCGATAGGGAAAGGTCTGCCAGTTCCAGGACCACTAAAGCCTCTCATAGCCATCCCAACCACGGGAGGTACAGGGAGTGAAACCACCGGAGTGGCAATCTTTGATCTTTTAGACATGAAGGCGAAAACAGGAATAGCACACAGATCTTTACGGCCTGTCATGGGACTAGTAGATCCAGATAACGCAGGAACAATGCCCAAAATGGTTCAAGCATGTAGCGGACTAGACGTCCTCTGCCATGGTCTAGAGTCATACACAGCCATTCCTTTCCACACTAGAGAAGCACCTGAGAATCCAGGTTTAAGGCCCTCATACCAAGGATCAAATCCTATAAGCGATGTCTGGTCAACTAGAGCAATTGAAATGTGCACCCAAAATATAGTCTCGTCTGTTCATAACAGCGATGACTACGAAAGCAGAAGTCAGATGATGCTAGCTGCGACGTTTGCCGGAGTGGGCTTCGGAAATGCTGGATGCCATCTACCTCATGGAATGTCTTATCCGGTGGCAGGTATGGTGGAAAATAACTTTGTCGAAGGATATCCGGAAGGAAAGCCCATAGTTCCTCACGGAATGTCAGTAATACTTAATGCACCGGCGGTATTCAGGTTTACAGCTCCCATGAATCCGGAGAGACATTTGCAAGCAGCCAGACTAATGGGAGCGGATGTGGAAAATGCCAATCCCGAGGATGCAGGAGATATATTGGCCGATGCGATTATAGATCTCATCAGACAAATAGATATCCCGAATGGCCTCAGTGAAGTCGGATATTCTGAATCAGATGCTGAGGCACTGGCAAAAGGAGCCTTGCCACAACATCGCGTTATAAAACTCTCCCCTCGGCCAGTTGATGAAAAAGATTTAACACAACTCTTCATCGATTCGATGACCTTGTGGTAGAAAGACTAACCTACACGATATTCAATCGTTCGTCCGCCCAAAGGATAATCTCTTCCGTTTTGTCCCAACCAACGCACGCGTCGGTTATAGAAACACCATAATCAAGTACAGAAGGATCATCGCCTAAACTTTGACTCCCTGGATTTATGTGGCTTTCCAACATGACACCTACTACACCTTTATTACCAGAAATCCTCTGACCAACAACATCCTCAAAAACAGCAGGCTGCTGCTCATGGTCTTTATTGGAGTTCCCATGACTACAGTCCACCACCAGGTTGGCAGGTAATCCGCCATCACTCAGATCACTTTGCGCTGACTTAACAGACTCGGCATCATAATTCGGGCCGCTTTTGCCCCCACGTAAAACGAGGTGCCCATCAGGGTTACCTTCAGTTCGTAGCACACAAACATGTCCATCTGGTCCAGTGCCAACATAGGAATGTTGTTTACTCGCTGCCGAAATTCCATCTATTGCCGTCTGAAAGCTACCATCGGTTCCATTTTTAAAACCTACAGGGATACCAATCGCACTTGCCATCTGCCTATGAGTCTGGCTTTCGGTGGTCCGGGCACCTATAGCTACCCAGGAAACCAAATCCTCTATGTAATGGGGTACAACTGGATCTAAAAATTCACTGGCAGTAGGGATACCAATCTCATTTATTTTCTGGAGGAGACGTCTGCCACGCTCTAAACCGGCCGGTATATCAAAGGTTTCGTTCAAATTCGGATCATTTATAAAACCTTTCCAGCCTACAGTCGTCCTTGGTTTCTCAAAATATACTCGCATCACTATATAAATTCTTTCACTTAGAGAGTCCCTAAGCTTAACAAGCCTATTAGCATAATCAAGAGCTGCAGATTCATCATGAATCGAGCAAGGCCCGGTTATTATCATTAGCCTGTCGTCAGTACCATTCAAGATATTCTGAATAATCCCACGGGACTCTTCAACAGTCTTTGCTGCTGCCTCGCTTCTTGGAATCCGATCCACCAATTCTAGTGGACTAAAAATACGAGCGGCCGAAAACCCTAGTCCCTCTACGTGGCTTTTTTGATGGGTATTCATATAATGAATTTCTCCCTAAGTGAATATTTATTAACTCCAAATAAGCAAAGAGGGCCTCGACCACTGCCGGTCGAGGCCCTCTTTGCTTATTTGGCATCCTATCTACGCCAACAAGCTGTGCCTCTCGGGCAGGGCTTCGGAGCCCTTAAAATAATACTTATTAAATCGTACAGCATGTCTCATAGCGCGGTGGATAGTATACTCTGAGCAATAAGCTGTCAACGAAATACAAATACTATAAAACCTCTCATTTAAGATCACTGCCACTTGAAATATATATCGATCGAATCCCAGACAAATCCTTGTTGCATGGTTTCCAGAGAAAAAACATCTGCAATAAGAATTATGACCACCAAAACAACTAACCACAATAAATCTAGTAGTTTCAATAATGATGACATGCGCCTAATAAACGGCGGAAAGTTTCTCATGGGTACAAACTATGAAAACGGGTTCCCCGGAGATGGTGAAGGGCCCCCTAGAGAAGTATATATAGACCCGTTCTATATAGGTGCAACAGCAGTTACAAATGTGCAATTTGCAAAGTTTGTCAAAGAAACGAAATACAGGACCGAGGCGGAGGAATATGGGTGGTCTTTCGTTTTTCATATGTTCATAGAAAAACAAGTGAGAAATTATTCTACCCAGTCTCCTCCCAATACCCCATGGTGGAAAAAGGTCGACAGGGCTTCATGGAAACATCCAGAAGGGCCAGGATCAGGAATAACTAATAGAATGACACACCCCGTTGTTCACATTTCATGGAATGACGCAACGCAATATTGCTTATGGTCAGGAAAAAGACTACCAACAGAAGCGGAATGGGAGTTTGCTGCAAGAGGCGGTTTGAATAAAAAAGTTTATCCATGGGGAAACAAATTATACGGCCCTGATGACCAGCATCTTTGCAATATATGGCAGGGTGAATTCCCTATAACCAACACGAAACTTGACGGATACGACTCTACTGCTCCGGCAAATGCATATTTCCCCAACAAGTTTGGTCTCTTTAACATGGTTGGAAACGTCTGGGAGTGGCAATTTGATTGGTTCACTACCGATTACCACAGAAGCGGAGTACACATAAATCCTGCAGGACCAAAAATAGGCTCCTCAAAGACCGTAAAAGGTGGCTCGTATCTATGCCACGACTCGTATTGCAACAGGTATCGAGTCGCTGCCAGAAGTTCTAACACTCCCGATAGTTCTACGGGAAACTTAGGGTTTCGCTGCGCTTCCAACGTCTGATGTAGGTTATCTGTTGGTATATTAATTGTTCACTGATAAAGATAAAATATCCTTCACGTTAGGCTACTTTCGCAATTTCTTTTGTATATTTGGAGACACTTTCCAACATGGTTCAAAAAATGACGAGCGACGAGATCAGAGAAGCATTCCTTTCTTTTTTCGAAAGCAAAGGACACCAACGAATCCCAAGTTCGTCCCTCATTCCCGTAGGTGATCCTACGCTACTTTTAACAATAGCCGGCATGAACCAGTTCAAACCTTATTTTTCCGGACTGCAGACACCTCCCAATCAACGCCTTACATCAGCCCAAAAATGTTTCAGAACTCCTGACATAGACATAGTTGGAGATGCAACCCACAACACAATGTTTGAGATGCTTGGAAACTTCAGTATTGGGGACTATTTCAAAGAAAAAGCTATTGCTTTCGCACTAGAATTCGTCACTGAAAAATTGGGACTAAGCGCTGAGAGTTTTGCTATGACCATCCATGAGACTGACGACGAGGCCCATCAGTTATGGCAAAACGTGGGAGTCCCCCCAGACAGAATCTACAGATTTGGAGATGAGGATAACTGGTGGGGACCACCAATTCATGGAGAAGAGGGCCCCTGTGGTCCTTGCAGTGAACTCCACTATGACTTCGGTCAGTCGAGAGGCTGCTTGCGCGAAGACTGCACGCCCAATTGTGAAAACCAAATGTCCACTGGAGAACAATGCAATAGATATGTCGAACTCTGGAATCTAGTTTTTATGCAGTTCTATCACCATCCCGATGGTAGTAGAGATCCGTTGCCTGCGCCTAGTATTGACACGGGAATGGGCCTAGAAAGAGCCACGATAATAATGCAAGATGCCGCAACTATGTACGAGACCGACATTTTCTCCGCCATGATAGAACAAGTATCTAGTATGACTGACGTGACCTACGGTGACGATCTCGAAATGGACTATGCAATAAGGGCAGTGGTAGAACATTCACGAAGTTCTACATTCTTGACAGCCGACGGAGTAGTACCTGGTAACGAAGGCCGTGGCTACGTTCTAAGACGGGTAATACGAAGAGCCATAAGATTGGGCAGAAAAATAGGAATAGGTGACCCATTCCTAGAAGAAATAGCTCAGTCAGTAATCTTAAAAATGGGTGATTCCTATCCAGAACTTAGAAGCCACAAAGACTTTGTACTCACCGTGTTACGCCTAGAGGAAGATAGATTCCAAAGAGCATATGAGAATGGATATCTAATGCTGGAGAAAGCTCTATCAGATTCCGAAACGCTTTCAGGAAATACCGTATTCCAACTTTGGGATACTTATGGATTCCCCGTGGAGATGACCGAGGAAATAGCCTTGGAACAAGGAAAATTGGTGGACATGGAAGGATTTGAGTCTGAGATGGAGGCCCAGAGGGAACGTGCAAGGTCTAGCTCACAATTTGATGGAGACCAATCTCGCATACGTCTGTATGAAAACCTCGGGGTGGGACAAACAGGATTTATAGGATATGAGTCGATTACTGGGCACTCCGTAGTAGTTGGAATAATCTCTGGAAGTCAATCTGTAGATTCTGCATCTGGGGGTCAAGAGATTGAAATTATCATGCAGGAGACCCCCTTCTACGCAGAAGGTGGAGGCCAGGTTGGAGACGGAGGTGACATCGTAGGAACGCAAGGCCAAATAGAAATAAATGATACAAAAGAAGCTATCCCTGAAGTAATAGTTCATTATGGCAAAGTAAAAGAGGGAGTTGTTTCAGTAGGAGATTCAGTCGACTCTTACGTCGATCCTACTCGACGCCAAGATACAGCACGTAACCATACGGCAACTCACATGCTGCACGCTGCACTACGACAAGTTTTAGGCCCTCATGTCAGACAAGCTGGGTCCTTAGTTACGGCCGATCGATTACGATTCGACTTCAGTCATGTACAAGCTGTCACAGATGAAGAGATGTGGAGAGTTCAATCCCTGGTTAATGAAAAAATCAGGCAGAACGCCAAAATAGTCAGAAGTGAAAACACCTATACGGCTGCCGTTGAACAAGGCGCTCTTGCTTTTTTTGGTGACAAGTATGGTGACAGAGTCCGACTCGTTGAAATCGCCAATGGTGATAGATTCAGCTTCGAAGTATGCGGAGGCACCCACGTGGAGAGAACTGGAGAGGTTGGAACCGTATATGTGCTAGGTGAATCGAGTATTGGAGCAGGGATGAGACGTATCGAAGCTGTATCTGGTAGAGCTGCAGAACGTCTAGTCTGGGAGAGATTTAATAGGGAAAACAAACTGGCTGATACCCTACAAACAACCCCTTCCGGAATCGAGGAAAGAATTGTGGCCTTGCAGAACCAACTTGAAAACACAAACAGCCAATTGGGGGATCTGCAAAGAGAACTTTCAATGCAGTCGGCAGCCTCACTCCTTGACCAAATCGTAGAAATTGACGGGGTAAAAGTAATATCAGCCCAATCTTCCGCCTCGACTGCAGAATTGCTAAGGACTGTCGGAGATTGGCTAAGGGATAAGTTAGAAACAGGTGTTGTAGTCGCTGGAGCCGTAATAAACGATAATCCAATGTTGGTTGCGATGGTAACGAAAGACGTTGTCGAAAAAGGTGTCGATGCATCGACTATCGTAGGTGAGATAGCAAAAATCATAGGCGGTGGTGGTGGTGGGAGGCCAGAATCTGCTCAAGCTGGTGGCAGATATCCCGATAAGCTCACCGAAGCGCTATCTCTCGTCCCAGATATTGTTTCTAGGTCTCTAAAGGGATGATAAGCCACCTGAACCAGCCAATTATTGCCCTAGATGTGGGAGATAAGAGGATTGGAGTGGCTATCAGCGACCCAACCCGAACGTTGGCCACCCCTCGATCCGCAATTCCCAGGCAGGGGGCAGAGTCTCAGATATTAAAGCTCATCCACGACGAAGACGCGTCTCTGATAATTGTAGGGATGCCGTTTTTAGCATCTGGTTGCATTGGTACTCAGGCAGACAAAACACAACAATTTATTGCTCACCTGACCAAAATAACTGGACTCAAAATTGAAACTGTAGACGAGCGGCTATCCACGGTGGAGGCTCGAAAACGACTGCACGAATCGCCAGGTCGGAAAAATAGAATCAAAAAAGACAAGGGTTTAGTGGACTCGGCTTCTGCAGCTGTTTTACTTCAAACATATTTGGACCAGATAGGAACCCGATGAACTACAGCTTAACTACCATCTGTACCTGAGTTGACGGCTGGCACAACGCTTCAAACGCTTGTTGAATATCTTCGATGTCAATAATGTCCGCATCTAAAATCAAAGGATCAACATTAACCTTCCCCTGAGAAATTAGATCCATCGCGATGGTCCAATCATATGCCTCGGATCCAAACGTAGTATTAAAAGTAACTTCTTTGCCAGCCCAATCCACCGGAAGTAAAGGAACCTCTTCCCAAGCCAAAGCTACAAGCATTACATTACCTTGTTTCCTAACAATATCGAACGCTGTTTGGAGAGTGGGTTTGGCAGCTGCACATTCATAAACGACATGAGGGCCTGAACCGTCGGTTAAGGAAATAATAGCCTCAACAGGATCTTCATTGGTGGGATCAACAACCGCGTCGGCCCCAAGAGATAAAGCTACGTTTCTTCTTGCCTCCGAAGGTTCGGATACTATGACTTTTCTGGCCCCAGCTGCTTGAGCTGCCTGCATGCATAGAAGACCTATAGGGCCTGCGCCAAGAACAGCTACAGTATCTCCCAATCTCATTCGTGAAAGCCTGACTGCCCTGACTACAACCGCACAGGGCTCGACGAGAGTGGCCTGAAGGTCTGTTACGTTTTCTGGAATGGCTGTTGGCGCCCATTCTGTCAGAAGGGTGTATTCGGCATAACCTCTTTTACGATCGTCTGCAAATCCTTCTAGACGATAGTTGTATTGATCCTGTCGCCTGAGAGGCGCCTCCATACCCGGGGGAGGATTGCCTCCTCCACCTACGAGCCTGTCCCCGATTTTCCAACGGTCTATCCCAGACCCTATAGCTACAACAGACCCACTAAATTCATGCCCCATAACAGCTCCTGGTGGGGCTATGTCATAGAGGAAGGCATGAACATCAGTACCACAAATAGCACTGTAGCCTACTTTGACCAAAATCTCCCCTGGGCCTGGTTCAGGTATGGGTATATCTTCAATGGTAAGCTGCTGAGGTCCTTGATAAACTGCTGCCTTCATGACTTCCTCCAACATAAAACATGGCTCATTAACCAACTATAAATAACACTCCCGACTCGGAAATTTAGTCGGATTATATTGGTTAGAGGAAATTTACCCAAATACCCGGGCCGTCTAACTACACATGCAAACGTGGGCCATCATATTTACAATGCAACCAAAACAATGATCACAAAATCAATAGATTAAGAGGTAAACTGAGACTATTCTTCTATGCCTTTTTCTCGAAGATAATCTATCGCGGCTTGTACCGTGGTGATAGACTCAGCTTCTTCATCAGAAATTTCGATTTGAACATCTCCAGTGGAGAATTCCTCCTCGAAGGCCATTATCAACTCCACCAGATCTAGGGAATCGGCATTAAGGTCTTCTGTGAAAGAGGCCTCGAGAACGACTTCTGATTCGTCAACACTTAATTTGTCTGCAACAATCTGCTGCACTTGTTCGAGAAGTGCCATTTAATCACCTCCAAGTTTTTTCTAATCACTACTATGAATTTAATTTAGGTATGGCGGCTACAAAAGAGCCTAGGACTCCGTTAACGAAGCCAGCTGAATTCTCTGCACCAAAAGCTTTTGCTAATTCAACCGCCTCATTTATTACCGCCCCTTCTGGAGTCTCTACCGACCATTTTATCTCAGCCAATGCTAATCGAATAACATTTCTGTCGACTACAGCCATCTGTGATATCGGCCAGCTAGGTGCATAATCCGTGATTATACTATCCAGTTCCCCAATATTTACAAGCACATTTTCTACAAGGTCTGATATGAAGTCTGAGTGTCTGGGCGTAACATCGAGGTCTGCAAACAATTGATCAAGAATTGAAGAGGCCTCATGCTGAACTACGTCCGTCTCACAGAGTACTTGTAATGCAACTACTCTTGCTTGTCGTCTGTTTGTTATTGCACCAGTTTCAAGCATGTTCAACGAATATTAATTTATAAACTGTTTCAATATCTGGACCAGTTATAGGGCTTTATTAATTTCTACTGAGTGCCAATATAGACTCTATGTCGGAAACACTCGTTACACTGGCACTTTTGTCTATGCGCTTTACCATCCCACCGAGAGCTTTACCTGGGCCAATTTCAAGGAAATTTGTTACACCTGACTTGATCATGAAATCAACAGTCCTCTT
Source organism: uncultured Chloroflexota bacterium (assembly GCA_913048525.1). Taxonomy (GTDB): domain Bacteria; phylum Chloroflexota; class Dehalococcoidia; order Lucifugimonadales; family UBA826. The sequence continues at coordinate 19,907 of CAJWWP010000021.1, forward strand.
CCATTGGACACATCCCGAAATTTGGTTGATAAGTTCTTCCCTAATTTCCTCTGAAGTTTTCAAGGGCTGGCCGGTGCAATTGGCTATGATAGGTACCCTGGGAGTCTTGAAGTCGACGTTATTCACCGCATCAATTAAGCCTGCTTTGGCCGGCTCCATTAGTCCAGAATGAAAAGCCCCTCCAACCCTTAATGGGATAACTTTTTTAGCTCCCCTCGCTGAAGCCATATCCATTGCCCTGGCAACTGCAATTTTTGATCCACTGATCACTATTTGTTCCTGAGTATTTATGTTGGATACAAACGTTCCAGACTCTCGAGCAACCTCTTCTAAGACCATCTCATCCAACCCGAGAACAGCTGCCATTGTACCGGGGTTGGAATCACAAGCCTCTTGCATCAACTCCCCCCTCTTCTGCACGAGTAGAGCAGTGTCGCGAATGCTTAGTACTCCTGCTGCAGCCAAAGCAGTGTATTCGCCTAGACTATGTCCTGCCATTAGCAGAGGTCCGGAAAGATCTGAATCATTCAAGTGCTCAAGCATAGCCTGCAGACACGCCAAACTAACCGCCATAATTCCTGGTTGAGCGTTCACCGTCTCCCGAAGAGATTCTTCAGGACCTTCAAACATGATCTGTGATAAAGAGCGCCCAAGTGCGTCATCAACTTCTTCGAAAACAGCCCTACTTGCCTGAGATTTTTCAAACAATTCTAAACCCATGCCAACAGCTTGGGCACCTTGCCCGGGAAACAGATAAGCAGTCTTAGAATCATCAACAAAAGTTAAGGTCATTTATAGCTCCTTGCAAGACCAAATGTCTATGAGTGCCTCCATAAGACGGAGTACTATAGGGTCTCTTGTGCAGTTTCTATGACAGACCTACCATTGTAGGTCCCACATTCCGAACACGCCCTATGGGGCATTCTCGGACTGTGACATTGAGGACAGGTAGAAAGAGATGCGGGCTTAATTGCCCGATGCGCATTCCTCCCTCCTTTTCGTTTGCTGGAGTGTTTCTTTTTGGGAAGTGGTGGCATTATAGCCTCGCCTGTTCGCTATTTTTTATTACTTTCTAAAACGACATGAGTAACAAGTCACTAAATCGCTACTCCGCCTACAATATCCAACTAGTAAGAGCTCATCGCATTCGAAAAAGTCGGAATATTCAATAATACTATCCCGACTGATCTAACCCCTACGTAACAATATGAAAAAGATGGAAAGCCCGATTATACTTTTGGTCAGCATTGAGGGTCAATCTAATACAAACCCAAATAAGTAACTTTTTTTCCTGTATTTGTCTACATATTTTAGCATGCCAACCTCAAACAGGAATTGCCACATCACGCAATGTAATTTACATTTCGATGCAGTCATCCAATAGGATTGAAGGAGATGGATCATGCAAAACCAGAATGATTTCGACGTTGTAGTCGTGGGAGCCGGTAGTGCAGCGCTCAACGCAGCCCTATCAGCAAGGGAGCAAGGAAGTAAGGTGCTCGTGTTGGAAAAAGCCCCAGAACATCTAAGGGGTGGTAATTCCTATTTTACTGGGGGGTTGTTTAGGTTCGCATACAGCGGCTTGGAAGAAATAGTTAATTTGCTGCCAGAAATAGGGCCAGAAGAGCAAAATAAAATCGATGTGGGCTCATATGATAATTCTGATTTCTATGCCGACGTCATGAGAGTAACTGAAGGTCTATCCAATCCAGACATTCTCCAAATTTTAGTATCAGAATCGTATCCAACTATGATCTGGATGAGAGATCAAGGAGTCCCTTGGATTCTTGCATATGGGCGACAGGCATTTGAGCATGAAGGCAAGCTACGATTCTGGGGCGGCTTGATAGTTGAATCAGTGGGTGGAGGCAAAGGTCTTTCTGATCGATTATTCGAACTTTGTCAGAATGCGGGTATAGAAGTGCGATATCTGTCAGCCGCTACTGAGCTTAAGACCGATAATAAGGGCAAAATTAGCGGGGTAATTATTAAGGGCCCCGACGGCTATGAGTCCATTACTTGCAACAGCGTGGTGTTGGCCTGTGGTGGTTTCGAAGCTAACGCAGAAATGCGCACGCGATACCTTGGGCCCGGATGGGAACTGGCAAAAGTACGAGGCACGCAATATAACACCGGAGAAGGAATCCAAATGGCCCTCGATATCGGGGCTCAATCTCATGGCCATTGGAGCGGATGCCACGCAGTTGCCTGGGATCTAAACGCTCCCCCTCATGGTGATCGTAACGTTGCAGACTTGTTCCAGAAACACTCATATCCGTTCGGTTTGATAGTAAATGTCGACGGAAAGCGATTTGTTGACGAGGGAGCAGACTTTAGGAATTATACCTATGCAAAATATGGAAGAGAGATACTCAAACAACCCCAACGGGCTGCTTTCCAACTATTCGATCAAAAAAGTAAACATTTGCTCCGTGACGAATACTTCATACAGCAAGCCACCATGGTTGAGTCTGACACTATAGAACAGCTGGCTAAGGGACTCGATATAAATGTTCCTGGTCTAGTAAGAACAATTTCCGACTACAACGACTCTGTTCAGGAGGGAGAATTCAACCCCACTGACTTAGACGGCAAAAGAACTATCGGAATAACACCGCCAAAATCGAACTGGGCTCAAAAATTGGATTCCCCTCCCTACATAGGCTATGCAGTTACCTGTGGTATCACTTTCACGTTCGGAGGACTAAAAATTGATACTCGTTGCAGGGTTCAGGACACATCGGACGTACCAATACCAGGACTTTATGCCGCTGGTGAGCTCACCGGTGGTCTCTTCTACAATAATTATCCAGGAGGAGCTGGTCTTATGGCTGGAGCGGTATTTGGCAAAATAGCAGGGAAAGAAGCCGCTCAAAGTTCCGCATAGTGATATTTAACACATTTCCCTTGACCCACTGAGTTAAGGGCCATAGAGTATGTTCCGCTGAAGCACATACAAAGCTCATGCTAAGTCGAAGGAAAATGCAGAAGTTTGTGAACCTATTTACTATAGACCTGGCTACGAACTCAACAGAGAAGTAAGGAGAAACCGAATGAACGGCGATCAATTAATGGCAAAACTTCTGAAAAAAGAGGGAACTGAATGGATCTCGTGTTTTCCAGCACAGACTCTCATAGAAGCCTGCTCCCAAGAAGGCATAAGGCCATACCTATGCCGGCAGGAAAGAGCAGGGGTCAATATGGCGGATGCTTATAGTCGCATCCACAACGGCAATAAAATAGGAGTATTCACGATGCAGCATGGCCCAGGAGCTGAGAATGCTTTTGGAGGAGTAGCCCAGGCATTCGCTGACAATGTTCCAGTACTTCTGATACCTGGGGGATCAACTGCAGACAGGGTAGGAGTTCATCCGGGATTCGACGCGGTTCCAAACTACCAACACATCACCAAATGGGCGGGACGGATCGAAACCGTCGAACGAATACCAGAAATGGTAAGCAGAGCTTTTACTCATTTGAAACATGGAAGACCAGGGCCCGTGCTGCTTGAACTGCCTGGTGATGTTGCACACGCTGAAGTACCAGAAAACATAGAAGAGTATGAATCCGTAAAAGTTTACAAATCTTATGCCGTTTCAGAAGATGTGAAAGATATAGTCACAGCACTTCTTAAGGCGAATAAACCAATAATTGTCGCTGGACAGGGAACACTCTATGCTGAAGCATGGGATGAGCTTGTCGAGTTTGCAGAGCTAATCAACGTTCCGGTGATGACAAGTTTGGCAGGGAAAAGTGCTTTCCCTGAGGATCATCCTTTAGCACTTGGGACGGGTGGAAATACAGGAACATTAATGGTTGATAGGTTCCTTCAAACTACGGATTTCGTACTAGGAATTGGAACTAGCTTCGCAACATCGAATTTCACTGCGCCTATGCCTCCTGGAGTAACAAAAGCTCAAATAACCAACACCCCAGAAGATCTGAACAGAGACAACAGAGTTCAATATGGCGCAGTTGGAGACGCTCGATTAGTCCTCCAGCAGCTGATTGAAGAATCAAAATCTCAGCTTGGTGAACATGGCAGAGGAGATGTGCATGGAGTAAAAGATGAGATTTCGATCATCAAAGACGAGTTCATGAAAGAGTGGGGGCCGAGACTGAATTCCGATGAGACCCCAATGAGTCCCTACAGAGTGTTCAAGGAAATGATGACAACCATCGATCCCAGAGAATGCATTGTTACACATGATTCCGGGTACCCAAGAAACCAACTCGTGCCTTTCTGGCCTGCGTTAAAGCCCAGATCCTACATTGGATGGGGCAAATCTACACAGCTGGGTTATGGTCTGGGATTGGCTCTAGGAGCTAAAATTGCAGATCCAGACAGAACTCCAATTAATGTCATGGGAGATGCCGCTTTTGGAATGTCTGGCTTAGACATAGAGACTGCGGCCAGGTCTGAATTAGGAACAATAACAGTTGTTCTAAATAACGGCGTAATGACCCACTACTATGATCACTTCCCACACGCTACTGAGAATTATCGTACTAATGAGCTGGGTGGGCAGTACGCAGATACAGCTAAAAGCCTTGGTGCTTACGGGGAAAGAGTGACGACCCCCAATGAAATTGGACCAGCACTGAAGAGAGCAAAGCAAGCAGCCGACAGTGGTCAACCCGCACTTATAGAGATGATAACCAAAGAAGAGGAAACTATCTCCGACTACGGGAGATAAATTCCTTTACACCAGTCTTAATTTACAGCTACCTTTTTGCACCTCTGTCAGCAAGGTAGCTGTAAATGTTTTTTTTAATTGCGTTGGCCTCATTTTCATTTTATGTTGTCGTAAGCCAGGTATCCCTAAATCACCAGCGTCATTGACATAAGAAAATGCTCGGAGTTCTCCCAAAACCTTCCACCGTAAGTATTCGGAGAGTCCTGAAACTTCCGGATTCGTCTTTGCTACAAAAAAATTTGCTGTGTCCTCATTCATTGGACCAGCCAGAGCAAAAGCCTCTACATTTCCCTGTATCTTGACGCACCACCCATATAGATTTTCAGCTGAAAATCTATGGAAGTCATTTAGTGCTGCTCTGGTGTATCCCCAGTCCAACAAAAAACTATTTTTCCGTCCCTGAACAGACCTCCATTTTTTCAGTAGCTCTTGACACTCTGAAATATCCTCCACGGATAAATCCATAAAGTCCGGAAAGTTTTTTTCGGCTTTTCGAACACGCTTACGCATATCCCGAAACTCGCTCCCTTCCATTGACCAGACTTTTTCAGGTTCATATATATATTCGACCCCTTTTTCATCCCAAGCAAGATTTTCATCAAACTCCAATCGCAATTGGGATATTTCCTCCTCATCTACCCATATTATCCGAACATCCTCCTGACCCACTATTTCCGGCAATGTGGTTAACCAAGAATTTATTTTGTCCGTGTAAGGAACCGGAAGGAAAAGTAGGTCGGTCCTAGTTTCACCATTTCGAACATTTACCTGTATCAATACAAGACTACCTTCAACCTCTAACAGATATAGAGATCGTCTTGGCGGAAGGCTATATGAGACTAAAAACGGGGAAAAATGAACCCACATACTTTTATTATGTCGTTCCAGAATTTCCTGGATAGATTCGCAATCGCCAACGCTAATAATGCGTGCCTGCTCTAATAGTCTATCAAGCCCGTGTGACATTTTATTAGCATTGTTTCCTGGAGGCTGTATAAAGGGTGGATAAGTCCTCCGGTATGAGTGCTGACGTCCCTTCGGAAGTTACACATCTGATCATATTACTTACACCCGCATAAATCTGAGCCCCAACATACCTGTTGAATTCCGGTACAACTTCCTGTATCGCTAGTCCCATAGAGGCGATAGAAGCATAAATTTTTACGGAATCAGATGGGTTTTTAGACCCATAAGACAAAAAACACTGCCCGCCCACCCCTCGTTTAAGCGCTTCAATCCCTCTGCCAACAAAAAGACTCAAGCCAGTCACTGTGTAAGGAGGGTCAGTTACGAATACATCGAATGAATTTTTCAATTGCTCAGGAATTCCATGTTTTAAATCCAGGTAATGCGTCTGAATATCGCATCCGATAGAACCACAAGTTTCCTCCACAAATTCCAAAATTCTCTTGTCTACATCAAGTACAACGACTGAGCCGAGTTGTAATCCAAACTCCTTAGCAAAAATAATTGTGGCCAGTGAGGTCAAATCGTCATCACCCAGAAACAATACGTCTTTACCCTCTATCCCATCATGCTCATAGAGATAAGCCGCCCGCATGGCGATTGTTGCAGTCTCAGCATGGGATTGATCAAGAGAGAAATTTGGACCAGGCCTTGAAGATAGCAATATATCTAATTTTTCAACCACGGGATTTAGCCAATCGGGAAAAGGATAGCCAGATTGCAAGCGTGGAATTTGAGTTTCCCGTACCCCGATACTCTCCAATAAATTCAGTCCATGCTCCGTGAGAACGATGCCACCCTTACGAGATAACAGTTTTCGTTTCTCCAATTCCCTTCTTAGCGCAGAAGCGACCGGGACTGGTAAAGAAGTGGATCTGGCAACACTATGTAGCGGCACTGGCTGAAATCTCAAGACTTGTCTCAGGAATTCTCTAATTCGACTCGAGCCTTCCAATAAATGAACGGCTTCGGAAACGTCGTTCATAATGCTTATAGCGTGATTAGGTTCCAAGGCTCTAGGCCGGTCCTACCCTACCAGCATCCGTAATAATGGATTGGACTGCCTCGGCAAATAATATCTCCGAGTCATCCATGGGCTCATATCCAAGAACTTTACGAGCATTTGCGAGTGACCAAAATGAACGAGTATTGTTACTTATCCCATAAACCACTTGCCATGGAATCCCATATTCATTTTCAATATTTTCAACCTCAACGGATTTCTCAAACAATTGAGTTATATCTCGCGGACTTATGAATGCCCCTAGATCTCTCTTCAAGATAACCGGTTTATCTTCGTATTGCTTAGTATCCAAGTTTCTTGGGGCTCCTATTCGCACCATGACAACACCCATTTTGCGGCTCGTATCCAAATTTCCGGCTACCAGGTTTTCAGATAATCCATCACCACCCTCTCCCATTCCACCGCAGGCGAATAAAAATCCAAGATGTTCGTAACTGGCTTTGGCCCATCCGTAAAAATTATCAGATAAAGCTAACCTGTAAGGATCAAGCATCTCAAGGCTACGACCGTGAATAAGGGCATGTTCATAAAAATCTGACGCGTGGTTTGAACTTGCTATAACCACACGATCTACACCATGGTCATAAGAAGATCGAAGCACGTTATACGCCATCTGTACATTTTGATTCTCATCAAAGAAATGATCTAGCGGTTGTCCACTTCTTCTCTTATAAGCCAAATGTATAACAGCATTAACACCTTCAAAAAAATGTGAATATGCTGATCGGTCTTTGTCAATCAGATCAACCGTACTCACTCCTTCAACTTCTTCTCCATCGCGATTCTTAGTGTTGGTATCCAATAAAACTAATTCATATTTATCTCTGAATCTGGGAAGCATTTGATTCGCTACATAGCCAGCCGCGCCGGTTATCAAAAGTTTTTTCTTTACTACCATTTCAACATCCTCATAATTTGAAATCTTGTGAAACCAAGTGAATTGTAACCGTAACGAGATAACAGGATCGAGGTCCTATGACGGGTGTTATACTCGCCCTCAATTCTATATTTAGAAACATACAAGATCGATAGGAGATGGGACCGTGAGAGTTATTGACACAATTTCGGAAATTCTAAAAAAGGAAGGGATTAACTATCTAAGTTGTTTCCCAACCACTCCTATCATAGAAGCTGCCGCCGAGATAGGTATCAGGCCAGTAATATGCCGCCAGGAGCGAGTGGGTGTAGGAATTGCCGATGGATATTCCAGAATTACAAAAGGAACACCTCCGGGTGTTTTCGCCATGCAGTACGGACCAGGAGCGGAAAACGCATATCCCGGAGTGGCAACGGCATTTGCAGACGCTTCCCCAATCCTCTTACTACCACTCGGGCATCCTCGCAGCCGTGACAGGGTATTTCCACATTTCAGCTCAGTAGAAAGCTTTAATTCGGTGACTAAATACGTCGAGCAAATTAATGAAGTCAATACACTGGGGGACACGATGAGAAGGGCCTTTCAAAGGCTCAAAAATGGACGTCCTGGCCCGGTCATGGTAGAAATTCCAGCCGACATAGCTGAGGCTGAATCCTCGGAATTAATCCACCAAAATTACATACCTTCTTCCCGATTTAGATCAGGAGCGGACGAAAGTGACGTGTCAAAAGCGGCGGAATTGTTACTATCTGCCGACTTCCCGGTCATATACGCAGGACAGGGAGTTATTTACGCAGATGCCTGTGATGAACTTGTTGAACTTGCAGAACTAACTAAAATCGCTGTCACGACAACGATGGCTGGCAAAGGAGCAATTGACGAAAGACACGATCTGGCTCTCGGTAGTTCGTCGGTAGTTATGAACGGTGCAGTTCTAAACTACATGCAAAGGGCAGACACCATACTGGCTGTGGGAACCAGCCTGACACAACATGGAATGATCACCACCATACCTGCAGGAAAAAAGATAATACACACTACGAATTTCGCTGAAGATATTGGAAATTACTATTCTCCTGAGTCAGCCCTCCTGGGAGATGCGAAACTGGTACTGCGACAATTAATTGAGGCCTGTGAAGACTTACTGTCCACACGACCCCAAAGAGTCTCTCCGGCCGATGAAATTGCTAACTTGAAATTAGCGTGGAAACAGGAATGGGAAAGTAAGCTATCATCCCGGGAAGTCCCAATGACTCCATACCGCGTAATAAGCGAGTTCATGAAAGTTACAGACCCTAGCCAAACGATTGTGACTCATGATTCTGGAAGCCCTAGGGACCAAATCATGCCGTTCTATGAATCCGGCGGCCCTGGCACATATCTGGGCTGGGGCAAGTCACACGGTCTGGGTACGGGACTAGGATTAAACATAGGAGCAAAATTAGCGTCCCCGGAAAAATTTGTCGTGAATTTTATGGGAGACGCTGCTTTCGGAATGACGGGATTAGACTTTGAGACCGCAGTCCGTAGCAAAATTCCCATTCTTACAGTGGTGTTAAACAATTCCACTATGGCTATTGAAACTGGACACATGGCATCATCACACGAGCTCTTTCAGACCAGAAATCTAGGTGGAGACTATGCAGACTTAGCCAAAAGCCTGGGAGGATGGTCAGAAAAGGTGGAAAACCCCGAAGATATAGCCAACGCCTTCCAAAGAGCTAAAGATGCGACGGAATCTGGAGAAGCCGCGTTATTGGAATTCAAGACATCAGAGGAACAAGCTTTTTCATTCAGAGGGGCCCTCAGATAATATATCTGGCTGAATAATCAATATACATCAATAGCTAATGTAATATTAAAAGCCTGGGTCTCCATATCCTGGGACTTTAATGCAAGATACCCAGTGATCAGTCGAAACCTCTCGTAATTCTGGCATTTCTACCTCACAGTCTGCATCCCCCACAGGACACCTAGTGTGAAAAACACATCCGTCAGGCGGAGACAGAGGACTTGGCACATCACCAGTCAATATTATCCTCTCCCGTTCTGCCTCTAGAATTGGATCTGGGATTGGAATTGCAGATAACAGGGCTCTCGTGTACGGATGCAGAGGGTTGTCGTACAGTTCATTTCTGTCTGCAATCTCGACTATATGGCCAAGATACATAACAGCTATCCGATCGCTGACATGCTTAACAACTGAGAGATCATGCGCTATGAACAAGTAGGTTAAGCCTAGATCATCCTGTAAATCCTCCAGAAGATTTACGATTTGAGCCTGAATAGAAACATCAAGTGCAGATACAGGTTCGTCACAAACGATAAAACTGGGATTTACAGCCAAAGCCCGGGCTATTCCAATTCTTTGCCTCTGCCCACCAGAAAATTCATGTGGATATCTATCAGTCATGTAGGGATTAAGCCCTACAGTAACCAGAAGCTCTGATACTCTGTCCCTGTACTCTCCCTTACCTGATGTCAACTTATGGACCTTCAAAGGCTCTCCTACAATGTCCCCACATGTCATTCTTGGATTGAGAGACCCATAGGGATCTTGAAAAATGACCTGCATTTCTCTTCTCATGGCCCTCATATCTTTTTTGCTTATATCGGTTAAATCTCTCCCGTTAAATTTGATCTGCCCCGAGGTAGGAGAATACAACTGCAAAATACATCTCCCCGTAGTTGTCTTTCCACATCCGCTCTCACCAACCAGACCCAGTGTCTCTCCCTTTTTTATCTGAAAACTAACACCATCAACAGCTTTGACATCTGCTACTTTTTTTTGAAATATCACCCCTGATGTAACTGGGAAGTGCATCTTCAGATCGTTGACTTCCACCAGAGGCCCATCGTAGCCGTCACTCACACCTAAATTCTCTTCTGTTACAGAAACCATTTAATTTCTCCGCTTTTTATCAAGCTGATCTTCCCTCTGATATTCTCTAGTAATTTAAAAATAAATCCTATTTAGATGCCCCGGTCGCAGTCGAGAACTCTTCAATCTCGTAGACTCTTGAACACGCCGATTTATGATTATCGTCAACCTCTCTCAAAACAGGTGCTTCTGTGTAACATGAGTCGACTGAAAATCTGCACCTTTCAGCGAAACTACATCCTTCGTTAAGATTTCCTAGGTCTGGAGGAGCACCTTCTATCGCCTCGAGCCTTGTTCTACCTTGATCAGAATCAAGCCTCGGTACGGACCCAAGCAAGGCCAATGTATATGGATGTTTAGGATTGCTGTAAAGTTCGACAGCAGAAGCCGATTCGACGATCTTACCTGCGTACATAACTATTACCCTGTCGGCATACCTAGCTACTACCCCTAAATTGTGAGTAATTATTATTTGGGCAGTTCCAAATTCCCTGGAAAGATTCTGCATCAGCTCCAGTATTTGTGCCTGGATGGTTACGTCCAAAGCTGTCGTAGGTTCATCAGCTATGATGAGCTTAGGATTACAGCTAAGAGCGATAGCAATCATCACCCTTTGTCTCATTCCACCACTCAGCTGGTGAGGGTAGTCACTGAGTCTCCTATGAGCATCAGGAATTCCGACCATTGACAGAAGTTCGCCAGCCTTTTCTATGGCGCCATCCTTTGACATATTTTGGTGTAATTCCAGAGTTTCCGTAAGCTGCCTTCCAATGGTAAGAACGGGATTCAGAGAAGTCATAGGCTCTTGGAAAATCATGGCAATGTCATTGCCCCTAACCTGTCTGATCTCATTCTCATCCATCTGAACAAGATCTTTTCCCTCAAAGATGACCTCCCCACTAACTATTCTGCCGGGGGGGCTGGCAATGAGTCTCATAATGGACATTGCGCTTACGCTTTTTCCACTTCCACTCTCTCCAACAACACCGACAACTTCACCTTCCTCAATCTCAAAAGATATTCCGTCAACCGCCTTAACAACGTTGTCAGGCATAAAGAAATAGGTTTTTAGATCCCTCACTTCTAACAAAGATGACATCTAACTCTCCAAGATTGTCTGGTAAATAT
>CAJWWP010000022.1:0-31212 GCA_913048525.1 uncultured Chloroflexota bacterium
CATCTGTCTGTGGGCAAGGGTTCAATACCTACAGACTTTCATCGGCGGGTCAAAGGTTTAGAAGCGACCATTCTCTTAGAGCATTTTTACACGAAAGAAGAATTGCATGAGGAACTTGAATATATTGAACGTTTGTAATTATTTTGAGTGGATACATTTTGGATAGGAGACGATTAAAATTGTCGCTAACCCTCTAAAATAGTTTGATTTTTAACCAAAATGATATTTAGCACTAAATTAAGATTACCGCCCTTTCCTGTCACTATCACAAGTCTTTCGGTCGCAGCCGCCCTGCTGGGGGATGCGATGCTATATGTTGTCATGCCATCGAGGCCAGAGCTTTGGTATATAAGTATCTTTCAAGTCGGCATATTATTATCTGCAAATCGTTTGGTAAGGCTTTTTACGAATCCAGCGAGTGCCTACATAGTCGCCCGCTTCGGCGTGTACCAACCGTTCCAATGGTCATTGTTGGCCTCTTTAAGCGTGTTGGTCGCCTATGCCCTTACCTCGAGCTTTACGTTATTGCTGTTAGCCCGTCTAACTTGGGGAGCTTGTTGGTCCACTCTCAGGTTGGTATCCCAATGGATAGCTTCCGATCAAAGTGACGAGACAAATGTTGGCTTCAACCTGGCAAGTAATGCTTCCCTAATAAGAATTGGATCAATAGGTGGAGCGCTATTTGGAGGGATTCTTTCAGACTATATTGGCTATAAACTGACTTTTAGTATTTTCGGAGCATTAACAATTTTGTCTTGGTTAGTATGGAGGAACGCCTCTTCTTATCGGTACAAACCTATTGGAGAGCATCTAAAAGGGGAGCGTCATAACTTCCTCACGTTACTTAAAAATGTAGATATCCTCCTGATAGGTATGAGCGGTTTGGCAATAGGGCTCGTTATACCTGGCCTTATGTCGGCCAGCTTGGGACACTTTATTCGTTCTAGTTTTGGAACAGACTTCAGTTTGTTGTTTATTTCATTTACTGTCACCGCTTATACGGGCTTAATGCTTGGATTTAGGAGTTTTTCGGAAGTATTTGTGGGACCATTTGGCGGCTATATTTCTGATCGGTACGGTAGATTGAAAGTACTGGTTATATCAGTTGTACTTTCATCGGTAGGGTTACTTTTAGTAAGTGTTACTGACGATATTCTATTCACCACAATTATGATTGCTCTCATTTTTGCAGCAGGGGTACTACTTATGATGCAGTTGCTTCCGTTGGTTAGTGTAGTAGCAGAGCAAAATTCTAGGTCTGGAGTGTTTTCCGTTTACAATACCTTCCAGGATTTTGGTTCTGCTTTAGGACCATTGATAGGGTTGTCACTGGTTTCCACTAGGTATCTGAGTTTGTTATACCAATCCAGCTCAGTGTTGCTGATAATTCTTGTACTTTTACTGGTTTTTCAATTCAGGCGACGTTTGGTATAAGGCTATGTCACATAGTTTGGTAAGTGTTTTTGGAGGATACATTTTGGTTGGTGTCAAATAGTTCTGTTTTAAATATTTGCACAATTAAGAAAACGTATAAAAGTTATTTTATTAAAGGATTTATTTATGTATGGCACGATATTTAATATGCAGGTAAAAACTGGTCATGAACAAGCGCTTTTAGACCTATTGGAGAATCAAGATCCACCTGACGGCATGGTGGCCTGGTTCTTAATGAAAGCAAACTCCAATGATGGTCAGATGATAGGGGTGGCTGTTTTCGAAAATAAAGAAGCCCACATAGCAAATGCGAATCGTCCTGAACAGCATGAATCTTTTGTCAGAATGATGGAGCACCTTGTTTCAGAGCCGCAGTGGAATGACGGTGAATATCTAGTAGGGGAGATAGTTTAACCAGGGAATATCTCAGTTGTTGATATATATGCTGGTTCACTTGTTTTAACTTTAGTTATGCATTTTCGGTAGGGAGCCTTCGGAAAGGAGAATTAGGTATGGCGAAAATCTTTTTCACATTAGAAGAAGCTCAGGGTTATATAAACTGGTTGGAAGAGGAATTTGGCGCGATTCAGTCGTTGCAAAATAAAATCAACGAGTTAGATGAAAAAATACAAAAGGTAGAAAGTGGAATAAGTTTAAATGGTGGAGGCCCCATAAGCGAACAGATATCGAATTATAGTAATGAGAGGGACGATATTTTTAGGCTGGTTGAGGAGAAAATTGACTCTATTCATCAAAGGGGAATATTAGTAAAAAACATTGAACATGCCTTAGTGGATTTTCCATCAATCCTCGAAAATAGGGAAATTTATTTATGCTGGCATGGGGGAGAGGATGAAATTCTTTACTGGCATGAGGTAGATGTAGGGTTCAGCGGTCGGCGCCCATTGTAAGATAAATTGTCGGGTGGAGACCTGGAGGATTGCAGTACAAAAATGCGACAAAATCGTTACGGCAGATCATTAGCACCAGTAAATAGGGGAGGTCTTCTAACCCGCCGTGAATCCCCCGTCGATAGTTAACATATGCCCGACGACGAAAGAAGCCTTGTCAGAGCACAACCAGATAACGGCCTCCGCTATTTCCTCGGGTTGCCCGGGTCTGCCAAGAGGTTGAAAATCGTTTGCTTCGGCCTTCCACTCGGGATTACTAGTCCAAATTCGATCCATCAAAGGAGTTGCAATTAGTCCTGGGCATACCGCGTTAATTCGAATTCCCTGATTGGCATAGGCTATTGCGTTCGCCTTCGTTAGGCCCGCTACTGCATGTTTACTGGCAACGTATATGGGTTGTTGGGGTATTCCATTCAATCCTGCAATTGAGGAACTATTAACAATCGCTCCAGACCCTTGAAGCAGCATTTGATCGATTTCATACTTCATGCAAAGCCAAACACTCTTCAGGTTAGTATCTATGATCGATTGAAACGTGGACTCCTCGTAGCGAGTGGATGGATCCGTCAATTCCTTTTCCATACCGGCGTTGTTGAAGGCGTAGTCTAGGCGACCGTAAATGTTTATGGTTTGACTAATCAGGGCTTCTACTTCACCGGGCTTTGTGACATCTGCTTTTACGAAGGTAGATTCTCCGCCAAAATCATGGATCATCTCGACCGTTTCCGCTCCCCCGGCTTCATCAATGTCTGAAACGATGGTCTTTGCCCCTTCCTCGCCGAATGCCAGGGCAGTGGCTCTTCCTATTCCCGATGAGGCTCCGGTTACTAGAGCCGTTTTGCCGTTGAAACTCTTAATCAAGGCCTTTCTCCTAGACGACTATGCTTGTTGAACCTAATGGGATTAATAATGCTTAATTGGAGCTCTCTATATTTGGCACTATAGCCTGCTTGTTGGCTCAAACTAACCTCGCAACTAGCATGGGTTATAACTGTATTTTAAGTAACGAAACATGGCTGGAACGGAACCTTACCCAGTGTTGCATTAAATAGGACTTTCTATCTAGGAAATATCAGTGATTCTTTCGGGTATGAGCCTAAAGATAGCCACATTTTCCGTGTCGTCAGGGTATTGGTTAGCAAAACTAGTACCTTCTTCAGAACCGTAATAGCGTATTGCCATCTCTAAGACAAAATCGTGAAGTGGAATATTTAGTTCCTCCATTTTTCCCTGGATCATTATCGACCTGTAGGGAGTCTCCCTTTTGTCAACGCAGAGAGATGCATATGGGAATCGAGTGAGGTTTTGCCATTTGGTAGTTTTTGTCCCGGTAAACATGATGGGATATTCCCCATTCCATTTGTACCAGATAGGTGTTGAGTGTGGAATACCTGAAGAGTCGACGGTGCTGATAACCGCGATTTGAGTTTTATTCAGGAAGTTGCGCGTTTCCTTTGTGATTTCAGTCATTGCACACCATTTGCATTACTATTAACTAGATCTTTCGATTTGTTTTTCCAACTCATCGGGTTCACTGGGATTTAAAATGGGGCATAACGTCTTTGGCAAAAAGACGAAGTTGATCAAGGAAGGCGTCCCGAGGCATACCTTCCGGCCAGTGCAGGATTATATGCTCCAGACCAGGATATTTTCTCTCTATTTCCCTCAAATGTTTTACGAAATCTGAAGCAGGGCCACAGATCCAGGCTTTTTGATCGACGCCATCTTCGATCCTGGGAGTCCGGGCTGGCGCTCCTGGAGTACCCCAGACTCGACCTTCCTCATCCGCATAACGAACAAACCCGAAAGGTGAAAACCATTTGTATCTTTCGTCGTGAAATGGGCGCAAATTACTGACGGCCTTTTCCTGTGTCTCTGCTATATAGAAGCCAAGGCCAAGTGCGAGATTTTCACCTAGCAACCCTCCACGACCATTCTCAACACATGCATCTCGGAATTTATGAAATATGTCATCTACTAGTTGGTCGCCCGTGAGAGCAACTACTCCGTTAAAACCTTTGCGGGCAGTGAATTCTATACTGCCCCCGCTCACTATGGGTTGCCAGGTCTCAACAGGTATGTTTTGAGGTCTCGGTACCAAGGTAATCTCTTTTAGGTCGTAGCCTCTGTACGGGACCTCAGCAGGAATGCTGTAGTGGTTTCCTTTGTGGCTAAATGATTCCTGGTTGAATGCCTTGAATATGACCTCTATTTGTTCTTCAAAAAGTTCCCTATTGGCGTCATTGTCTATAACGGGGGATCCAAATGTCTCTACTTCTCTTGAGTGATATCCTCGGCCCACCCCAAAAATCATTCTCCCGCCGGTTAAGATATCCGCTGTAGCATAGTCTTCGGCCAACCGGAGTGGATGCCACATAGGTACTATGTTGAACCCGCAACCAAATTTCAGTGTTTTTGTCTGGGCTGCCAAATGGGTACTTAATAAGATTATGTTAGGGATACATTCATATCCTTCTCGTTGGAAATGGTGCTCCGCCATCCAAAGCGCATAGAAGTTGAGTTCGTCCATGAGAACGGCAGCCTGCCTCGCCGTTTCAAAAGATTCGATTAATCTGTCATTTTGATACCTTCTGTTGTTTGCTGGGGAACCTGAAAGGCCAACATTCTCCAACTCTATGTTTCCGACATACAGGACCGAAAAGTTTTTGATCATGAAAATTACCTTGAGATGAAGGTTTCGTTTCGGGAACTCTATAACTGAACAGGTTTACAAGTAAAGGAATCAGGGGCGAATTTCCAGAGATGTTCGATCCGATATACTGGTGAGGTTGTAGCTTGTACTAATCACTCCTTAAATAGATGTACGAAAGGTTAGATTTCGTGAAAACTAGAACTATTACAGGGACTCCTTCTGAGATACTTGTTGAGCAACTCGTTGCCTCTGGAGTGAAGTATGTTTTTTATAACTCAGGATCACGAGAAGCGCTTTTTTTTGACGCTCTTCATTCCAACCCCAACATTCATGGAATCTTGGCTTTGCATGAAGGCAGTGTGACATCTATGGCCGGAGGCTACACTCAAGTTCATAATCAGCCTGCGGTAATGGTTGTCCATTTGGGGGCAGGTCTCGCCCAAGCCATGGGGCAATTCATTAATGTTGCTTTTGGAGGATTGCCAGTCGTAGTTATTACTTTTGCCGGTGATACGGGAAGTTGGGTAGACAGAATTAACTTGGATTTTGATCATTCGTTTTCCCCTACCTCTGTGGCGAGGCCCATGGTTAAAGCTAGCTGGACCGTGATCGATCCGGAAGGTTTGCCCTCTGCGGTGGAACGAGCTTTACAAGTAGCCCAGACTCCGCCATATGGTCCCGTTCATTTGGCTGTCTATGACAGCATGTTGAGTAAACGACAAGTCACCACGGACATCATTGATGGTGTGGTTTCTCCGTTAAGTGCCGGGAAAACATCTGATGTCGATCTTGAGAAGGTCTTGCACTATCTCGACCAATCTGAGAGACCATTGATTTATGCAGGGGACGGCATTTGGAGAAATGCGGGTGAAGGTTTAGCTGCCGAATTAGCAACTCACTTTGGCGCGGCAGTATGTGGCACTAATGTTGACTACCGGGGAATATCCATAAAGCATCCCCACCACCTTGGTGAATTTGAAGGATCTTGGGCGGAATATGACCCCGATTTAATTTTCTGCCTTGGAGTTAAACATCAAGGGACCGGTTACTCTTCTGATCATGCACCTTTTAGACGCCTCAGGAAAGTGGGTGGAAACATAATAGCTTTAGGTTCGTCTCAACCGTACATTACGAATTACCCCGGGCTCGATTTTGCCTTGCTAGGAGATGAAAAGGATGCCTTGCAACGACTATTAGAGAAAGCTAAGAGGGATTTCCCGAGGACTGCTTATACTTCTAAGCGAGAAAATGTACTAAAAGCGAGTGCAAAATGGAGGGATACACGTAGAAGTGCGATGATGCCGGACCCGGTTGATGGCCTTGTGAGACCAGGTTTACTGATTGATATTCTTGATAAAGAACTGGAGGCAATTGGTGGAGGGGTTGTTACCAATGAGCAGACCGCTGCGTCTCAAGAATCTATCCCTTCCGGAATGCCCCCGTATCTCAATACATATATACGTCAAGCTGGTGGCTCTGAGGGGTGGGGAGTAGGTGCCGCAATAGGAGCAAAACTAGCAGCAGGTGATGTACCTGTAGTGGGATTTGTAGGTGATGGATCGCTATATTATGCAGAGTCAGGTTTGTGGACAGCAGTGCACCACAGCATACCCGTTTTATTTGTCATCACCAATAACGTGGCCTATGGAATAGTTGCAGGCTTTTTTGACAAGGCGGGGGGCCAGATGAGTGATACCCGCAAGTTCGCTGGGGTCTCTCTGGAGGGGATTGAACCCGTAAAAATTGCCAGTGCTTTTGGGATGGACGGGGAGACCGTTAATGATGAGACAAAAGTGCTGGAGGCAATAAGACGGGGATTTTCGGTAGTTAACACGGAGGGCCGGCCCTACTTAATAGACTTTCGACTTCCCTCAGGTTTACCAGAAGGTGGAATTCCGGCCGACCAGTATCGTATGCGGTAATTATATGCTGACGTATGGTTACCCTTGGAAATCTGAATTTAAGTTCCCGATACAGTCTTTGAGGAGGATCTAGGTGCTTAAAATATTTAATCCACCTCTAGACTTTGTTCTTGTTGATAAATTGGAAATACTGTGGCAATCAGCATTTGGTGAGGATTTTGTAACGGATGTGCCTAGGTCCATCTTGATTGAGAAAGAAGTAATGCCACACAAGGTTGACGTGTACACCCAGCTAATTGAAGAGAACATTGTTTCAAGTGCAGTAACCATAGCAGGGGGATGTTCGCCATTATTGGGGGGATTGGGGGAGGTTTCCACGGAACCAGATTTCAGGGGCTCGGGTCTGGCCACGGATATTTGCCATAAAGCAGTAAATGATTTTTTTGATTCATCTGGAAAGGCACTTTATCTTGGAACAACAAATTCCGCTGCTGCAAGAATATATTCAAAGCTCGGTTGGAAATACATACCACACACTCAAGTTATGGTTAACTTAAGCAGAGGCGTTATTTATGAGGAATTCATAGATGAATATTTTTCTACCGTCGGTCCAATCACGTTTAAGCCTGGGGAAATGTCAGCACGCATTCCAATGATTCCCCTAGCCATTTCCTACACTGACTGGGCCCTGTTGGACGTAAATATTGGTTTACTTTCGACCTTGAAAGAGGAACAAGAATCGTGCTTGGGAATTTTTAGGAGATATGATCAAATAAGGATAGACAACCGCGGGGAATTTTTTACTCTCACTGGAGACCACGACAGGCTGCTGGGTATATCTACTGCTGTAACAAAAGATGGGAACCATTATTCAATAGATGGTTTTACCCACCCACTCCACAAAGGCTCCTTTATAGAGTTACTTAGAACAGCTCTACATTGGTGTGAAGCTGCGGGGGGGAACGACTGCAAGATGGAAATTGCTCAGGATGATCAAGAGAAAGCTGATCTAGTAGCCGAGTTAGGATTTAAACCGACTGGAGAAAAATCTGTGTTTAGAGGAAAGAACATTTCTCTTAGCACAGGTGTTTACACCATCAAGTAAGTGAATACTCATATGATGGATTGGTTAGTTCCCTGATCTATTTCAAGAATTCTTTTCGACTGGAAAGCCGACTATACTTCCCCACTCGGTCCAAGAACCGTCGTAGATCTTAACGTTTGGGATATTCAATATGTGGGTCATAGCGAACCACAACAGAGTGGCTCTGTGGCTTAATCTGCAGTAAGTGACAACGTCATTTGTGAATCCTGCCACTATTCCAAGAGGTCTAATTTTTTCAATGAGCTTCTCAGCGGAAATAAATGTGTCGTCTTCATTGAGGAGATCCCGAAAAAAAAGGTGCTGTGCGCCTGGGATTCGTCCTTCTCGTTCTGCTCCATGATCAAATCCGCCGGGAGGACTCACCCTCTCTCCCTCGTATTCTTCCGGGGAACGCGCGTCTACAAGGACGCGTTTTGAATCCTTTAGATTCTTAAGTACCTCATCGCGACCGATCCTCGTGGATAAATTGGCCCCACTTGAAATTACCTCATATGGTTCAAACTGGGGGATTATCTTTGACAGGCACCGTCCTTCAGCAATCCAGGTTGTCCTTCCTCCATCTAGTAGATAAACGTTGTTAAATCCTGCCATGGTTAACACCCACAACCCATAAGTTCCGTATTGAATCGGATCTCCATAAAGGACTATTTTCGACCTTTCGGTCGTGCCTATTTCCCCTAGATACTTTGCTATCTCGACGGGCGAGGCAAACTCTCGGTCTGAGTTATGCCAGAGCTTGTCTTTCCAGAACCAGAATACCGCATTGGGGATGTGCCCTTCTGAATAGGTCTCACCTCTTTCATCTCTTCCAATTTCGACGATTCGTATATTTGGGTCCTCGAGATTTTCGGCGAGCCATGTAGTTGTCACTAACTTGTCAGAATTGATATCCATAGTTGAATTTAGGCGTCCGTTGTTATGAATTAGTAGGGGTTTAGTGGTTTGATATTAGAATGTTCTCATTTTCGCCAACCGAAATTGGCAGAAACTGCTAATAACATTCTCCAAATAGGTATTAGGGAATCAAGAATAGGTTTGAAGATATTTTGATCAGTTTGAAAAGCATATTTAACTTTCGTCAGCAGTTCAAAATATTAACTGCTGCCTTTATTTTACTTCTTTTCAACAGTGGTTTGCGCTTCATTTTCGGTTTAATGTTGATTCCCATTGCGGAAGAGCTTTCATGGGGTAGATCGGTTCTCAGTTTCGGGGTCACTACATTTATGGTCGTTGGTGCCCTTGCATTACCATTTTATGGGAGGCTATTCGACAAATATGGACATAGGTCTATTTTGTTTGTAGCGGTGATGATTTCTGTTGGCGGTCTCGCTTTGATTTCTGGTATAGCCAAACCTTGGGAATTTATTCTTTTTTATGGATTGTTATTCGCTGTGGGCCATGCGGGATTCTCCACTGCGACAGTCTCCATTATGACAACAAGGTGGTTTCCCACAAATACGGGAATGGCAAATAGTGTGGCTATTTCTGGTAACGGTGTTGGGCAACTATTGATGGTTGGATTATCGGCATCTCTTATTCTTGAGTACGGGTGGAGGTTTTCTTATCAATTCCTAGCTATTGGAACGGGCTTGGTATTGCTTCCTTTGATTTTTTTCCTCGTGAGAACTAGGCAGGATCCATCGGAAAGTGATAAAGAAAATTGGCAGGAAATGGAAAGACCTCACTCCATCGGTGGACATTCAGAAAATTCCCTGGCCAGTGCAGTTTTGTCGAGTCAGTTTATTTGTCTTTTTTCACTTTACGCGATTTGTGGATTTCAAGATTTCTTTGTAGCGACTCACGTTACTTCGTTTGCTATTGATAACAAAATGAATACCCAGTTAGCGGGCAACATGTTGGCACTTATGGGAGTGGCAGCGCTAGGAGGGGTTGTTTCGTCAGGTTATTTATCCGATAGATATAACCCCAGGTTACCTACTATATTTTGTTTCGGTCTGCGCATTTTGCTTTTTGTCCCATTGGTATTTACCTCAAACCCTCTGGTTATTTTTGTTTTGTTTCTTTTGTATGGATTCACTTTTTTAGTGACAGCACCACTGACGGTTGTGTTCACAAGGCGTATTTTTGGTTTATCAAACTTTGGTACATTGGTGGGAACAATTCATATGATCCACCATATAAGTGGTGGTTTAGGGGCTTTTGTTGGGGGCGTTGTTTTTGATTCTACAGGGACCTATGAGCCTTTAATAATTGCCATGGTAGGTTTGTCCGTGGCTGGACTAATCAGCGTGTTTTTGTTGAGAGATAATCGGGTTCTTTAGTTTGGTCTCCTCTGGGAAAGCCAACCTTACCTTGGAGATTCTGTTCTCGTTTATGTAATAAATTGTTTAGGTTTTGGCGGTAATTACTCTGATGTTTCACTCAAATTAGGGCTACTGTTGGTATATGTGGAATTTCAAAGTAAATAACTGGGTAGTTGCTGTCGCAATCTGTTCAGGCATGTTTATATCGGTCCTCGATAATTCCTCTATCAATATAGCTTTACCTGAGATTGCTCTTCAATTTCGTGCAGAGATACCCGAAGTGCAGTGGTTAACGATCGGATATGGGCTGGCCTCGGGGGCTTTAATATTACCTATGGGCCGTTTGTCAGACATAATCGGTAGAAAACGTATTTACCTGACGGGATTTCTGATTTCCGGGTTGACCGCAATAATAACCAGCATAGCTCCGACCCTGTTGCTGGCGATCATGTTTAGGACCCTCCAAGGTGTCGGAGGGGCTATGATCCAGGCGAACGCAATGGCTATCCTGATTGGTTCCTTTCCTGCCTCAAGACGCGGTTTCATAATAGGTATTTTCATGACAACTGTTGGCATTGCGAGCGTGTTTGGACCGGTATTTGGCGGATTTATAGTCCAATATTTTAGCTGGCGGTGGTTGCTGTTTATCTCGTTTCCACTTGGACTAACTGCGTGTGTAGTTGGTTTTCTGATCCTTCCTCAGTTGAAACCCGTAGCATCGGAATCGCGAGTGGGCTCAAAATTCGATTGGAAAGGTTCCTTCTATTTTGCAGTGGCCCTATCCTCCCTTATGCTGACAATAACTAACGGACACCGTTTAGGCTGGATTTCTCCGATGGTCATTGCGCTTCTTATAACGTTCCTTATTTTTGCTCTACTTTTCGCCGTTCGGCAGGCTAGAACTGACTCTCCTTTGATTGCCCTTGAACTGCTGGAAAGGAAATATTTCTCATTTGGAGCCTTAGCCAGTTTGTTCACGTTTTTGACGGGGACTTCTGTATTTTTTATCATGCCTTTCTATTTGCAGGGGGTTCTTGAATATCGGCCCGCCGGGGCTGGTTTGATGATGACACCAATGGCGGGATTCTTTGCTTTATCGGGACCAATAGCTGGCTATTTATCTGATCAGGTGGGTTGGAAAAAAGTAGAAATAGTCGGACTTACTGCCACGGTTATTTCCCTACTTGGACTCTCGGTAATTCATTTAGAGTCTTCTCCATTCTTGCTACTATTTCTCCTAGGCTTGATAGGGTTTGGAATGGGCTTTTTTTATTCGCCGAATTCTGCATCTGTCTTAAGTGTAGTGGAGAGGGAAAGATATGGTGTGGGTACGGCTTTTCTACAACTAACAAGGAATTCTGCATCAATTATTGGAATTTCTATAACCACTGCTCTAATTACTATCGTGATGGGGTCAATGGGTTATGAACCAAGCCTCGATGCAATCTACAAATCAGGAGTTACTATTGGCCTAAAAAATGCATTTGTAGATGGGCTCGGTTTGGCTCTAAGGGTCCAGGCGGTTCTAGTTCTAGTGGCTGTGATACTTACGCTGGCAAAGGGTAAGGAGCAGAAATTGCAAGACATATATTAGTTTTGACTTTTGGGTAAATTACCGGGCCTATCGACGAATTCACTGGTGCGATTATTGCTATTCGGTATTCCCTGTTGACCAATTGTCGTCTAACTAACGATAATTTTAGGAAGGAATTTTGGAGGCGGAATTTAGGTTAAGAATATGACATATATTTTTCGTCGAGTTTCACTGGATTTCGTTTGGACTTGTATCACTTTATTGCTTGCGGCAACCGTGTTTACCATGATTGGTTGTGGCGGTTCCGGGTCAGCTAAAAATCTAGACTCGCCCAGTGATAAAATCATCGTAACTGCGACCACTTCTATAGTGGCTGACTGGGCCCAGAAAATAGGGGGGGAAAGGGTATTTGTTGACTCTATAATTCCCTATGGATCTGATGGCCACTCATACCAAGCAACGGCAGACGGCGTGAAAAAGATCGCTGAATCGGATTACATATTCGGTATTGGGCTAGGTTACGAAGATAAATGGTTAACCAAGCTGCTTGACAACTACCCGGAGGGGCGGGTTTTGTATCTTGGGAGTAGTGTCGACCCAATTCCTTTCCGTGACGAACATGACGAGGAAGATGAACATGGCCAATTTGATCCCCATATCTGGTTCGATCCTATCAGGGTGGCCGAGATTGCAACGGTCCTTGGCGAAGAACTGGAAAGAATCGACCCTGAGGGCTCTCAGTATTATCAGGATAGGGTGAGGGATTATATTGCAGAGCTTAATGACTTACATTCACATATAAGTAAAAAAATAGCGGAAATCCCCATAGAGTCGCGAGTCATTATTACGTCGCATGAGTCATTGGGTTATTTGGAGGCTAGGTATGGGATAGAGGTGTTAACCGCAGTCATTCCAGGACTAGATGCTGAAGTTGTCCCAACGCCGAAAGACTTAGTTTTCGCGATAAAACAGATAAACGATAAAGACATTAAGGTAATCTTTGTTGATGAGACTAGGAGCGCTAAAGCTTCAGAAAGAGTTTCTGAAGAGACGGGGATACGGGTAGTTACCGGGTTGAAGGTCGAATCACTAACTGTTGGGCAAACTTATTTAGACTTTATGGAAAAGAACATGAATGTTATTTTCTCCAACATCGGCCCGTAGGCCTGTAAGAAATCACCAGACTCTTCAGAATATAGCTTTATCTCCTAGAACTTTTCTTATTAATAAGCGTGCTTGCTGACTCTCACGTATTTTAGAGTCCATCTCATTAGGGTGATTCCAAATAGCCAATAGTGATGCGGTCAATGCACTTACCACAGTCTTGAAAGAAGAATTTTGAGATAGGTCGTTATATTCGCCAGGATCTGATTTTAGGTTGTACAGTTCCAGCTCGGGCTCAGCAGCATAGCTGTAGCAGAGCTTGTAGTCGCCTTGTCTGATCATTGCGGCTGGGCGGTCTGTACCATGAGCTAGGTGCTCACTGAAGGCGAAATCATGCTCGGCCCAATCATCGCCATTTAGAGGGTGTAAGAGGGTCTTGCCATCAAGTTTCATGAGGGAAACGATTTCATCAGGGACCCTAGCTAGGTCCATGATTGTCGCAGTTAAATCGACTAGGGAAACTGCGCCGGAATAGCGTTTGTTTTTAGGTAAAACTTTTGGCCAGCTTATCTGCAAAGGCACCCGAACAGACTGCTCATAAAAGTTCATTTTCCGCCAAAGCCCGTGCTCGCCCAACGACTCTCCATGATCTGAGGTGTAAATTATGACTGTGTTATCTAACAGATTTTGATCTTTGAGCGTGTCGATAAGACCTCCAATCTTATCGTCCATGTAGGTGACTAATCCATAGTAAGCCGCTCTTGCTCGGCGGATCTCATCATCTGTATACCCGTCGAAGTTGAAGGCTCTTCTGTTTCTCCTGGCAGATTCAGGCAGATTACCCAAATGTCCAGGAGGGTTTTCCGGCAAATCGGCATGTTCCGGGTAGTACATCGAGAAATATTGGTCCGGCACAATAAAAGGGAAATGTGGAGCGACGAATCCAACGCACAAAGCCCAAGGGCCATATTTTCTTTCTGGAGATCTCAAGTAATTTAAAGCTTTTTTCTCTATAAGATCGTCTGCGTCTATCATCGGGGTTCTTCCTGGGCCAGCTTCTTTCACGCTGTCCCAGGGTTGACTAGTGGTTGGTACTCCATCGTCCCAGAGATATATGGGATGCATTCCCCCTGAAGATAGCCCAACAAGTTCCGAGCCTGGATTGTCATCGGTAGGATCTCCGTGAGGATCGAGAGAAAGTTGCTGGTTGAAACCGTGGAGTTTATCGGGGCCTATCAAATGCATTTTTCCTGAGAGGGCGCAATCGTACCCAACCGAACGTAATGCATAGGGCCACGTTAGAGAATCAGAAGGCAGTGGAGTGGCATTATCCCATCCTTCACAATTGGAAACATAATTTCCTGTCATGAAGGATAAACGCGATGGAACGCAAAGGGGGGCATTACAGTACGCCGAGTCAAAAGTTGTCCCTGACGAGGCTAATCTATCCATGTTCGGCGTCTGCACGAACGGGTGTCCGTATGCGCTTGACCACATTGGACCGTGTTCATCCGACATCACGATTAAAAAATTAGGTTGCGTTTCACGATTCATTTCCCGTTCTCCTGCCGGTAAGTTATTGACCATGATTTATGGACTGATAAAACCTATCTCATGAGTTGAATAAGGGGTTTGAGGATCCATAGGCATCTATTATCGCTCCTGTAACAGCCGAGGAATCTGAGCTTATAAGGAAAGTACACAATTTAGCGATTTCAACAGGATCCATCATGTTTTTATCTCCATTTTCTTGTGGACCAAAAGCTTCCACATATCCCTCTGTTAAGACACCTCCAGGGCATACGCAGTTCACATCGATTCCTGATGATTTTACTTCTGCCGCAATTGACTCTGTAAAGCTAATCAGGGCTGCTTTTGTCACCCTGTAGGCACTTCGTCCGCCAGCTCCTTTACGACCACCAATTGAAGATATGTTAATTATTTTCCCGTAGCTTTGGGAAATCATATTCGGGAGCAAAAGTTTCGTTAATTTCACAGCCGCAATCAGATTGACGTCGATAACTCTTTCCCATTCCAACATTTCAAAATCAATCAGTGATAATCGCGGGTGGATGATTGCGGCGTTGTTGACAAGTATGTCGACAGATAAATTCTTAGCAAGGATGTAATTGTGTATTTTCTGTATTCCATCCTCTACGCCGAGATCGGCGCTCACCACATGTCCCTTGACCCCATTATCTTCAATTTCTTTTTTGACAGTTTGCAGCCGGGTCTCATTTCGGCCCGTTACCAGAATATCGAGTCCATTTTTAGCAAAATCTAAGGCTATAGCTCTTCCGATGCCTCTGGAGGAACCAGTTACCAATGCGAGTCTCGTATTTTTTGTCATATGAATATTCCTAAGTTCTAAGTTAAGTTTGCAAGATCTCTTTGAGTTTATAAGCAACATCACCTGTATATATACGACTTTCTAGACCAAAAGATAGTAGGCTCTTGAAAGACTCGATGTGTTACATTTCGGTAAATTTAAGCCAGCTAAATACGGGATATACCAATTACTTGGATTGCCAGCCCCCATGAAAGTGAGTTGTGACTATGACAATTTCTCCCTTCCAAATTGATATCGACAAGAACATCCTGGAGGACTTAAGGGGCCGCCTCTTGGCGACACGGTGGCCTGACCAATTTCCAGATTCAGACTGGATTTATGGGACAGACCTTGATTATCTAAAAGAATTGGTGAGTTATTGGATAAATGAATTTGATTGGTATGCTCAGCAAAAAATGCTTAATGAGTTTCACCATTTCACTACAGTTGTCGAAGAGCATGATGTACATTTCATTAAGGAGAAAGGTAAGGGGCCAAACCCGATTCCCCTCGTAATAACTCATGGATGGCCTAGTACTATCCTAGAGATGTACAAGATTATCCCAATGTTGGCAGACCCGGCCTCATATGGTGGGTCTGAAAATGATTCCTTTGATGTGATAGCCCCTTCACTACCAGGCTACGGTTTTTCCGGAAAACCCTTAAACGCAGGCATGGATGTCGAAAGAGTTGCGGCCCTGTGGACGACCTTGATGACAGATAACTTAGGTTATCCTAGGTTTGCATCACATGGTGGTGACATTGGCGCGGGGGTTACTTCGCAGTTGGGCAGGAACCATGCTGACAAATTGATTGGAATTCATTTAACTTCTGTGACTCGTCCCGACCCATATTTAGGTGAAGGCTCTCGTCCTCTAACAATGGCCGAGAAGGCACATATGGACCAACGGCAGGATTGGCAGGAGAATGAGGGCGGTTACAACCATATACAGGGGACCAAACCCCAAACACTTTCATTTGGTTTAAATGATTCCCCCGCTGGACTGGCTGCATGGATTGTTGAAAAATATCGCACATGGAGTGACTGTTCTGGCGATGTCGAAAAGCGTTTCAGCAAAGATGAACTCCTGACTAACATCACCATCTATTGGGTCACTCAGACCATAAATACTTCTGTGAGAATGTATTATGAGAATCGGCGAAGTAACTGGGTCGTTGGGGTTAACGATAAAGTACAGACTCCGACAGGTGTGGCAATCTTTCCATTTGACTTGGCAACTCCCCCGAGAGAATGGGCTGAAAGATCATATGATGTTAGGAGTTGGACAGAAATGCCCCAAGGCGGTCATTTTGCGGCAATGGAGGAACCAGAACTCCTAGTGAAAGACATTAGATCCTTTTTTCGATCATTGAGGTAGATAGTTATAAATTATTAATATTGGCTTCCAACAGTTGATAAAGATCATCTGTTAACGGTAATGCCTCCGTCTATAACTAGTTCAGACCCGGTAACATATCGGGATTCGTCGGAGGCGAGATAAAGGACCCCGAGGGATACATCTCTTGCATTCGCTATAATCCCTAGTGGAGTTTTGTCGATCATAGCTTGGCGGCCGCCCCCCGTACCAATAAGGCCGTTCACCATTTCTGTATCAATTACACCTGGATGGACAGAATTGCAGCGGATCTTCTCAGGCCCATATTCAACCGCTATGGATTTCGATAATATCCTCACGAGTCCCTTACTAGAGGAATAAGCTGTCGAACCAGATCCACTAAGGCCTGCAATGGAAGATATGTTCACGATGGAGCCTCCGCCGGCCTCTCTCATTGCCGGAACTACAGTTTTTGCACCGAGAAAGACTCCACGGGAATTCACATCCTGTATGGCGTCCCAGTCGGAAGTTTCTGTCTCTTCCAGGCCTTTCAAAAGCAATATTCCAGCGTTATTAACCAAGATGTCGAGTTTGGAATATTTGTTAACAGCCATTGACACTGCGTTTTTCCAATCGGGCTCCCTTGTCACATCGAGATGAACATAGGTAGCATTTCCTCCTGACTGGACAATTTCAACTGCGACCTGTTGGCCTTGATCATCTGTAATGTCTCCAAGCACAACAGATGCTCCTTCGGCAGCAAAAAGTCGTGCCTCATCCGCTCCCTGTCCTCTAGCGGCCCCAGATATTAATGCAACCTTTCCTTTCAACCTGCCCATTCCTATGCCTCCCACTCTTGGTGATTTGTACCAAGTAATATATTTGATAATGTCTTGACCATACCTTTGATTTCCATTGTTAACCCTGACGTTACATCATGGATTAAAGCTTTCTATATATTTCCTCAAGTTCCGTTTGAATGGTTTTCGACCTCCAGATCAGGCCATAGCTAACAAATGTGCCGACAGGTTTTCCCTGCAGTCAAAATATTTAGTGGGAAGGATTGTTGGGGATGCTTCGGCTAAGGCGGACTATAAGCCGAGTTCTGTGCTCCGTGATTACGGAGTGGCGACCATCTATCTAGCCTGTCCGTTGCCGGACAGGTCAAGCGGCCAACCCGGGTATGGCCCGGAGCCATATATACCCCTATTAGGCCTTGCTCCGAATGGGGTTTACCTGGACCAACGATGTCTCCATCCTTGCGGTGGGCTCTTACCCCACCATTTCACCCTTACTGACATGCAGCGGTATATTTCTGTGGCACTTTCCGTCGGGTCACCCCGCCCCGCCGTTAGCGGGCATTCTTCCGAGAGAGCTCGGACTTTCCTCCTGTTGTGATGACTCACCACACCAGGCGGCCGCCCGTCTGCCTTAGCCAACGACGATTTTAACATTTTGTCCACGTATCCGGTGAATAAAGGCTAGAGCTGAAGCTTTACGGCTCTATCTTTTACTGTTATTGCCCGAACAAATTCGTTTATAAAGGCCTGTCGCTCGGCAAAAGTTTTATCATTCCAGTCTTTGAGGAATTTGCCTGACTTATCAGTGGGAACTGACAAAAATGCCTGGTCACGGGCCAGGTCGAGCTCGGTCAGGTATATATCTAACCTAGTTAAAACCGATTGCCCTAAGGAGGTTTTCCTCATAAAATCGACAAATCTATGTTCGGCTTGAGATACTTGTTCCAGTCTCTTTTTCGACGCCATAAAACGCTTCTCTTCGCCGGTGTCTCCACTCATGCTAGCCTGTAAATCCCCTTCACTGTGGGCTACATTAAGAAGTTCTTGGACCCGACCTTCTAGCTTTTCGGTGGTCCAAGTATGGTACGAACACGTGCCTTTATTAGTTTTAGATTGGCAACGGTAGTAGCGGTAAGTATTTGTTTTACGGGTACCGTCGTCTCTCCTCCATGTCTGCTTACGATTGGAACCCATCATTGTGTTCCCACAATATCCACAGATACAAAGTCCCGAAAGGAGGTAAGGCTGGCTATCTGCAAAGCCCCTGTAACGGCGTCTCTCACGAACCTTATCTTGAGCTCTCCTGAAGGTTTCTGGCGGGATTATTGGTTCATGGTTTCCAGTTAGCCTCAGCCCAAATCTTACATATGTTCCAATATAAGCGGTATTCCGTAGGATGTCCCGGATGGATACTATATTCCAGTCATTTCCCTTCTTGTTCTTTATCCCCTTATCGTAGAGAGTGTCTACTATTTTACGTAACCCTAGATCCCCTTCGGTATAGAGATCGTAGATTAATCTGACAGTTTCCGCCTCAGATAGGTCTATGATGAATTTCCCTTCAGTTGATATTTCGTAACCATAGGGTGCTCGACCAAGTGCTTTACCTTCGATGGCCCTCTTTTGCATGGATTCTTTTATTTTGTTGGCGTTGATTCTTGATATTCCGGGGGAATCCATGTGGAGGAAAGCATTCTGAAGGAGGTCAGGATAACCATCTTCCAAGCAATAGATACTGGAATTGGCTTTCTCAATTCTTATTGCTGCTTTGGCTATACCTTCCAAATCTTCACTTACATGTGTTGAATCTGGAACAACTATCAGAAATCCGCTGGGTTCTCTTTCGAGATATTCCAAGATTGGCAAAAATTTTGAATCTTTGTCAGAGCCGTTTTGGTTTGCTTCTGAGACTATAAATTTAACTCTTCGATGAGCTAAAGAATCAC
Source organism: uncultured Chloroflexota bacterium (assembly GCA_913048525.1). Classification (GTDB taxonomy): domain Bacteria; phylum Chloroflexota; class Dehalococcoidia; order Lucifugimonadales; family UBA826. The sequence goes on from CAJWWP010000022.1 coordinate 19,280, forward strand.
AGAAGCTGGTAAAAACAGCCCTAAAACTGTCTTCTGTCCATGACGACGTTGAGTTTGGATCTGAATTTACTCTGGCGAATCCGACAGCTTTCATATGTCTAGTCGTCTGTGATCAAAATTCTCTGGCAGGAATTGCAAAAAGAAATATTGTCAGGTGTTCCTATTGCTTGGGCGATTTTGTTTGGAACGCTTATATTGCAGGCTGAACACCTTTCCCCACGCATGACACTAACAGCCAATCCATCTTTCGATTTTCTTAGTCTTTCATATGTTGTGTAGACGGTTGAGGGGATTTCGATCTGAAGTTTTTCTCGGTTAACTTGGAGATCAATTATATCCTGTTCCAACTTACCCTTTTCCTTCGTGATTGATTCCAGTTGGGTTTTTCTTTTCTCTAGAACTGATGAAAGATTATCCGCTGATTTCTTAACTCCCTCTTCGTATCTGTCGTAGTCCACCATCGCAGACAACAAGGAGTCTTCAAGCCCCTCGATTTTGCTTTCGAGGCTGCTTAGCTCTTCTTGAAGCGCAGCGAGTTCCTTTTCGCTACTAATGGCCCCCCCGTAAATCTTGGTGGTTACAGATTTTTGTTGACTGAGTAAGCTAAGGTTGTCTCCCTCCAACTTGCGGATTTTGGAAGAGAGGTTTTGAAACTGTAGTTTAATCGCTTCATCAATTTTTGAAGCGTCGCTCACTGACGACTCATCAGATAATTGGTCGTCTATTTCATTCAAACGGTTTTTTGCGGTCTGAATTTCATTATCTTTTGTTTGAAGGTCTAAGATGCTTTTCGGGTTTTCCATAATATTATGAGAATATCACCTCGAAAATTTGTTGGATTCTGAAAGTCCTAAATAGGTAACTAAGTGGAGCATACCAATTTCCAGTATAGTTCGCACATGTATTCTGGAGAGATCGTCGATTCTTATGTACACTTGTCTTAAGTCTTAAATAATCAGTTATAGAGTGGCAACAGCTAGTTAATTTATGGACCCCGATTATAAATATCCCCCTGATAATCATCCAAAGACGAAGATCGTCTGTACTCTTGGGCCTTCGACTGATACCGAAGAGATTCTTCTAGAGTTGGTAAAAAGCGGGATGACTGTTGCTCGTCTAAACATGTCGCATGGTGATTTAGAAACGCATAAAGATACCGTTCGTAAGGTCAGAAAGGTGTCTGCTGATTCAGGAATGCCAATTGGGCTGATGGTTGATATTCCAGGGACTAAATACCGAACTGGGCCACTTGACCCGGGGGCAGTGAACTTGCAGAAAGGGGCGTTAATAGTCCTTACAAGTAACGACGTTGTCGGTAATCAGCATAGAGTTAGCGTCTCACCAGTTGGCTTGCACAGGGACGCCGAACCTCAGGGGACTGTTCTTGTAGATGACGGTAACATCGAGTTGGTTGTCACCGATGTATCCGAAAATGATGTTTTGTGTAAAGTCGTCAGGGGTGGAAGGCTCACGCAGGGGAGGGGAGTGGTTACTCCTGGTAGATCACCATCTCAAGAATTTCCGGATGCCAAGGCAATATCCTGCTTGGAATTTGCCGCATCTGCTGAGGCAGATTTTGTAGCCTTATCTACCGTAACTACTGGGGAGGATATTAGGCGCGCAAGAGATATTCTCAAAAAAAATGGCATGAAATATCCCTTTTTAATATCCAAAGTTGAAAGAGCCGAGGCGATTGATAACATCGATGAAATAGTAGAGCAAAGTGACGCATTAATGGTTGCACGGGGGGACATGGGTGTTGAGGTTCCTTTGAAGCGGGTTCCAGTGATTCAAAAAGATTTGATTAGAAGGAGTAATTCGGCCGGTAAACCTGTTATTACTGCCACACAGATGCTGGAGTCTATGATTAATTCTTCATCTCCAACTAGGGCGGAGGTCACTGATGTTGCTAATGCAGTTTACGATGGGTCCGATGCGATAATGCTTTCTGGCGAGACCTCTATAGGAGAATATCCTGTTGAAGCAGTAAAGGTTATGGCCGAAACTGCAATGGAGGCCGAATCAGCCCTGCCATATGCACGTATGATGGCCGAGAGATTCAGTGAACTGGAAGCACTGACAGACGATGTTATTAGTTTCGCTGCATGTCAAACTTCCAATGAATTAGCTTCCGACCTGATTGTTGCATTCACAGAATCCGGGAGCTCAGCCGGACGAGTGTCAAGGTACAGACCGAGGGCAAAAATATTGGCTTTGACCCCATGGGAACATGTGAGAAACCGTCTTACTCTTCGTTGGGGGGTTTTCCCTGTTATTGTTGCAAATGTTGCTGACGTGGATGAATTTTTTAGCTTGGGAGAGATGGAATGTCGTAAGGTCCTGGGACTTAAGGGGGGTAATGTTGTTCTGGTAGCAGGGACCCCAATTGGTGTACCGGGAAGCACCAATTTGTTGAGAGTATTAAATTTGGATTGAAGCTTATTGTTAAAGTATTGGTAACTTTAACTTCTTGAGGAGGAGTCCTTTTGCTGAGTTTGTACAACACCCTTTCTAGGCGCAAGGAGACTCTCGTAGTCGGCTCGAACGGATCTTTCGGTATGTATACGTGTGGGCCTACGGTTTATAGAGACGCCCATATAGGGAACCTTCGTTCTTATTTAATGGCCGATTGGATCAGGCGAATTTTGCTGTTTGACGACATTGATGTTACACACATCAAAAATATCACAGACGTCGGGCATATGCGGCAAGAGATGTTGGAGCAAGGGGAAGATAAGGTAGTTGCAGCCGCTAGGGCTGAAGGTAAGTCTGCTGCTGATATTGCGGATTTTTATACCCAGAGATTTATTGATGATGAACTTGCCATCAACATAATTCCAGCGAGCAGATTACCAAAAGCAACTGACCATGTAAGAGAGATGATTGACATCGCCGTTGACTTAGTTTCCAACGGACTTGCCTATGAGGTTGATGGAAACGTTTACTTTGCGGTTCAGGAATTCCCCAGTTACGGACAGCTTTCCGGGAACATTCATGAGTCTTTGCTTCAGGAGGCCGTTAGGAATGAAGCCGACCCTCGAAAACGGGACCCGAGGGACTTTACACTCTGGAAATCTGCTGAACCAGGAAGAGATTTGAAGTGGGAAAGTCCTTGGGGGGAAGGTTTTCCCGGTTGGCACATTGAATGTTCTGCCATGTCGATGAAGTACTTGGGGAAGGTTATAGATTTACACACTGGTGGTGTCGACAATATATTTCCTCATCACGAGGGTGAGATTGCCCAGAGTGAGGGAGTGGTTGGGGATTCCGTTGTGAAACACTGGGTGCATGGTCAACATCTACTCGCAGATGGCGTAAAAATGGCCAAGTCGGCTGCAAATGCCTATACAATACCCGACCTGGTTTTAAGGGGATTTGACCCGATAGCCTTTCGCTACCTATGCATGACAGGACGTTACCGATCGAGGCTTAATTTTACTTTTAGAGCACTGGCTTCATCTGAGTCCGCATTAAATCGGCTGAGGCGTCACTACATCAGTTGGAAACGAGATTCTGATGACCATCCCTCACTTGAGGAACAATATCTGCCATGGATCGCGAGGTTTACCGAAGCCGTCGAGGACGATTTAAATCTTCCTCGTGGTGTGGATATCATGTGGAGACTGGTGGAAAGTGATATATCCAATTCATCCAAAATAAAGGCCCTGGAGACTATCGATGAAATATTAGGCCTGGGAATTGCAGATACAAAGGATATGTTCAATGTCTCCGGAGACATTCAAACTCTGCTTTCTTCGCGGACTGAATTCCGTAGAGATCAAGCCTATGAAGAAGCCGATCAGCTCAGAGAGGAAGTGATTTCTAGGGGTTATGTTATTCAAGATGTAACCCGCGAAGCTTCTTCCGTTCGCCAGAAAGATAGCGGCGAATTAAGGACTGAAAAATGGCCATTGATATCAACCCCTTCAGATGTACCCTCTAGCATTGGTTGTGACTCAACCGTCGAATTCTCAGTTGCTATGGTATGCGATTCTTTTCCCGCTGATGTCGAAAGGTGCACAGAAAGCCTTCTAAGGTTCGAATCTGGATCTGAATCGGATAAGCGTCTGGAAATAATTATTCTTGACAATGGAAATATTGAAAGCGACGCTCTTGTCCTCCAGACACTCTCTGATTCAAACCCATCTGTTCGGGTTCTCCATGCGGATCATAGGTTGGGAGACGGTGCGGCGAAAAATTGTCTATTTCGGGAATCGCGGGGTAGATATTTTGTCTTATTGGACCCTAGCGTAGAGGGTACTGGTCCTTTTTTGGGGAAGTTAGGGGATATCTTAGAAAACGTGGAAGTGGGTATTGCCGGATTTGCTGGATTGAGGACCACAGATTTCCTTCATTTTCACGATGGTGAGGGTGAGTCAGGAGAAATGGATGCTATGCAAGCATACTGTCTAGCCTTTAGAAGGGAAGACCTTCCTGTAGTGGGTTTGATGAGGGAAACGTTTAGGTTTTATAGGAATCTGGATTTGGATTTCAGTTTTCAGTTCAAAGACAAGGGCTTTAAAGTAATAGCAGATAGTTCACTTCCAATATTGCTCCACGAACATAGAGGTTGGACAGCATTATCAGAACAAGAACGCGACGATTTGAGCAGAAAAAATTACGGAAGATTCTTAAATAAGTGGAGAGAGCGTAAAGATCTTCTTGTTAGTACCACTCAGGAGTAAATTCCCGGGGTTTATTTCTACCGTATGGATCATCTGTATAATTCGTAAGGCTTGTTATCCCCAAGATTGTAAATGTTCCTAAAATTACCTTAGTAAAAGTTGGTGTACATTTTGGACTTTTCTTCATTACCTATTTTATGGTCGACCTTAGCAATTTTAGCGGCCGTGATTCTTGTCTCCGCTACACAGTTAGCTAAATCAGCTGACATAATTGCTTTCAAAACCGGGTTGGGACGTTCTTTTATTGGTGTTGTATTGCTGGCTACCGCAACCTCCTTGCCGGAATTAGGAACTGGAATTACTTCAGTCACTATGATCGGTGGGTCTGAGGGGGCTGACCTCGCTGCCGGAGATGCTTTCGGAAGTAACCTTTTCAACCTGTTGATTATTGGGATTTTGGATATCATTTGGCGTCGCGGCCCGATTCTTTCAAGTTTGGGGACGGGGGTCCCCTTAGTGGGAGTTTTGGCTGTAGCAGGCATTGTTATAGCCGCAGGCGGAATTATTATTCATCAAAATATTTCCTTTGCTTCCAACTGGTTTGTAAGCCCGGTATCCATTGTTCTGGTTCTTGTGTTTGCGGCAGCTCTCTACGCTGTTTACAAAGAGGAGAAACATTCCGATCATTCAGAAACAGAACATAATTATGAGGAAAGTAGTCTGACAAGAGCTTTTGTGGTCTATGGCATTGCTGCAGCTATAGTGGTGGTCGCAGCAATTTTCCTCGCCAATACAGGTGAAGGCCTCGCAGAAGCGATGGGATGGGAGAGGAGTTTTGTAGGTACTCAATTTTTGGCGTTAAGCACATCACTTCCTGAACTGGCAGCTTCGATAGCCGCACTAAGGATTATGGCTCCTGAATTGGCGATAACCAACCTTCTTGGAAGTAATCTGTTTAATATGGGCTTTGTTTTATTTTTAGACGATGTCAGCTACACCAGTGGGCCTATTTGGAATGCGATATCACCTATTCACGCCCTCACGGCTATAATCGCTGTATTAATGACGATGGTGGTGCTCGTGCCTTCGGTTAGCAGAGCTAAATTATCGTTTGGCAGGCTTGTCACTTTCGAATCGGTTTCCCTCATATCTCTGTATATAATAGCCAGCGTTCTGGTTTTTCTTGCGGGTGGCGGACATTAAGTTAAATAAAGAGGTTGAATTGTTATGTTTTTCGAATTAAGAGAGTATAGAACTTTGCCTGGTCAAAGAGAGAACTGGGTACGCTTCATGGAAGAGGAGATTATTCCCTTTCAAGTTTCCAAAGGTATGGTGATACTTGGCAGTTTTGTCGGAGAAGAAGAAGACGATCTATATGTATGGATAAGACGTTTCGAATCCGAAGAGGAAAGAGAAAAACTCTACGCTGCCGTCTATGAAAGTGACAATTGGGTTAATGAGATCGGACCCAAGATACCCGAAATGATGGATAGATCCAAAATAGTGGTGCGGCGTCTAGAGGCTTCTTCAAGATCAGTCATTCAATAAGTAGTGCAATTTAGTGGTGATACTGATAGACCTTTGTGGCTGGAGAATCTAGAACTTTTCGATGGGTTAAGGAACTTAGGATTCGGTTGCATTTCTGTTCAAGCCGGGAAGATCGCCTTTGTTGGTGAAAGGACCGGATTTCAATCCCCAAAGCCCGGTAAGCTCGATGAGGTCATTGACTGCACTGGTTTATTCGCTCTTCCTGGTTTTGTAGATTCGCATTTACATCTATTTTCTCTGGCTGCCTCTAATTTCGGATATGACTTGGCCAAAGTCAGTGGAACAAGCTGTAGTACTTTTAAGACGATTCTTAAACAAGCTAAGGAAACTTTCGATAGGCAAGAGATTTGGCTGCGTTTTTATGGTCTCGACTCTTTTGACCTGGGCCTTTCCAAATGCCTGAATAGAGACTTTCTAGATGAAGTCTTTCCTGAAAATCCTGTTATTATTCGCTTCCAATCTGGTCATGGAGCCTTGCTGAATTCTGTTGCGCTTGGGTTGATCGATGTAGGCGAAAGTACAGATGAGCCGGATGGGATCACTTTCACAAGAGATCTAAATAGTGGACTTCTTACTGGGGTGATTTTGGAGGGGGAAGAATTATTTGCTTCCAAAATTCCTCCCATTCCTTCATACCGGCTGTTGGATTCCCTTGGAGAAATTTTGGAGGACACATCCTTAAGCGGCATTACAACATTAGTTGATGCAAGTCAGAACAACGACGTTCCAAGAATGAGGATGCTCAGTGACTTTTTAGCCACTAAATCTTTATGTCCACATATTGTCCTGATGCCTGGATCGACACACTTTAGAGGATTTTCTGCGGATATAGGGAACTATTCTGATGTTTATCGTGGTGTCGAAATTGGACATGTGAAGATAATGCTAACCGCCTCTTCAGGCCGGATCATTCCTTCTGAGAAAGACCTATTAGCTTCGGTCAGGGAAGCTCATTCACTTGGTTTTCCAGTTGCTATACATGCAGTAGAAAATGAATGCGTTTCTATCGCCATTGCTGCTCTACAAAAAGATTTTTTCCATGGGGATAGAATCGAACATGCGTCGGAGTTAACTGACCAAAATATAGCGAAAATTGCCGCTTTAGGGATTCGAATTTCCACCCAACCAGGGTTTATAACAGAGAACGGAGAACGGTATTTACAAAATACACCTGATACCTCAGTTCTTTATAGGTTGGAAAGCCTGAGAACACAGGGTGTAGTAGTAGGGTTTTCCTCGGATGCTCCTTTTTCGCGGTCAGACCCTATGGGCTGGATATACGCGGGAACTTACAGAGAAATTCCTAGAACGGAGACAATCCTCGGAAACTCTGAAAGAATTCCGGTTGATTCTGCTTTAAATATGGCGACTTATTCGAGCGCCCTAGTCAGTGGCATCGCCGACAGGAAAGGGTATCTTAGTCCCGGTATGGATGCCGATATAGTTCTTCTAGATATGAATCCGCTTACCGCAAAGGGTTCGGAACTGTCTAAAATTTCCCCGGTTCTTACATTAAGTCAGGGATCTAGCTTGTATTCAGGAATGTAGTTTCTGACTAGGAAACCCGTGCCACTACGAAATATGAAAGCGCTTCTAATGATTCTTTGTAAGGATTACTCGGCAGCAGTATGAGAGATTCTCGGGCTTCTCTAGACAAATTCTCCGCATAGTCATGGGCCCTGTTGATTGCTCCACATTCTTTTATACTCCTAATTATTTCATCTAGAATGCCTGAATGTTTTCCCTCGTCGAAATAGCTTTGTACCAGATGTCTAATGGAATCATTTTCCATCGCAAATATAGTGGGGAGTGTAATAACTCCATTAACTAAATCTAAACTTACTGGTTTCCCCAGGCTTATTTCATCAGCTTCGAAATCCAATATGTCATCTACAATTTGAAAGGCCGTTCCGATCTTTCTGCTATACCTTGTGAGAGCGTCCACCTCACTGGGATCCGCACCGCTCAAGCGGGCCCCGGACTCTCCAGAGGTAGCAAAGAGTGATCCTGTTTTGAAATATATACGCTGTAGATATTCAGCCAGATTTCCAGTGGTATCACCGCTCAGTGAAATTTCTTGTAATTCTCCACGGGAGAGTTCCATTATCGTTTGAGAAAATCTCCTTATGACCTTGATGTCTCCCGTATCACAAACAAATGTTGCGGAGGCGGCAAATACGTAATCCCCTACCAATACCGCCAGTCTGTCTCCCCATCCGCTGCTAATTGTTATTCTTCCACGTCTGGTATCAGCCTCATCGACAGTATCATCATGGATCAGAGTAGCAACGTGAAGCATCTCAACGGCTGCTGCCATCGTGATTACATTGGACTTGTCATGTTGATGGAATCCTGAGGCGAGAATTGTCAATGCGGGCCTAGCTCTTTTACCTTTCGAAGCAAAAACATGCTGAAGTAATTCGTCAAGGATGGGCAGATCGGAACTTTGAGAAAATTCGGCCAACCGATCATCCACGGAGGCTAACTCATCTAAAATTGGGTTTAAGATAGTTTGTAGTTGTGTCAAGGATCAGGACTCAGAGCTGAGTCGACTCAGTTCTGCTTCTGCAATTGAATCTTCCAATTTGTCAAACAGTCTTTTCACTTCCCCCAACTTGTGGTCATCGGGGACTTCCTGCGGATTCCAGCTCCAATCATTTTTCTCCACCTCACCTGCTAAACCCAACATCTCCTGAAGAGCTTGAGTAGAAAATGGCAAATATGGGTGGAGAACAGTTTTTAGGCAATTTATTATATTGACTGAAATATTGAGAGTGGTGGAAGCGGAATCTATGTCAGATTTGATGGCAGTCCAAGGAGCCTTTTCGTCAAGGTATCGATTAACTTCACGAGCCAGAGACATACAATGTGCCAACCCTTCACGAAATTTGCATGATTCAATTGATTCCGAAACAGATATAAGTGTTGTCTCAGCCAATTTGTTAAGTTTAATTTCAGAGTTGCCGATGTTGCCTCGCTTGGGAACCTGCCCGTCAAAATTGCGATGAATCATCGAAAGCACTCTATTCACCAGATTTCCAAAGGTAGCAACCAACTCATCGTTGTTTCTCCGGACAAATTCCTCCCACGTAAAGTTGGAATCGCTGGTTTCCGGCATGATGGCTGACAAGGTGTATCTGATTGGATCGGGGTCATAGCGCTGAACAGCATCCTTGAGATTAATAACCCAGTTTCTGCTGGTGGATATCTTCTGGGACTCCATATTCACATATTCATTGGCCGGAACGTCGTAGGGAAGGTTATAGCCCTCATAGGCAAGTAACATAGCAGGCCATATCACAGTATGAAAAGGGATGTTATCTTTTCCCATGAAATAGAAAGATCTTGAATTGCCTTTCCAAAAGTCTATCCATAGATTGGGATTTCCAAATTGATCCCCCGCCTCTATTGAGGCGGATAAATAACCAATTACCGCTTCAAACCATACATAAATTCTTTTACTTTCATAGCCAGGTATCGGTACAGGCACTCCCCAGGTTATGTCTCGAGTTATCGCTCGATCTTTTAAACCGCCTTCTAAAAACCCGACCGTAAAATTTTTTACGTTTGGTTTCCAATGGTCCTGTTTTCTGGTCCAGTCGAGTAGTTGCTTTTCAAAGACACTTAATCTCAAAAAGAAGTGCTCCGTATCCTTGAATACAGGCGTATAAGTGCAATCTCTATGCCTTATATTTATTAGGTCCTTTGGATCCAATGTGTTCCCGCACGCATCGCATTGATCCCCGCGTGCACCTTCAGAATCACAGTGCGGGCATATTCCTTCTACATATCGATCAGCCAGGAACCTTTGATGGTCTTCACAATACGGCTGTGACATTGTGTCTTTGTAGATGAAATCCTTTTCGTAGAGTTTGAGGAAAATATCCTGTGACACCGAAAAATGGTTGTCAGTGTGAGTGCTTGTGAACAAGTCAAAGGATATACCTAAGTCTTTCCAATCTTGAAGGAATTCTTCCTGGTATGAGGAAGCCACTTCTTCCGGAGTGGACCCGTTGGCCTCGGCAGTTATTGTTACGGGAGTCCCATGGGCGTCACTCCCCGAAACCATAAGAACGTTGTTACCTTTTAGTCGATGGTATCTGGCAAAAATATCTGCAGGAAGGTAGCACCCGGCCACATGCCCCAGATGTATGGAGCCATTAGCGTAGGGCCAGGCTGCACAGACGAGTATGTTCTCCGGCATAGCGAGTGGGATACTCCTGATCTTGGTTGTTATTCAGGAACAAGATTTTAGCATAGGAGGTCTTTCTAGCTAATGATCATCCCTGACAGCGGACCTTCCTTCAACAACCATTTTGTAGGCCTCCGAATTAGACATCTGTGTGATTGAAGAGATGCTTTTAGCAATATCACGGGGCTTAAGTCCTGAATCCTCCAGAGAATGGACAAGTCGTTCAAGCCCTTGGAGGTCAAATGTTGAATGAGATTCCAAGATTGGTGCCAGGACAATTGTAAATTCTCCCCTGGGCTCAAGAAAGTGATTTTTGGCTTCCGTGACTGTTCCATAAAAGCTATCTTCGAATCTCTTCGTTATCTCTCTCATAATGAATATTTTTGTATTGGGTATTTTGTTTTCGAGATAAGAGAGTAGCCCAATTACCCTTTTAGGAGATTCGAACATTACAATCGGAACGCTTAAGACGCTGCCTGTATTGATCAATTGGTCAAGTTCGACCTTTTTTCGTGGAGCGAACCCGGTGAAATAGAAACGGTCGGTTGGAAATGGAGCGGCAGACAAAATCGCTGTGACGGCAGATGGACCTGGGATCGGAATGACCTGGGTCATTGTTTGATCAATTGCGGCGATAAGTTCGTGCCCAGGATCACTTATACCCGGAGTCCCAGCATCACTCGTTAAAGCGAGGTCCTTAGACTCCAAATGTTTGAGAAGGATCGGGGTCCTTTGCTTAGCATTGATCCTGTTAAAACTAATAGTTCTTGTTTTAATGTCGTAGTGGGAAAGTAGCTTTCGGGTGACTCTGGTATCTTCTGAGGCGATTAGGTCGACACTTTGTAACGTCTCTACGGCTCTACTTGAAGTGTCTTGTAAGTTTCCGATTGGTGTAGCAACTATGTAGAGAATTGACAAAGAAACACTCTTAAAATTTTTACATGCAGGCTATAGAAATAAGACTAACAGATTGTAGTTGGCTTAAAATATCGACGATGGAATTAATGGATTTGTTTGTTTCAGGGCTTGGGAGATCTGATGTAATGCAATTTGATGAAGGGGAATCATAAATGGGAAATCCTAGGCACGTCATGATCTTTAGGGATCCAGCCAGGTATGCCGGATGGCCCGCCAACTATGGAATCTGGTCTTGGGGGCAGGAAATTGTTTCAGGTTTCACGCTCGGGTTTCCTGACGCAAATGGAGGATTTCACTCCAGAGACAAGAACAGACCGTTTATAACTATGCAGTGCAGGAGCTATGACGGTGGACAGTCATGGTCTAGTGAAATCGCTCCATTGTTGGCGCCTGGTGGTGGGTCAATATCGGCTGAGGAGCATACCAATGATATTTACGGACCTGTGGCTGACGGAGTAAATCCTCCTGTTACTCATCCCGGCGAGATTGATTTGGATGGGGGTGATTTTTCAATGTTGTTAGGCCGCACAGGTTTATTGGCCGGGGCGGAATCGTGGTTCTACACTTCAAGGGATAGGTGTGTGAGCTGGCAGGGACCTTTTGTATTATCCATGTTTGATCAACTTGGTATTGCCGCTCGGACTGATTAC
>CAJWWP010000023.1:0-26581 GCA_913048525.1 uncultured Chloroflexota bacterium
CATCACACCGAAACCCTTTCCGTTCAGCCCATCTGGAATACATACGGAGCAACATTGATGCCCAATCCTGAGAATCCACACCTCCAGCACCAGCGTGAAGAGCAAGTATCGCATCCCGCTGATCATATTCTCCCGAAAGAGTGAGCTGAAACTCCATGTCGGAGAGGAGCCGGTCAATTTCAACAGTCTCATCTCTAATACTTTTGATCAATTCAGTGTCTGACTCTCCTGTTGCCAATTCCAATAGTTCAGATGCCGACTCAGCTCTCTCCCAGAGAGAGTTCCAGCTGGCAACTTGCTTATTCAGCAAGGCCAGGTCTTTCATTTTGCTCTGCGCGAAAGAAGACATATCCCAAAAATGAGGATCAGAGGCCTCTTTTTCAAGTTCTTCTATTTCACGCTCCATAGACGGTACGTCAAAGACGCACCATAATATGAGCGATCTTCTCACCCAATCCTATTAGCCAACTATTTAAGTCCTGCATTTCATTTCCTCCACACACACTTTTTACTCAGTAATGTGAGTAAGAATCGTGATGAATCAATAGAAAGAAAGTCAAATGTAATTATACCAAGTACAAGCGAATGAAACCTTCAAGTGTTGAAATCCTGTCCGTGGGTCAAACCGGAGAGAGAAGTTGCTTCGCCACAACAGTTTGGTCCACTGCTGACTCTGTATAACACATGGGAATTGTCTTAACTTGAGACCAAATCTTTAACTGGTCAGTGTAATGAGGGCTTCCGGGATGTCCAGATGAACCGAGTGGAACTATCCAACGAGAATTATCCCAGTCAGAAACATCAAAAATATATCTTGCGACTGACATTCCAGTCATCGTAAATGGATTCGTATGTGCGAAGCTACCAGCTTGTGGAGTATCTCCATCTCCTCCCATTGCCACGGAAGGAGGATTAAGTTTGCTCGAGAGATGTGGATAATATTCTGTCAATGGATGAATGGGATTTGTATGGTGTACTTTCCCCCATTTCCAAGTAGACACGTCCTCCCCCAAAGTATTCACCAACCACGAAATCCCATCACGATACGCCTCGGCCGCAATACTTTTCCAATTCTCACCATCAGGCAAAAGAGAGTCGTTCCTTGTGTTCGCATCCATGACAAGATCAGAGGCGAGTTGACTAACATGTCTTGGAGCACCCCTCCCTCCGGCTACAAGGGCTTCATCAGCCAACGACCCAAAAAGATTTCGAAATACTCGATCGTGCAACTTCAACCTGAATGCAGAATAAATAGTAGCCGCAACGGAATCGGAATCCATGGAACCATTCCATTCAACCAAAATCTTTTTCGCATTATTGGCTATCTGACCCCTAGGTACTATCTGCTTTAAAATTTCCAAATAAATCAACGCGGGAATAGAGGTCTTTTCGGAATGAATGGAGGTCATGTCTTCAACGGTTGCGTTTCCCAGTTCCAACAATCTTTCGATAATTCTCCTAGCTCTGTACTCTGGGGCATACTCTAGAGCTAAATAGTGCGGATAATCTTCATCTACAATGCGGTTGTTGGCAGTCACTATAAACCCGTTCTCGGGATTAGTAGATCGAGGGAGCTGATCAAACGGTATATATCCAGACCATTCATGATCACCATCCCATCCGGGAACAGGTAACCATGCATTGTCCATAGAGCGAAGGGGAACCTTACCTCTATTCAAATATTTTATATCGCCGTCGACATCTACAAATAAATAGTTGTTGCATGGATCAACCCAATCTCTCATCGCCTCATCTGCATCTGCAATAGATCCAGCAGTCATCTGAGGAATAAGCGACTGGAATCCAAGGTTTGGGCCAAAGATTGACGTGTAGCTAAATGCCAACCCCTTGGTCAAATCTTCACTTTCCAAGAAAATCGGGCCATGTTTCGTTACTCTTACCTCAATTGACTCTGAATTTTGACCCGCTACTTTGATGACTTCCCTTCTCACTTCGGCATCTATCTGAGATCCCATCCATTCGTACTTATAAGGCTCTGAAGAATCAAATCTTTCGACAAAAATATCCTGATAATCAGCTCCCGCGTGTGTAACACACCAAGCTACGTTTTGATTGTGGCCAAAATGGGGAAATCCTGGCACTCCTGGAAAAGAAAGACCTATAGCATCAATTGATGCTGAGGTTATGTGATTTTGGTAATAACAATTCGGTGTGTCCAGGCCTCTGTGTGGATCTCCAGCAAGAAGGGGTTTACCAGAATAAGTTCTAGATCCATGTAACGCCCAGCTGTTACTACCCGAGTCAGGAGATTCTTTCAGCCAAGCAATAGACTCCAAATCATTGCTGAGATGGTTAAGACCCGTAGCAGACCGACCAGAATATTTGCCAAGTGGAGGAACAATTAGAAAATGTCCTTCCTGGTAACCCTTTAACAACTCTGATGCAATTTCTGCACCTAATTCATTTACCAGCTGAGCTCGCCATAATTTCCCCTCAAATACGCCCATCATAATATGCCTAACTTTATAGACGGCTATACAATCTATTGCAGTCCAAGGTTCCGGTGCTCCTGAAACTATGGCGTATTCAATAGGAAATTTTTTTGTAGACTGGATAAATGCATTCACTCCCGATGAATAGGATTCCAGCATTTCGCGGGTTTCGACGTTGAGGGCTTTATAATCCGATTCCGCTGAAGATTTAATCTGAAAGCGGCGCATCATTTTGTCACTTCCCACACCACCAATACCCACAAATTCCGACCAGCGGCCATAAGCCTGACGCCTGTCAAAATCCATATGCCACAATCTATCCTGCGCTGTCGCAAATCCTTGACCAAAAAATGCGTCGTTATTATTCGTGGCACGTATATGTGGAATGCCATATGTATCTCTGAGAATGGTGATTTCACCATCAAGACCTGGAACACTAATATGTGATTCCGTATCTGGTAGGGAAGAAGAAAAATCTAGATCCATCTTGGGTACTCCTTACAAAGTTTCTGTGAAATTCTAAAGGTCATGTGAAAGAAACTGGATTTATATCTACTGACCATCCATTCAATCCTGCTCTCCTATGTGCACCATAGGTAGATTGATAAACTTTATCCAAAAGAAGCCTAGGATTTGGGCCTTTCAGGGTTATTTGCCATCTATACTTCCCCCTCACACGAGATGGAAAAGCGGGCAGGGGGCCAAAAACATCTGTATCAGACAATCCCCACTTATTTCGCTCATCTAATAATTCATTGGCTAAATCCTTTGCCTCTCTTTCAACCTTAGAATTGTTAGTATCTTGTCGAACCAATTTGATTAATCGACTGAAAGGCGGATAAGCATTAAGTCTTCTATAGGTCGCTTCTATGTCGAAAAATGAAAAATAATCTTGTTTAGACGCGGCTATAACTGCATAGTGTTCAGGCTGATAGGTTTGTATTATTACTCTGCCTGGTCTTTCCCCCCTACCGGCCCTTCCAGAAACCTGGCACAATGTCTGAAATGCCTTTTCTCCAGATCGAAAGTCGGGCATATTGAGTCCTATATCGGCCGATATAACTCCGACTAGTGTGACATTCGGAAGATGGTGACCTTTTGCTATAAGTTGCGTACCAATAAGTATTTTGGAATGCCCTGACCTAAATTTAGCGAGAATTGATTCATATTGCTTTAGTCGAGTAGCAACATCCCTATCCCACCTCAATGCATTAGCGGAAGGAAATAATTCATCTATTAATTCGGCTACAGATTGAGTGCCTAGACCGTATCGGCCAAGCGAATTCTCCCTACATGAAGGGCAATTAGATGGGGATAATCTATGACGCCCGCAGTAGTGGCAAACTAATCTGTCATATTGTGAATGGTAAGTGAGAGAGATATCGCAGCTACCACATTTAATCACTGAGCCACATGACCGACACTGTACAAAGGATGAGGCTCCCCTACGATTCAAAAATAATATGGTCTGCTCACCAGCTTTCAGGGTTTCTTCTATTGCCTCGTATAACGATCTACTGAGCACATCCCTATTCCCGGCTTTGAGCTCTTCTCTCATATCCACAACTGAGACTGAGGCCAAGTCACTCCCGCTCACATCATTAACCCGAGAATTGGGAATGAATCTTTCCTTGAGTTCCGCGAACTCATATCGTCCCCTCTTTGCTCGCATAAAGGACTCTAAGTCTGGGGAAGCCGACCCAAGCAGTATTACAGCACGAGAAATGCCTGCTATCTGCATCGCTACTTCACGGGCATGATACCTAGGAGTAGATTCACTTTGCTTATATGTCCATTCATGTTCCTCATCTAAAACTATTAGTCCGATATTAGGAAGTGGAGCAAATATGGCCCCTCTAGACCCAATAACTACTCGGTATTCCCCATTTTTGATTTTCCACCATTGATCATATCTTTCGCCCGCCGACAGACCACTGTGAGAAACTGCCACCTGACCTTTAAACCTAGATTCAAACCTCTCTATTGTCTGAGGGGTTAAGGCTATCTCAGGAACAAGAATAATTGCGTTCTTACTTAGTGAAATACACTCTTTAACGGCTTCGATATATACTTCAGTTTTTCCGCTTCCTGTTACGCCATACACCAAAATGGCGCGTGGGTTATCCTCAGGATTCTGAAGCATGTTTTTGATCGTGAACAGAGCTTCCTTTTGTTCCTTCTTAAGCTTTATTTGAGGAGCATTATTATAGGTTCTTCCTTTCAGAGGGTCCCGAAATATCTGGATCCTTTCCTGATTGATAAAGCCCTTCTTCAAAACTGCATTAACAGCTGAGGCTCCAAAGGATTTACGCGCCTCTGGCATCGTTAGGAGAGTCTCTTCATTATAGAGACTCTGCATAAATTCCTTCTGCCTGTAAGCCCGTCCTAGCTCTTGCTTATTTAGAGCCTCTATACCGACTTTCGTAAGGCGAGGCACCAATTTAAAGCGTGCATTTACCGCATTCTTGGTCCTTTCAACATCTTTTATGATCATGCCATATTCTTCAAGGCTGCTGATAGCAGATCGTGCATTTTGACCAAACCGAGAAGTGATTTTATTTAGGCGAGACCGTCCATTAGTTGCAAGATAATCCAAGATTTCTTCTTGAAATCTGGAAATTCTAAATTTCTCTACCGAAGAGATGTTCAGTTCAGAAACTGTAATCCAAGTAATTTCACGAGTTCTGCTACCAGGCGGAATCATAAGTGAAGCTGCTTCAAAAAGAGAACACATATAGTATCCGCTCAGCCAAGAAACAATCTTCAAATGTAGATCATCAATAAGTTCCTCTGAGTCAGATATCTCAAGAATGTCCCGAGTGTTCTCAACTTGGGCCTCTTCCGACACTTCCATTACAATTCCCTGCCTCAGTTGAGGCCCGAATGGAACAATAACCGAATGGCCGCGCTTCACGGCAAGTGTATTAGGAATAGAATAGCTGAAGGTTCGGTTATATCCAGTAGGTGCATCTACAGCTATCTCTGCAAATTTCAAAACGAAGCCCACCTAGACCACTATCGAATTCAGTAGCAATTACGCAAAGTATAAGGGCAACGTGAAGCAAACAATAAGGTTCCAAGCAAAACCACTTGCTAGAAAATTTAACCCCAGCTTAACTTAGCTTCTACGCGCCTCTTTGATCCGTGCGGATCTCCCAGATCTTCCCCTCAGGTAATACAATCTAGAGCGACGAACCCTTCCTCTCCGTGTAACCTTGACAGAATCAACATTGGGGGAGCACATAAGAAAAGTTCTTTCTACTCCAACCTGGTTTGTTATACGCCTTACAGTGAACGTCTCACCCTGGTTTTTACCACGACGCCGTATAACGACTCCTTCGTAAGCCTGTGTCCTGACGCGTTCCCCTTCCACCACCTTAACATTCACCCTTACGGTATCGCCGGAAGCAAATCCTTCTATATTGGGGTTTTTTTCAACTGGTATTAGATCGTGAGCATCCATAGCATATTCGTTCCGATAGTTTGTTATATGTGCAAGACTTAGTTTTAGGCCTTAAACTGGAAGTGCAAGACCCAGAACACTAATTTTACCTAAACAATAGGTTAATTATCAATAAGGTGATATACGCTATTAACTTAGAACCTGCCTTAAGGAGGTACAAGATTTGGTAGAATTAACATCACATTGACTCATAGTAAATCGATTGTTAAATTTCAAAAAGACACAACAGATTTAAATAAGGGTGAGATATATGCCTTTTAGATTCGGTCCCATGGAATTAATAATAGTTCTGGTGGTAGTCCTAATAATCTTTGGGGTCGGAAGACTTCCTGAGATAGGTGGAGCAATGGGAAAAGCTATTAAGGAATTTCGAAACACTCAGAAAAACCAACCCGAATCTGATATCAACCCAGTTGATAAAGATGCAAAGGACGATATTAAGCAAGCTTAATCAGCTTAGGCATATTGTCCCCAAGCAACCGGCAGAGAAGCTGCTGATATAACGCTGGTAGCCCTATTTGGTTGGTTAATTAACGGCTGTATCAGCTATCAGATCTGGGCTGAACTTCCTTGGCCACTCTTTTTCTCTTTCTTATTTTAGATCCTAACTTTGAAAGCAGGATTCCAACTTCATAAAGAACAATTATCGGCCCTGCTACAAGGGTCTGATTGATTGGATCTAGGGTGGGAGTTATTAGCGCCCCTAGAACGAAAGACAATACTATTGCCCATTTTCTGTTCCTGGCAAGAAACCTAGGCCCTACCACTCCGATTCTAGACAGAAAAAAAAGTACAATGGGTAGCTCAAATACTATTCCCATCCAGAACAAGAGAGATAGCATGAGATTGACATAATTTCCAATCCTGATCATGGGAACAGCAACATCACTGCCAAAAGAAATCAAGAACCTCACGGCAGGCGGAAATAGAACGAAATATCCAAACAGGGCTCCTAGAACAAACACAAGGACACTCAGAGGCATAAGGACAAAGAGATATCGTTTTTCTGTGGTATTCAGTCCAGGAGACACAAACATTACCACTTGCCACAATAGGAATGGTAACGATCCAAAAACTCCCACAAGTAAAGAAGCTTTCATAGCAATACCCAAAAATTCCGTCAACTCAGTATAAATAGGCTTACTATGCGGTAAATCAGTGAAATCACCAGCTGGTCCCATGAGAATCTGCAGAATTTGTTGGTGGAAAACAAACGCGACCACAGTAAGGCTGAAAACAAGGGCAGCTGACCAAGTCAGACGTCTTCTCAGTTCATTCAGGTGACTAGATAAACTTTGTCCTTCCTCACTCACCCTTCTCGAACCTCTCCTGAACTTCCATTCTCACCTACATCTCCTTCATCTAAGACAGGATCAGTTTCCTCATTATCATCATGGGTTTTTGACATCGGATTCCTTAGAGATTTAAATGGAATTGGCGCCTCTACAACGTCATTGTCGACTGTCTTGTTAACCCTATTGTCACCTGATCTCTGATCTGTAGCCATAGTATTTGATTTATCAACAATTTCTTCGGCATCAGTATCATCCAAGTCAAGGTGAGGAATATCCGCAGCCATATTCTTAGCCTGACCGACAAGTTTACCCAAGGCGCGGGCAGCTTCTATCATCTTTTGAGGACCTAGGAAAATAAAAGCTACTAGGAGAATGACTATAACTTCCAAACTGCCCATGCCCATCATCGCAAAGTCACCGCCCTGGTACTGAATTCCCGGGCATCCATTAGATCGCCGCAGGGACTTATTCCCTTCAAAACACCTTTCTTAAATAAAATTTTCGAAAGAGCACATATAGGCAACCCCACCACCGACGTATAACACCCTTCAACTCGTTCTACAGGTTTGAAAATTTTACTTTGAATAGCATAACCACCTGCTTTATCCATTGGGTCACCTGTGGCTATGTACTTATCAATTTCCTTATCAAAATATTTACGCATATGGATCAAACTTCTTCTGGTTACAGAACATAATTCACCATGATGATCAGATACCACAATGGAAGTGATCACTGTATGAGTAGTTCCCCTTAACTCCCTTAGCATTTCCCTCGCATGACCAACACTCTCCGGCTTGCCAAGAATTTTTCCATTCACTACTACAGATGTGTCGGAACCCACGACCAACTGGTTGTCTCCAATGTTATCCACCGCATATGTGGCTTTAAGAACAGCCATCCTAGAGACGTATCGTTCTGGAGATTCACCAAATAGCGGTGGGGTCTCAAATGAATTTGGAACAACAAATTTCACTGGCAAGCCTAGTCGCGCAATCAAAATCTTCCTACGAGGGGAAGTTGAAGCAAGTATTAGCTCTTTAATTCTTTTTACTTCTTGCATATGAAACGGTGTTCTAGCTTTCCATTTGGCAACAATACTAACTGAATACGATTTTCCACAGTTATGTTTGACCAGACAGTCCGAGAGTAACGACACATTCAACATGATAAGTTTGTGGGAACATGTCAACCGGTTGGACATTGATCACTCGATAATTTCCTTTGACGAGAATATCAAGATCCCTAGCGAGGCTTAGAGGGTCACAGGAAACATAGGCTACCCGCGGCGGCCGTCTCTCGATTACTGCCTTTAAAGTATCCGGATGGCATCCCACTCTTGGGGGATCAAGTATTAGAGCATCTATATCCTCAGCTATATCGGGTAGAACTTTCTCTGTCTTCCCTAAAAGGAACTCTATGTTTTGCACATCTGACAATGCTGAAGATGCATCCATAACAGCTGATGCTGATTCCTCTATTGCGAAAACTTTTTTTACATTCGGTGCCAATATGGAAGCAAAAGTCCCAACCCCGGCATAGGCATCAACGAGAATCTGTTCCTTGGTAAGAGCAAGGTACTCAGAAACCAGATCAATCAAAGTTTCCGACTGCGGAGTGTTAACTTGAAAAAACGACGGAGAAGCAACCCTGAAAATACGACCTTTTAACTTCTCCGTATACCATTTTTGGCCAGAAGCAAATGGAATATCGGGAGCACTTAGTGTCGGTTGAATCAGCCTGTCTCCAGTATTGACTCCGACCCTGACGGATAAATTGGTAGTTTCAGATACCTTATCTTGAAGACCGCCAAGGACTTCATTGATTTCGGGTGCCATCAACATACAGTTTTCTATCCGAACAAACCGTCGGGTTATTCGATTTGAAAACCCCATTTGACCACCAAACCGAACAGTAAACCGAGCATGGTTCCGATATTCAAACTGGGAAGGGGCAGGCAACGTGGGCGATATATTAACCTCCTCCAAAGTGGAGTATAGAGAAAAACTGTCACTAACTATCCCACGCTTAAGCTCTAACTGGTGTTGGTAATCTATATGCTGCCATTGACACCCACTGCACGGCCCAAAATTAGGGCAGGGCACTTCGACTCTATGAGGGGATGGTTCAATTACCTGGCTAACCATTCCGGTTACCATAGACATCTTCCGCCGGCGATACCTATAAATTCTCGCTTTCACCAATTCGCCAGGAATTCCACCAAAAACCCCTATTGTCTCTCCATCGAGACTGGCTACACAGTCCCCAATTTCTCCCATCGGTCCCAAACGGAGATCGACATATTCTTTGATATCTTCTTCATTTCTAAGTGGATCTAGTGACATATGGTTTATATACAAAAGAGCAAGAGTTTAATAATTGGTTGCCGGTTATATTACCGCAGGACTGCTAAATGCCAATGAAGTATACCGATATATCCGTTTCTTTCTGGTAATATTGAGGCCTAAGAAAGCATAAATTTCTAAGGTTATAGTGGAGGTCCCTTCGTTAGTTATGACCACAACCCGCAGGCTCCCAGTATGGCTTAAGGTAAAGATGCCTGGGGGACCAAATTATTCAAAACTGAAAGGGTTGATGCGGCAAGAAGGCTTGCATACTGTCTGCGAAGAAGCAAGATGCCCAAATATTGGGGACTGTTGGGAAAGGGAGACTGCCACCTTCATGATACTGGGCGACACCTGCACTCGAGCTTGTACATATTGTGCCGTAAATACCGGTGTTCCATCAGGTTTGGATTTAGAAGAACCTTTAAGACTAGCTGAGACCGTTTCCAAACTTCAGCTAAAATACGCTGTCATAACTTCCGTAAATAGGGACGACCTACCAGATGGTGGGGCATTCATATTTTCTCAATGTATAACTCAGATAAAGAAGCGAACGCCAAAATGTAAAGTGGAAGTTTTGACTCCTGACTTCCAGGGTGACTTCAAAGCCTTGCGCACTGTTATAGATTCAGGGCCTGATACGTTCAATCACAACATTGAGACTGTTAGGAGGGTATTTCCTCGTGTGAGAGCAAGGGGGAATTACGATTTATCCTTAGATGTTTTAGCAAACGCAAAGACCATAAGTCCAAGATGTGTCACAAAGTCCGGCATGATGGTTGGTTTGGGGGAAACTTTTGACGAAATTATAGACACCATGAAGGACTTGAGAGAAGTTGATTGCGACTTGATGACAATCGGTCAGTATCTTCGACCTTCTCTTAAACACTCTCCTATCTCAAAGTGGTACACACCTCAAGAGTTTGAGGAACTGAAACAAGAAGGGCAAAAACTTGGGTTCAAAAATATAGCCTCTGGACCCTTAGTCAGAAGCTCGTACCACGCCGATGAACAACACTCTGCAGTGGCATCAATAGCCAGCCAGTAAGTTATAAAAACTATGCTTTTTGATATCCTAACTGTGGACAAGGCAAAATTACAATTTCAATCTGAGGATGGAAGCTTTCGGGGCTGTTGAAGTTCCATTTCCGAGCCATGACATTTTATTGTACCTTCGCCAGCCTTTGTACAGAGTACTGTAGTACCACAGCTATCACATTCATATCTTCTGCCCAATTGATTGGCCATCTATCAGTTCCTTTCTCCGCTTTATATCCAGCTATTTCTGACTCATCGGCTCCCCACAACACTCTATGGTACCGTCCGCACCGCGTGTGACAACAAATTCCGAACCGCATTGTGCACATGAGTATCTTTTGCCTGTTTCGTTAGCCAATTGAATCACCTCTAATTATCAGATATACGGAATGGTTAATCAGATCATCTATTAATGAATCAGAATTATAGGAAAAGCTACAGAGCGTGGTCAACGATTTCCCAGTGTTAAGATCCATTTTCATTCGCTTTAAAGGTCTTCAATTACTGCTTGAGCAGATTCATAATCTCTCCGCCCTCCTCGAAAAATCGGCGGAACCAAGTAGAAATCTTTAATCCCAATTTCAAGGTACTTATGAATCATTTCAAGAGCTATTTCATATCCTGAATTTCCAAGAGCCAATTCCTTGGTAACTTGGTCAGGAACATGTGTGAAGGAAATACTGTCTTTGGACATAATTTGAACACCCCACATGACCGGAACAGTCAAGTCTGCCCCTTGATCGTTCCGGTATTCTTCCAGAAATTTTCCGGCCAATACCGGGTCAAAATTTGGTTGAGCTATCAGAAAATCAGACCCACAACGAACCTTATTGCCAGTTAGAGACATTTCTGAACCCCAGTCTCGAGATATGTCCAATGTACTTCCAATGCAAAAATCAGTAGGTTCCGAAAGAGCCTGACCAGTAAAGTCTGTCCTCTTATTCATTTCTTTTACAGAGCGTATAAACGCAGTGGGGGTGAATCCTTTTACCGACACATCCGTCCAACGTCCTGAAACCGGGAATTCGTCTCCTTTCGCGACTACTAAATTTCGCAGACCCATCACGTGAGCTCCCAGCAATGTGGTTTGCATCGCCGTCTTGTTCATATCTCTGGTTGTCATTGTGAATAAAGCTGGAATTTTGGTATTACTCTCCAACCATTGGGCAACAGAAAGAGAACTCGCCCTAACCGTCCCACCAGGGTTAGCAGCCACAAAAAACATATCTGGAGTAACATTCGTAATGCTGCTCAATAATTGTGTACTTCCGCCTCTGGGGGGTGACACATCGCAAACAATAAATGGCCTTCGATTTTTTTTGGCAACCAGTTCCACAAGTGTCGTCATAGAAACCAGATTAGCAGATTATGCATTAAGGAACTTGCAGGCTTTATCCAATCATATGCAGCTTAGCCAACTATGAATGATTTCTCCCTCAATCATATCTATACGCAGTTAGTGAAAGAAATTATGGAGCTTATTTCCAACCTAAAATACCTTCGGGGTTGGGGCAAAGTGAAACTCGGTGACCCGAGGTACATTTATAACGCTCCTCTCTAATCTCTCTCCTTTTACCGGACAAGGAGGATTGAGACATGCCAGAACCACAGAAGGGACAACTAACCCCAAATACCGCTCGATTACGAACCCTGTAAACTTTCACATGGGTGAGTACTTCCGTTAAAGCAGGAAACTCGCCGATATATCTCAGCACATAACGCGTACCGGTGCCGATTACGCTGCTTCTAGTTTTCTCAGGACGCTGAACTGTGTATTCGTAGTCCACATACCCGCAACTCAGACATTCAGCTTCCTCAAAGTTTACGGACAATCGCGCAGAGCATTTCGGACAATGACTTTTATTTGTTTTTGGTTTCCCTGATGTTCCAGGTAACCCGGGAGTTACTTTTCTTGGAACTATCGGAACTCTAGGTTTGGCTGGCGCGAATGGATTAGAAGTCTGAACAACCATTTCTCAATTTCACTCCTCTTTAGGTCCTGAACGTCACAACTGGACGACAGAACAATTTTTTTCGTCGTGATCCTGACGGGGCAGAGGGAACTGATCATCAGGTCATCGAATTATCGTGTGGCGCATTTTCTTATATTTGTCAAAAAAAAGTCAAGTGCTTAGTAGTGTAATTTATTTAAATTTTTCTTTATTTAAACTTTGTCCAAAACTTTTGTTCTAATTTTATGCCTGTCGAATTATATATTTCATATTAAACAAAAATTAAGACAAAACTTATTAAGGCGAATAACCTCACTATTTATCGAGTGTTAACTCAGATTCTCTAGTGAATAAAAGAGATTTATATTGTTTATTTCTAAGTTTTCATCAAACTCTATCAAAATTATTACTATGTAGACGCCTCTCTGCATTCATAAGCGTTCATTGACACTTCATCGGAGCGATTGGTAATCTCTAACTTGGTTTCTTTAGATTAAATTTCAAAAATTTAGCGCTGACCCAATCATTTATGAAAACCCATAATTTTGTCCAACTAATGGATTCCGTGACAGTAGATGTGATTAGTTTCGTAAATAGCTTGCTGCGGCGCCGCGGGAGCTAATCTACGATGTCAATAAATATCTTTGTATGTGCTAAGCAGGTGATGGACCCAGAAACACCTTCATCCGCCTTCAATGTCGACCCCGCCACCAAACAGGTCACCCCTGTGCAGGGAATACCTCCAGTAGTAAACGGATTTTGTGAAAATGCCGTTGAAGCAGCGTTGCAAATTAAGGAGACAGCTGGAGGAGGCACAGTGACGATACTTTCTGTTGGTAACGAATTTGTGATGGATGTCATGAAAAAACCTCTCTCTATGGGTGCCGACAACATGGTACTCATTCAAGACCAACTTTGTGGCAACCTGGATGCTTTAGGAACAGTAAATGTCCTCGCGGCGGCGATCAAGAGAGCTGGAGAGTTCGATCTCATTTTGTGCGGCCAGCAAGCCTCCGACTGGGACAATGCACACGTCCCTCTTGGGCTATCAGAGACACTGAGTATACCTTGTCTTACTGAAGCCAAAAATATTGAAATTGGCGATAATTCCGTGACCGTAAATAGCTCTAAAACTGACGGATATGAAGTTTTCGAGGCAAATTTACCAGCACTGATTACCGTCAACAATGAAATTGGTCAACCTCGTTATCCAACCCTCAGGGGCATTATGCAGGCAAGTAGGAAAACGCCGGAAATATTGACCCTATCAGATCTTGGTTTATCGGAAGAAGACGTAGAGCCAGCAATGACCCTGTCGGACCTTTATATACCCATCAGTGAAGCACAATGTGAAATAGTTGAGGGTGAAGATGACGCAGATTCCGGAAGACTATTGGCTCTAAAACTTCGAGAGGCCAAGATAATTTAGGACATAATTAGTTTTGAACATATTTAACTTTGGACCCACTAGGAATTAGTAAGATATCAAACAGTAAAAAATAGGAACCGAACAATATGTCTCAAATTCTAATTCTGGCAGAAATTGAAAACGATATCTTACACTCGACGGCAGGCGAATTGCTGGCGGCTGCAAGAAAACTCGCAGATGAACTGGGATTGGAAGTTTCAGCTGCCTTACTTGGTAACATCTCGGATGATATTACTAAAGAAGTCATCGCTTTGGGCGCTGACCATGTCTATACCTCATCCCACCCGATGCTAGCTTTGAATATAGCCGATGCTCACGTAGCAGCCCTTGAACAAATTTGTGAACGAATAGTCCCCACAGCTGTGCTGACAGCAAAAACTCCTTTAGGACGGGTGGTGGGACCAAGGCTGGCTTACCGTATGGGTGTTGGAGTTGCACAGGATTGCATGGACCTAACCGGAGAAAAGACATCTAGTAAGATAACTGTAAATAGACCGGTGTATGGTGGAAATGCGATGGCCGCATTCACTTTTACCAATAAAGACCCCCAATTCATTGTATTGAGGGTAAAAGCTTTTGAACCTCTAGAGCGAGATGACGCAAGAATCGGGGAAATCGTGGAACTCGATCTGGATATCAATGACGACCAAGTCAGAGTAAAACTAATAGAAACGATCAAAGAAGAATCTGAGGGCGTAAAACTAGAAGATGCTTCCGTTATAGTAAGCGGTGGGCGGGGACTCGGCGGTCCGGAACCATTTTCACAATTGGAAGAACTGGCCAAGATATTTAATGGTGCTGTCGGCGCCTCGCGAGCAGTCTGTGACGCAGGTTGGCTTGATCACTCATACCAGGTCGGTCTAACAGGTAAAACAGTAAGCCCAGACTTATATATAACAGTGGGTATCTCTGGTGCTAGCCAACATATGGCCGGATGTTCATCCTCCAAAAGCATCGTAGCGATAAACAAAGATAGTGAAGCAAATATATTTAAGGAAGCCTCCTACGGAGTTGTAGGGGATTGGGAGAAAGTGCTTCCCTCATTCACAGCAACAATCCAAGAATTACTTAGTTCCTGATGCACCCTGTGGATAGAACTCAAGATCTATCAAATATCTATGTACTCTAACAAAGAAACTTGGTCGATTGATCTGAACCCTTAGTCAGTGCCTCTGAAAGTTTCAAACGGTAGTAGGAAATATTTTCGAATGATGGGAAATCATTTTTTTGATGAATTAGATGAAATGAAGGGAAGCATTCTCGAGGCTGAAGTTCTGTCTCTATTTTTCCCGTATTTTGGTAAGTCCATACTTGTAGATACAAGAAGTAATGAAACCGACGGACCAGCAATAATGTTAACTGAAATGGTTAGAAGCCCTCAGGAACGAATTAGGAGTCTAGAAAGGCTTAGGCCTGGCTTTCCGGACGTGGAAAAAATGATTTTGATACCCTGGGTACGTTACATTTCAACTCTGGTTGAAAGTGGGATATGGGATTCAATAGTGAACCGTTTGGAACAATCCACCTTTGACGACCCCGATCACTCCACAGACCTACTACTTTTAGAGCTTAAGGAAATGGAACGTATCGAATTACTGGCAGCAATAAAGGGCCCAAAATATGAAACGGTTTGGTCACGCCATAAAAACATCTAAATCGCCTGAATTTCGAATCGTCAACACCGAATAAGCGCTTTCTCGACGGAGAACATCTAAAAAAATATTTGTGTGACTAAGGGTTCCTGGGAAAAATCTTTACTAAATGGGTTCCTTAGAATCACTCCAAATTGAATTGAGATAAAAGCAGCTAACTAACTTCTAATATGGAGGCCTGCAGTGCTAGGATTTCTCGGGGGAACAGGACCGGAAGGCAAAGGATTAGCCTTAAGATTTGCCTTAGCGGGAGAAAAAGTGTTTATTGGTTCTCGGGACAACAGTCGTGGCATAGAGGCCGCCAACTCCATAAAAAAGTTTTCCACCGGCAACATTTCCGGTGGAACGAACAGTGATGCAGCATCTAAATCTGACGTAATAATCGCGGCAATGCCCTACGAAGGTCAACAAAAAACATTAGAACCCTTAAAAACAAGCCTCTCCGGGAAAATAGTTATAACGGTTGTGGCCCCTCTGATTTTCGACAAAGGAGATATTTCAGCGTTGCCAGTGAAGGATGGGTCTGCGGCACTGGAAGCTCAAAAAATTCTGCCTGAGTCACGTGTCATCGGAGCATTTCAGAATATAAGCGCGCGCGACCTACTTGTTCCCAGCAAACCTATAGAGGCCGACGTAATAGTTTGCGGAAACGATCAAGATGCAAAAGATTACGTAATTACCCTCGCAAACATGATCCAAGGTGTAAGAGGTATAAACGGCGGAGGACTAAAAAACGCAGGGTATGTTGAAAACTTAACAGCGCTTCTATTAAATATAAACAAAGTCTACAAAGTTCATTCTTCAATAAGAATTTCGGGTGTGTAGCGACTAATTATTTTTAAATTCAATACTCCCGTCTTTCATAGACCATCCC
This sequence comes from uncultured Chloroflexota bacterium, assembly GCA_913048525.1. Classification (GTDB taxonomy): domain Bacteria; phylum Chloroflexota; class Dehalococcoidia; order Lucifugimonadales; family UBA826. Next base: position 16,502 of record CAJWWP010000023.1, read on the forward strand.
CTCACGAATTTCAGTTGTCACTACTTAATGTAAGGATTTACCTATTTTTGACAATGATAATAGGCTGCTTTTTTTTTGAAACTATGCAAGCTGCCGGCCATACTCCATCAAAAGACGAATCATTAGCCACAATATCAACAGAATCCCATTCGATAAATTTTCCTGTGAATATTTCGTTCGAATTGATCGGGAAATCTCATATACAAATTGATGAAATATTATTTTATTACCAACTAACCAACACTAACGTCAGAGGATACGGTTACACATCAATAACGGGTATAGATTCTGCTACAGACCAGCACGAGTTTAGGGCGGTCTTTAAATTGTCTACATCGGGATCAAATTATATTCCTAGTGGAACCCATATCTCCTACCATTTTGAGATCAATTATAAAGATGGTGAAAAGCAGTCAACCGATCCGGTGAGTTTTGATTATCTGGATCCGAAATATAGTTGGCAAAAACTTGAATCAGAAACAATAACGGTGTTTTGGCACGATGTAGCTGAAAGCAAAATAGAAGGGGCAATATTGAAATCTGAGGCCGTCTTAAACCAAGTTTCTGATCTTTTAGAAGTGGACCAAAAACCATTAATAAGAGCGGTAGTTATAAATAGCCAGAAAGAATCAGTTGAATCTTTTCCTAAAATTAGTTTATCGGCTACTCGCGACAGCATATACGGAGGATTTGCCTTTCAGGAATATGGGGTTTTCATAATCAGAGGAGTAAACGTCGACGGTATGATCCACGAAGCAACCCATCTTTTGTTGGCCCAAAAGATGGGTTCTCCCCTAGCACAAGTCCCAGCATGGCTTAGCGAAGGAATAGCTATGTACTTTGAGATTGACAATAATCACAGAAGACGTACAGCTGAGATTGCCTATTTACAGAAAAAATTAAGGCCGATTTCTTCAATGGAGTCAGTACCAAGTAGATCACTAGATATTAGGCTCTTTTACGCGCATTCCCAAGAAATGGTTCGATATTTGATTGATATTGAAGGAAGAGAAAAATTCTTAAGGCTACTCGGCCAGATTGACTCAGGTGTACGAGCCGATTCAGCTGTAATTGATGTTTACGGTAAGAACCTTGATGACTTAGATAAATCTTGGCAGGCCACCCTGAGTCCAACTTTCGATAGGCGATTATTAGTTGATCCCGGCACTTTTTGGACCTCCTTGATTTTAGGAACCACCTTTCTGTTTGCTGTGATAGTGTCCACAATAACGTGGTCCAGAAAGAAATTATCCAGCCAGTCAGAAACTATCGAGGACCCAATTGAAACGCCTGATATAGATGAGGACCAACGAGACAATTAAAATCAGATCAGCAACCGAATAGGCCTCACATTTATATGCAGGTTGGACACCTTGAAAATGTCCAACGATATGACACTGTATAATTCTGTCCCATCAATATTTTTAGGAACGGGCTTTTTTCAAATTAAAAAAACCAGATTAAAATGTCTACACTCCCTATACTTGAAATACCTCACCCCACATTAAGAAAACGGGCAAAAAAAATACGTGGCTTGGATAAGTCTATGTTAAAACTTGCCTATGACATGGTCGACACCATGCATGAAGCGGGTGGTATAGGCCTAGCAGCCAACCAAGTAGGTCAATTATGGAGAGTCATTGTCATCCAGATGCCAGAAGAGGAAGAGGCACGTATATATTTTAACCCCGAGATAGTCAGAACTGTTGGAACTAGAGAGGTAGAAGAAGGATGCCTGAGCCTTCCAGGTTACAGGGGATTAGTCAATAGATCGGTCTGGATAAGATTCCAAGCCACGGATCATAGTGAGACAACAGTAAAATTTAAGGCGGAAGATCTACTTTCACAAGCTTTAGAGCATGAAGTGGACCACCTCAACGGGATTCTGTACACAGATCACCTAGTCACTCACGAACAACTATACCGTATCGATGAACAAGAATTCCCAACAGAGAGAGATGAAGAGAAAATCTCTGGCAATCAAAATTCTCTCGATACTCCTGCATCGCTCAAAATAAAGTAGCCGCGAACACGCTAAATTGGCCAATTAATGATTGGTCGGGTCAGGTCTAGCATGAGTGTTTTTTCTGATAGAAGAGCCAAAATCATCCTCCCCTGCCAAGTCAGTGACATCAAAACTGCTTTGGAGTTTACAAGAACCAACGCATATCTGGTCGGTGGTGTCGTTAGAGACTCTCTATTAGGGGTTGAGACGTCAGATATTGATGTTGCAATAGAAGGAAACACCACAAAAATCGGCAAAGAAATAGCAACTTTTTTGAACGGTACATACGTACTTTTGGACATCGATAGAGACATATCAAGAGTAGTAGTCCACGGTGATAGAAATTTTCAAATCGACCTGGTTTCTGTAAAAAAAGGAATCCATTCGAATCTAGAGGATAGAGACTTCACAATAAACGCGATGGCAATACCTTTATCACACGTAAACAAAAGCCCTGAAGGGATGATATTTAGCCTTACGGACCTAATCGACCCATTTGAAGGGGCATCAGCATTAAAGAACAGTGAGCTCAGAGCAGTCTCATCTTCAGCGATTAAGGACGACCCATTAAGAGCTATAAGAGCTGTCAGACTGTCGACACAATACAAATTGAAAATTGAATCAATCACCTATAATTACATACTTAAAAATGCATTATTACTAAAGTCAGTTTCCCCGGAACGAATCAGAGATGAATTTATGATTTGTCTATCTCTTCCAGGTGCCACTAGCACCCTCAGATTACTTGAACAACTGGATATTCTTAGAGAAATTATTCCAGAACTCACGCTTTCAAAGGGAGTTAAGCAGCCTAAAGAACACTTCTGGGATGTTTTTAACCATTCGATAGAATCAGTTGGACAGCTAGAGCGCATACTTCAACCCGGATACAATAGCTGTTCTCCCCACCACGAAGCGGGTGAATTCGCTCTCCCGATGATCCCAAAAATCGATGGTATGTACGACTACTTTAACAGTGTAATTGGAGACGGATATACTCGTTTGGCAATCTGTAAACTTGCTTGCTTGCTACACGATATTGCCAAACCCGCTACCAAAACCACGGAAACCGACGGTAGGATACGGTTCTTGGGACATAATTCTAAAGGCGCCGAACTTGCAGAGTTGATTCTCAAGAGATTGAGATTTAGTGGATCGAGCATTTCCCTCGTTTGTGAGCAAGTACGACAACACCTACGTCCCAGTCAGATGTCTCCAGACAATAAATTACCCTCGGGAAAAGCCATATTCCGGTACTTTAGAGATGCCGGAGATGCCGCAATAGACACCTTATACTTAAACATGGCGGATTATATGTCAGCTCGTGGCCCGCTACTGGAGCAAAATGAATGGGAATCACATTGCCGCACTATAAGTTACATTCTCAAAGAAGGTTTAGCCGAAAAAGGACCTGCAAATATGCCTAGACTGATTACAGGACACGATATAATGGATAGGTTGTCGATTCCTCCGGGCCCTAGAATAGGTCAAATCTTGATGGCCGTTATAGAGGCTCAGAGTGAAGGAAAAATAGCAAATAGAGAACAGGCTTTAACATTTATTGAGTCTGCCTCGATTCTGGGAGAATAGTTTGCGAAGAAACGCTCGGGCACTTATAACAATCGCGCTGTTAATAACAATATGTGCGGGAATTGTTGGTTTCCAAAATATTAACATTAGAAACTTTAACAGGGGTGGAGATACTCCTCTGGGACTTAGTCTTGGACTTGATTTGCAAGGTGGTAGCCATCTTGTGTATGAAACAAACTTAACTGATCCAACGAGTGGTGAGAAGCAAGAGATTAGCAGAGAACAAATGCAGTCTCTATCCCACACGATTGAAAGACGGATAAACTCATCTGGCCTCGGGGAACCCATAATTCAAATATTGGGTGAAGATCGATTACTTGTACAGCTACCTGGAATCAAAGATCCAGGTAGAGCAAAGACACTAATCGGAGAAACTGCTAGATTGGAATTTAGGCATAGGACTTTAAACGCCGCGCCTCAACCGGTCGAATCTATAAAACCAGAAAACATAAAGTCCATTACAGTTGATGAGCTTCGCGAAGACGGCAAACTTCTTAGCGAATTAGACTCTGAAGACAAAAACAGCCAGTCTCAAACACTCACCTCATTCCCAGCAGTTATTGTGGAATTTGATGAGACAGGCTTAGAAAATTTTGAACAACTTTTCTTTAACCTAGCTTTATCTTTTGAAAAAGCCGCCGCCGCTGTCGCCGCTGGTGACTATGACTCACCCGCCGACCAAATCAACGTCACTATAGATGGTGTGGAAGAACTGCGATTTACCACCCTAGCCAATAGCATCCGACGGCTTGAAGATACCCCTCGTTATGGAATCGCTTTTCCATCAGATGAGACCGGAATGGAAGGGATCATAACCAAGGAAGATGCAGAAAAAAAATTAGGGAAGAGCCCCAAAATAGAATTCGCTGTTAAAAAAGGATATCTTGACGAAGAAATTGGGCTGTCTGGAGATGATTTAAAGACTGCCTACGCGGGGCAACATCAAGCCTCAGGACTACCTATTGTTAATATAGAATTCGACGACCGTGGAACCCGAATTTTCGGTGAACTAACAACAGATATTTATGTGAAACAAGAGGAAACTGGAATAAGAGACCAAATAGCAATTATTCTTGATGGACAAGAGTTAATATCGCCCAGAGTAAATGCTCCCATCACGGCGGGCACAGCGATAATAGAGGGGGGCGATTTCACAATGACCCGTGTAAAGGACTTGGCCCTTCTACTGGAGTCAGGCCGTCTACCGGTCCCCATTGAACTAATCCAAGAACGAGATGTGGACGCGATTCTTGGAGCGGATTCTCTCAGGAAAAGTGTCATCGCCGGCTTCATTGGTCTGGCATTGGTTCTAATTTTCATGACACTCTATTACAGAGTGCCCGGATTAGTTGCTTCTGCGGCTCTGATAATTTATGCCGTAATTGTATTGGCTGTATTCAAGATAATTCCTGTAACTCTGACGCTCTCTGGAGTTGCCGCGGCAATTCTGTCCATTGGAATGGCAGTCGACGCAAACATATTGATTTTTGAACGAATGAAAGACGAACTAAGAGGCGGGAGAACAATGCTCTCGGCGGTCAATATAGGATTTAATCGGGCTTGGCCAGCCATAAGAGATAGTAATGTATCTACGTTAATAACCTGCGCGATACTTTATTGGTTTTCAGATCAGCTTGGAGCAACCGTAGTTCAAGGATTTGCCGTAACCCTAGTAATCGGTGTAGGTATCAGCATGTTTTCAGCTATAGTCGTGAGTAGAACCATAATGCGTGTGGTGGCACTCTCCCCATTGTCAAGAAATATAAACCTATTTATACCCACAGGTGCCAAAAACATTGGTAACAGAGAATCGGTATGAAGATTAAGGAGATTGCAAGTTGGACTTCGTAGGAAAGAGATTTTGGTTCTTCATAATCTCCTTACTGATTATAGCCCCTGGAATTGTATTCCTAATTTTAGCTCCTGGGCTAAGACCAGGAATAGACTTTACTGGCGGTTCCAGCATGACACTGCGCTTCTCCGACGAATCGAACATTAATCAGCAAGAAGTAAGGGATCAACTCACTACTCTAGGTTATCAAGAAGCAACGGTGCAGAACCTAGGAGAAAACAGTTTCTTTATCCGTACAAAAGAACTTAATGAAGAAGATAAAGATAACCTTGTAACAAATATGACAACCTCCCTTGACGAAGGTGCCGAGAATGTATTGCAGGGATTTGATTTGGTATCTCCCGTTGTTGCTCAAGAAACAGTCATGAACGCCTTATGGGCGATTCTCGCTGCCGCTGTGGGGATATTCATATATATTTGGTGGGCCTTCAGAAACGTTCCAAGTCCTTTCCGGTACGGCTTAGCCGCAATCGTAGCTCTTATTCACGACACGATAATTGTCATAGGAATTTTCGCCATCCTGGGCGAGTTAATGCAGACGGAAGTGAATACCATGTTCCTTATCGCCCTGCTAACGGTTATTGGGTACAGCGTCAATGACACGATAGTCGTCTTTGATAGAATTCGCGAAAATGTCCTAATTTACTCCAATAGACCATTTCCTGAAATAGTGAATTTAAGTATATCTGAGACCATAGGAAGATCACTCAACACAAGCTTTACACTGGTGATAACACTGATCGCACTTATTCTATTTGGGGGCGCAACTATTAGAGAGTTCCTATTCGTTCTGCTAATTGGTGTAGTAGCAGGAACCTACAGCTCCATCGCTATAGCAAGTCAAGTACTGGTTTCATGGGACCAGAGAAGCATTCGCATACCATTCAGAAACAAAACTATCACCTAACGCAGCATTTGATAGCCGACGTTAAGGCTGCAAAACTACCCTTCCAAAAGACTGGCGTGACTTGACCAAACTATATGCCTCGAATAATTCGTCAAATCCCAATATTGAACTAATAATTGGTTTAACAGACCCAGCTTCCACCAGCGCGATAGCTTTTTCGATATTAACTAGATCAGCACCGGTGGACCCAATAAGAGCCGCATCTCTAAACATGAAGTCAGTAACATTTATCGAAGTGTTGGCTCCCGCAACTTCTCCAAGTACCAAAATTTTTCCGAATAAGGCAACACTTGATACAGAGGAATGAAATAGGGCTGAACCTACTGGATTGAAGACGATATCAGCACCTCGGTCCTCAGTAAAAGCTTGTACCAGTTCCGAGGGATCTATCCCCTCTTCAGATAAAAATACCTGTCCAATATCCAATGCTTCAAGTTCCTTCAATTTATGTGGTGAAGTGGTGAAAGATAAGACATTAGCCCCTGCACTTGCCGCGACTTGAAGCGCATGGACACCCAATCCTCCACCGGCCCCGAATACAACAATAGTTTGACCATATTTTATTTCCGCCAAATCATAGAGCGCCTTGACCGTGACCCCGATAGGGCAACCTAGCAGGCTAGCCTGTACCACAGGAATAGTCGAACTCACTGATAACACATTCCGAGCATAGACCGCGATAAATTCAGTGAACCCACCATCCAATATATGGCCAAACCCTTGGCCATATATACAGCGATACTCAGAGCCTTTTGAGCACATTGCGCAGTGTCCACAGGAGGTAGTAAGTGTTGTAACAACCTGTTCACCGAGAGAAAAATTAGATACATCTGGGCCTATATCAACAATGGTACCTGCAATTTCATGCCCAAGGACAATATTTTCTGGTATTCCTCTCCTGATGGTTCCGTCCATAATAGATACATCATGGTGACATAGAGCTGTTGCCCCTACTCTAACCAAAACCTGGCCTGATTTAGGTACAGGCTCTGGCCTGTGCACTACTTCTAAAACAGGTTCTGGACCTGCCTTTCTGAGAACCACCGCTTTCAAAAATATTCCTTACTTGGATTTGGGATCTTCTACTAAATCCGCTGCCGCTCGTATCGTCTCCCAAACGGTGCGATCCTTGTCAATAGTTTCAGGTGTCTCGCTAGCAAATGGAGTGGAGTCCAGAAGTCTGTACATTTCTGCTGCCCCCATATGAAAATGAGGTGTGACACCCAAGTCTTCAAAAGTTGCCGAGATTTCCTCCATCTCACCAATCCATCTGTGAGCATTAGCGGGTAGCCCGGAGATACTTTTTTCCATAGAGCTCAATTGAGCCTGTTGACTGAATTTAAATTCTTCTCGCAAAGCCTGAGTGAGCCCCATTTTTTCCGCAGCAGTTAGCAATGCGACCTGCAAAGTATTTGTGCCCTTAGTCAAGGCAGCGTAGCACATTTTTATGCCTGAGGCCTGACCAATCTCACTACCAACTGACTTAACAATAATCCCCTTTCCATCTAACTCAGTTACTACGTGAGAATCTGGGCCTGAGACATAAAACCTGGGCGTATCGCCCTTCGCCGGAGCAGTGCCAATAATTCCACCATCAATAAAGTTCCCGCCTGCGGCATCGATAATATGTTCTAATTCTTTGGCACTTCTAGGAGAAATCGCGTTACAGTCCACAAAGTAACAAGTTTGGCCCGACCTCTTCATCGCTACCGAAACTTCCTCGGCAAGTTCCTTGGCCCTTGAAGGCACCAATATGGAAAGAACTAGATCAGCGGACTGAACCAGTTGCTCCATGGAGTCAACTATTCGAAAATTACCCTTTCTAGCCAAATCTTTAGTCCGAGAACTTCTACCTTTTAAACAAGTAATTACATCAAAACCATTGTCTCGCAATACACTGCCCACAGAATGACCCATGTCTCCTGGACTTATAATGGCAACTGTTTTCACCACCATATTTTCTCCTTTTAAAAGTTAAATCTACGTGAAACGGACTCTATTACTACCACCATTATGAATGATAAGGCAGAATGTATCCCAGCATAAGGTTTCTGTTTAGATCTATTCAAAAAAAATCTGGTTACTACTCATGATAGACTCTCCCAAATCGACTGTTTGAAGGAGTATTTTCAGCAATGAAATTAGGTGCTCACGTTTCGACCTCTGGAGGACTCAGCAAAGCAATTGAGCGAGCTACTAATATTGGTGCCGAAGCAATTCAGATTTTTGCATCCTCCCCAAGAGCGTGGAGGTTTCGCCATCCAGACGATGAAGCAGCCGAAAAGTTCATTCAACTGTCAGAACAAGAAGGTGTAAGCCCGTGCTACATTCACGGTAGTTATCTAGTGAACATAGGGGGAGACCCTGACCAAATTGAAAAGTCTGTTGATTCTCTCGTTAACAACATGAACGCAGCAGCCAAGATTGGTGCTGAAGGTGTGATATTTCACGGAGGTAGTCATAAAGGAAAAGGATTCGATAAGGTTTATGATCAAGCTGTAGATACTCTCCGAACGGTCTTAGAATCATCTCCAGATAATGTATGGCTTTGCCTAGAGAACAGTGCCGGTATGGGAGCTCACATCGGATCATCCTTTCAAGAAATGGGAGCACTAATAAATGGTGTGAATCACCCTAATCTCAAAGTCTGTCTGGATACAGAACACCTGTTTGCTGCTGGATACAACATAGCCTCCTCAAAAGAAATTAAAGAAGTTATGAAAGAATTTGAAAAAGAAATTGGTTTTGATAAACTGGTCGCGGTTCATGCTAACGATTCAAAAGTGGAACTTGGTGCCGGTGTTGATCGTCACGAAAATATAGGCGACGGTCATATTGGAACCGCCGGGTTTGAGTCCATCATGGCTGAGCCTTCTTTTAAAAATGTCCCCTTCTTCCTAGAAGTCCCTGGTTTTGATGGTGAAGGTCCGGACAAAAAAAACCTAGATCTGCTGAAGCAGATCCGAAAAAGCCTAAACCTTGAGCCTGGAGTGTAAGTCGCGTCATTGAATAAAAAGAAGGATTTCTTCACCAATGGCATAGGAAGAAGATTCGCTCATGGTGGAAGCCTGAGAGCATCCGTACTTGGGGCAAACGATGGTCTGGTATCCAATTTTAGTATTGTGATGGGATTCGCGGGAGGTACCACATCTGCTGGAAGCCCAGAATTCATACTGTTGGCAGGGATCTCTGGTTTGTTAGCAGGAGCCCTGTCTATGGGAGCCGGTGAATATATTTCTATGAGGTCTCAGAGAGACCAATACGAACACCAGATTAACCGCAAACGAATGGATCTCCTCAACAATCCTGAAGTTGAAAAACAGCGTCTTATACATCTATACAAGGTTAAAGGATTGTCCCAGCTGGAATCTGAAACGATAGCAACTCAAATCATCTCCAATCCTACAGTAGCATTAGACACACTTGTTAAGGAAGAACTGGGAATTTCAATAGAACAACTAGGTGCACCTTGGAGTGCCTCAATCAGCAGCCTCGTCGCGTTCAGTGCTGGTGCCATCATACCAATACTGCCATTTTTTTTTGGTATGGGCATAGTCGCGATAGCTTGTAGCACTTTCCTTTCTTCGGTTGCCTTGCTGGCTGTCGGAGGATTGTTGGCCCTAATCAGTGGGAAGGGCCCAATATGGGGGTCAGTTAGAATGTTCCTAACAGGGTTGTTCGCTGCAACAGTTACCTACACCATAGGTTATTCAATTGGGATTTATG
>CAJWWP010000024.1:0-25708 GCA_913048525.1 uncultured Chloroflexota bacterium
GTAACCTGGGTCAGGAACAAGAGCTATGTCTCCTGCGTCGATAAAGCATAAAGAAACGTGGCCAATTCCCTCCTTTGCCCCAATAAGAGGAAGAATTTCCTTATCGGAATCAAGGGTTACTCCGAATCGATCACTGTACCAATTAGCCACAGCCGCCCTAAATTCGGGCAACCCATCTGTTTCAGGATATCTGTGATTTGGATTATCCAGAGCTGTTGCTCTCAGTTTTTCAACTACTCGGTCAGGAGTTGGAATATCTGGATCTCCAATTCCAAAGGAAATTACATTAATGCCTTGAGCCTTCTTGGCTGCTATCTTCCTGCTTATCTCAACAAACAAGTACGGTGGAACTCTGTCCAATCTTTCAGCAAACTTCATTTGCAACCTTCTTTCCAAACTACTTGATAAATCAACAACGCTAACGTTAATTATCCTAAATTAATTTTTATGCGGTGCCCATTCCCCTCTAAATACCTCCTCAACTGGCCCTTCCATGAGGATAGAACCTTCCCCAGACCAGCTAATTCCAAGCACTCCCCCAGGAAGTTCTATCTTAACCCGATCTCCTACTAAACCTTTCAAATGTGCTGCAACGGCCACCGCGCAGGCCCCAGTACCACAAGCCATGGTTATCCCAGAGCCTCTCTCCCAAACTCTGACTTTAAGGTGGGTTTCACTAACCACATTTACAACTTCAAAATTAACTTTATTGGGGAAAATTTTATGACTTTCCACAAGTGGCCCAATTTCTTCAAGCGGAAAACTAGAAACATCTTCTTCCAAAAAGGTTATGGCATGGGGGTTTCCCATAGACACAAAAGTCATGAAAAATTTACTACCATTTACTTCCATTGGATAATCCATGACCGGGAAAGATTCATCCATTAACTGGACAGGTATAAGTGACGGCTTTAAGATCGGCTCGCCCATTTCAACAGTGGCACCATCTATACCGTTGTTGCCAAAGGAAGGGTGTACATCCAACACCCCTGCCCCAGTTTCCACTGATATCACACTGACATCGGGACCTACCAAGCCTTCTGAAATCGCAAAGGCGACCAAACAGCGTATTCCATTGCCACACATTTCGCCTTCTGACCCGTCAGCGTTGAACATACGCATCTTAAGATCTGCAATGGTAGATGGCACGGCAACGATTAGACCGTCAGCCCCTATTCCCTTATGCCTATCACTGATTTTTTCTGAAATATCTGGCCAATCAAGGATTTGATCATACCCATTGACATAAACATAATCGTTTCCCGCACCATGCATCTTAGTAAACTTCATTACATTTAAAACCTTCAAAGTACTTGGTTAGGTAATTTTACACTCGACCTAAGCATCTAAGTAACGTAGTACCTACTAGGAGAGGAATAGATTTTAACAACTCTGATAAAGGGAACATATTTTATCGACGATCTTAGAAGCGTCAGTGGCGGCAACATCAAACCAGTTTATCCTGTTGTCATCAGGCCTGAACCAGTTAGATTGAGTCCTTACCAGTCTATGTGTTCTGCTCTTGGTAGAATCGGTTGCATTTTGCCATGTGCACCCATAAGTCAGGTATTCACAAATTTCTCGGTAACCGATTCCATCCATCGACTTTAGTCCAGGCTTGTAACCCATGTTAATTAGTTTATTAACTTCAGGTACAAATCCACCTTCCACCATCTGGGCGAATCTCTGGTCTACAGTTAAATAAAGTTGTCGTCTAGGCATGGAAAGGCCGACAATGAGGGTATTCTGACGTATAGGAGGTTGACGAGGCCTCGGAGTCACAGCCGCTAATCCCTGATGTAGTCTCTCCAGTGCCCTTATGACCCTCCGAGGGTTTTGCAAATCAATTATGGAAACCGACTCAGGGTCCTTCTCTTTAAGATCCTTTACTAGAGACCTCAATCCTTCAGACTCTAAACGACCCTCCAAAACATCCCGAAAGTCTTTCGATTGCGATGATTCTCCTGCGAATTGCCAATCTTCCAAAAGACTCCAAACATACTGACCCGTTCCCCCTACAACGATCGGAACAGATTTTTTAGACTCTATCCTTCCAGTCATTTTTTTTACTAAATCTTTAAATAGACTTACATTAAATTCTTCATCAGGTTCTAAAATATCGTAGAGGTGATGAGGAACAATTAAAAATTCTTCTTTATCTGGCTTGGCTGTACCAATATCCATATATTTATATACCTGCATACTGTCAGCATTTATGATTTCTCCAGAGATATTCTTAGCCAATTCCAAAGCCAGTTTACTTTTGCCAACGCCCGTGGAACCTACAATAACGATCATTCCAGATCTCTCTGCTATGCCGTGTTTCCGGCTAGCTGGCAAATTTCTATAAAACTATCCACCTCCAAGCTGGCGCCACCAATCAACAGTCCATCAACATTTTCAAGTTCCATGTAAGACGCTGCATTATCCAACGTTACACTGCCTCCATACATAACCGACAATTCCTCAGTCGTCAGTCTCGATCCTGAAATCCCTACAACTGTTTCTTTTATAAACCCGGCCTTTTGACTAACTGATTCTGGGGCCGCGGCGCGCCCACTTCCTATAGCTGATAAAGGCTCGTAAGCAAATAACACTTTGGATATATCTGAAGCTGATAGTTCTCTTAAAGCTTCGCTAATCTGATTAAATAGTTCTTTCTCTGTTTCCTTGCCCTCTGGGCTCCCTCCCCTCATCTCTCCAACACATAGAACGGGTTGTATACCATGCTTTATAGCTATAGCTATTTTACTGTTTATGTTTGCATTCGTTTCTTGAAATAGCCGCCTGCGTTCAGAGTGCCCGACCAATAGGTAGTCACAAGTCTCCTCTATCATTATCACGGAAGTCTCTCCAGTAAATGATCCAGAGGTATCTGTGTACACATTCTGTGCCCCTACGTGAAGGTCGCTACCCTTAACTGCCTCATATACAGGGAAAATGTTGGGGATACCAGGAAAAATTGATATGCACACATTACTGCCATTTAGAGATTTACTCTTTTCTAATACATTCGATGCCAGTGAGACTGATTCCGTCGCGGTTAAGTTCATTTTCCAATTAGCGAAGATATATATTGTCATATTAATATATATTAGGGTCCGAATTTTTTGAGTTTGTTGGCGTGAGCTAATACTTGAAGCATTAATTGCTCAGCCTGTATTGTGCCTATCGCCCCTGTTCTACATGATTTTTCATTAAACACTGCCGAGGAACCTTCAGAGTAGAGGGAGTTGATCATAAAAGGTACGGGATGCCAGCTGTGAGAAGCTGTAAAGGACGGAGTGGAATGATCTCCACAAATAACTAAAACGTCAGGTTTCAAGTCTATAACCCTTTGAATATCCCTATTAAAGTTCTCCAACTGATGAACTTTAGCTAGAAAATCTCCATCCTCCCCTGCACTATCAGCAGGTTTGTAATGAAGGAAGAAAAAATCATATCCTTCATTAAAATTAGCTTCTAATGTCTCTATTTCACTCTCAAATGTTTGACCACTATCCAAAATATCCATGCCTATCATTCCCGCCAGGCCTCTATACATCGGATATGCAGCAATTGCTGCAGGGTTTAAAGCATATTGATTACCAAAATCAGGCAATGTAGGCAGGCTAGAAAATCCCCTGAGGAGAACACCGTTAGCTGCACTATTACTAGAACCTAGTAATTCAGTTGCTTTCGATACGAATTCTTTGATGAAATCAGCCGTGATTTGTGCCTCCGAACTAAATGGCTGAGAGACCAAAGGAATCACTCCTTCAGTCTGGGGATCCGTTTCAGAAATATTGGGAGATATATTCCTACCTTTTAAAACCAAAACAAAACGGTAATCCATAACTGGATATACATGAAATTCCGCTCCATCTAATTGGATTTCGTTTAATTTGGAACAGAGGATTATGCATGTTTCGGTATCCAAACGACCAGCCCGCCTGTCTACGATACTTCCTTCGACGTCAAGAACACAAAAGTTTCCTCTTGCGGCAACGTCTCCCAGGGAAATATCCGCCCCAATCCCCATTCCTTCTAAAATGCCCCTCCCCAACAAATACTTAACAGGATTGTATCCAAACAGAGCCATATGCCCCGGTCCGCTACCTGGAGTTATGCCAGGAAGCACAGGAATCGTTGCTCCGACCGATGAAGTCGAAGCCAACGCATCGAGTGTAGGTATATCGGCAATCTCTAACTCAGATTTACCATAATCCGGGTGCGGCATACCCCCTAGGCCATCAACAACGACCATAACAATCCGTGAAGGAGTCGACCGCACAACATCTGAAAGATAAGGGAAGTCAATCAACTAGTACATTCTCCTAATTTTGACACAACTAAATATCTATCAGAGACGCTATTCCGGGTAGATCTCTACCCTCTAGGAACTCAAGTGAAGCTCCACCACCTGTGGAGACATGGTTCATACGCGCTTCTAGACCTAGACTTGAGACTGCGTCCACAGTAGAGCCTCCACCAATAACGGATGTAATATTCTCTCTGGAAAGTGATTCTGCCACTGTCTTAGTTCCCTTCGAATATTGTGGCCATTCATAAACACCCATGGGTCCATTCCATAGAGCAGAAGCGGTTGCACTTAAAACATCTTTGAAAAGTGTTGATGTACTTGGACCTACATCTAGAACCATTTCTCCATCATGGATGTCAGATACATCACATATCCTGTTGGAAGAATCTGGACCAAAACATTTAGATACCACTGCGTCAGTCGGCAATACGATCTCACAATCAAGAGCCCGAGATTCCTTCATAAGCTGTTTTGCAGAATCTATAAAGGATTCTTCAACCTGTGAATCGCCAACAAAAACCGATTCTGCTGCAAGAAAAGTGGCAGCCATCCCTCCCCCAATAAGAATATTATCGGCAACCGTCATCAAGTTCCTTACTACATTAATCTTATCTGATACTTTGGCGCCTCCGAGTACAGCCGTGAAGGGCCTCTTGGGCGTTGTCAAAACACTTTGAAGTGAAAGTATCTCCTTCTCCAGCAACAAACCAGCCACTGACGGTATATAGTTGGTAATACCCTGAACGGACGCGTGGTTTCGATGAGCGGCACCGAAGGCGTCATTTACATAGATATCTGCGAGACTAGCCAAATTTTGTGCAAACCTTGGATCGTTAGATTCTTCACCTGCATGAAACCTTAAATTTTCTAGCAGTAATACTTCTCCAGAATTTACCCTTTGGGCGGCTGCAGAGATCTCGGGGAAATCCAGTGAAGGGCAAAATTCAGACTCTAACCCCAGCATTTGGTTCAATTTATCCCAAATAGGTCTCAAACTGAGTCCCGACACTTCCCTGCCTTTCGGCCTACCTAGATGCGAGCAGATTATTATGGCAGCATCGTTGTCTAGTAGGTACTGTAGGGTAGGAATCGACGCACTGATACGTTTGGTATTGGCTATCTCCAATGTTCCGGGGCTAAAAGGCACGTTGAAATCCACTCGGACTAATATTTTTTGTCCAGATACCTCTACATCCCTTACCGACTTCTTAAGTGGCATAGGTTATATCATCCCATTTCTGAGCACGTCACAGCCATTAATTGACGGACTTCCACTTTACTCAAGCCAACACTTTCAAGGCATTGTTCTGCTGAATTAATAAGATTTTTTATTCTATCCAAGCTCATCTGTTTTACTCCCAGACTCTCTATGGTGTTCAGAACTTTATCCAGATCATCCTTCTCTAGCACTCGTTTGAAATATACATCACCCAGTTGTCTCTTTTCAGAAGGTCCGGCAGATTGCATAGCAAGCACAACAGGAAATAATTTCTTTTTATTGAGAAATTCTAAATTATTTTCTGTATTTGTTCCCCAAAGTTGTTCTATGTCTGCGAATATGTGATTTGCCAGTCCGATATGCCGCCCACATTCTTCAAGAAGTTCAAGTTCTTTTTGATGTTTCCCAGCAAGCAATCCGGCCATAACCAGAGAAGCGGATATTAGAGATCCAGTCCTATCGGTTGCCATCGCATCGTAGGATTCAGGGGAAACATCCAGGCGTTCCTGCATTTCAAGATCTCTAAAACGACCTTCACAGGCCGTCAGTCCAGCCTTGTCTAGTATATTTATAGCCTCATAGGAGGTCTCAGGTGAATATCCTTGGCCAATCATTTTTAGGGCTGTCATTCTCGCGAGAGCATGCATCCCATCACCCGCATTGATTGCCTGAGCCGGACCCCATATCCACCAGAGAGCGTCTCTTCCATCTCTTTGTGGTTGTCCAGATTCAATATCATCATGTATCAGACAAAACCCATTCACCAACTCAAGAGCCGCTGCAGCCGGAAGCGCATTTTCCCAAGCGTCCTCAAAGATATCCAAAAGAGTTAAAAAAGAGACTGCGTGATGAACGGCATAGTTTGTATTGGATTCCTCTGTAAACCCAAAGTGATAAGACATCATTCCATATAATGGAAGAGTACGGCTTTCAAAAGTTTGCCTCAGCTCATTTAGAACTTCTTGACTTATACGGTCCTGCACAAATTAACTTCCTTCATTGAATTTAACTCCCTTGCCCAAAACTTGCTCTAAAGAGGATACCGAAATTGCCCCATGTCTCAAAATAGTTGGAACATCATTGGTACAATCTATGACTGTAGATGGAGTATTGGACAAAGTAGAACCACCGTCAAGAATCAAATCTAAAGAGGAATCTTCAAACTGCCTCAACGCCTCCGAAGCACTGGTAGCAGCAGAATATCCTGTTTTATTGGCACTGGTCCCAGTCACAGCCCCCCCAGTAAATTGGCAAATTGTTCGTGTAACTTGATTTGCGGGCACACGGAAACCTGCTGTTGCAAGCCCACTAGTCGCAGAGTCACAAATAACTTCATTTTTTTCTAGAACTATTGTGAGCGCGCCCGGCCAAAAAAAATTCGCCAGTCTTTTAGCAGTCGAATTCACTAAAGGAGAATATTGGGACAATTCTCTATCCGAAGCTAGTAATATTGGAAGCGGAGAGGAAAACTCTCTGCCTTTTATCTCAAAAACCTTACTTACCGCCAGGTCGTTATTTACACATGAGGCTAACCCATACACTGTGTCGGTGGGTATGCAAACAACACCGCCATCTAATAAAATATCGACAGCTAGTGCCAGAGATTTTTCACTTACAGATAATACTTGTGGAATGGACCTAATTCCTTTGATCCTGTTGATTCGAGTATAGCATGACAGTTGGAGCGTAAATCACCTAATATGAGTTCAAATTCATCGACTGACCCTACAAGAAGAATTACATCAAGTGACGACTTAGAAGTCTCAGCCTACCTTGAGATATCCCAGGAAAAGGCCGGCCACGGGATTCCAAACTCCTCAAGCCACGTTCCTCAACGGGAATCTGTATTGGTAATAGATTTTGGATCCCAATATAGCCGGCTTATCGCAAGACGAATTAGAGAAAGTAAGGTTTATTGCGAGATAATCCCATATTCTGCAACATGGGATTCAGTTAAAGACCTCAATCCAAGGGGAGTGGTTCTTTCCGGAGGACCAGCTAGTGTCTACGATTCTAATCCTCCACTGGCTCCTAGTTGGGTCTACGAATGTGGGTTACCGATACTCGGAATATGTTATGGAATGCAGGTAATGGTGCACCAGCTTGGAGGAAAGGTCGGCCCAGCTACAAAAAGGGAGTACGGCCACGCTGTACTGCACCAAAATGCTACTGATGAACCACTTTTACATGGCCTCCCGTCGTCAATTCCGGTTTGGATGAGTCACGCTGATCAGATCACTGAACTACCTCCAGGGTTTAATGCTAAGGCCTATACCGATAACGCTCCAGTTGCTGTTACAGCTAATGATCAAGGAATGCTAGGGATACAGTTTCATCCGGAAGTAGCCCACACTCCTCATGGTGTCGATATCATCAACAATTTTCTGTACAAAATTTGTGGAATGGGAGAGCTATGGACTTCAGGAAATTTCGTCAATGAATCTGTCGAGAGGATAAAAGCACAGGTTGGAGATGGAAAAGTAATTTGCGCCCTTTCTGGAGGGGTAGACTCCGCCGTCGCAGCGACACTGGTACACAAAGCCATTGGCGATCAACTCACCTGTATATTCGTTAATAATGGCCTCATGAGAAAAGAGGAACCAGACAGGGTAAAAACCACTTTCGAAAAATATTTGAACGTTAATCTTATTTTCAGTGAATCTACTGAACGATTCCTTTCATCTCTAAAGGGAATCGTAGATCCGGAACAAAAAAGGAAAATAATAGGCGGTGAATTCATAAATGTATTTGACGAAGAGGCAGCTAGACTAGGCCAAGTAGATTTCTTAACCCAAGGTACTCTTTATCCGGACGTTATTGAAAGCGCCAGCCCAGAAAATAGTGTGTCAGCAACCATAAAGACACACCATAATGTAGGCGGATTGCCAGAACACATGAAACTCGAACTGGTTGAGCCTCTCAGATACCTCTTTAAGGACGAAGTTAGAGAAGTGGGCCTTGAGCTTGGATTGCCAGAAGAGATGGTTTTCAGACAGCCATTTCCTGGACCTGGGCTGGCTATAAGGATCATGGGTGAAGTTACACATAACAAGCTTGAGATTCTTAGAGCAGCCGACTGGATAGTAATGGATGAGATAAAAGCCAATGACTTATACAGGGAACTATGGCAGACATTTGCAGTTTTAACTGGTTCCCGATCTGTGGGAGTAACTGGGGACTTTCGAACGTACGGCCACGTAATAGCAATAAGAGCCGTAAAAAGTGACGATGCAATGACGGCGGACTGGGCACGCTTGCCCTACGATGTCTTGTCAAGCATTTCAAGTCGCATTGCCAATGAAGTACCGGACGTAAATAGAGTAGTTTTCGACATAACTAGCAAACCCCCCGGTACTATTGAGTGGGAGTGAGAAAAATTTATAAACCATTGAAGTAGTTCAATAAAATATTGAAAAGTATTGAAGAAATTCAAAGTTGCAAGAATGTTACACAGAAGTTAGGTAGTCAAAATTTAAATATTGATTTCAATAACTTGCATGCTTGGGACTGTTGAATGGAAATGAATAAAATAAACAACCTTCCCTTTTTTGATAGCCATTTTCATATTATAGAAAATGGCTATCCTATCCAATCAAATAACGGGTACATACCTACAAAGTTTACGGTCGAGGACTATTTAGAAAGAGTTCATAGCTACTCTGTAAAAGGAGGGGCCGTCGTATCGGGATCATTTCAAGGATTTGATCAGACATACCTGACGTCGGCTTTGGAGAAGTTGGGACCCGACTTTGTCGGGGTGACTCAATTACCTTCAACTGTGAGTGATGAAGAAATATTGGATTTAGACCGGCATGGGGTCAAAGCTGTAAGATTCAATTTGAATAGAGGAGGTTCTGCTGACGCTGAAGATCTAGTCTCGATGGCTAATCGGATCTATGATCTAGCAGGTTGGCATGTGGAGTTATATCTTGGTGTTGAATCGCTTTCCCATCTGAAGGATAAAATCCCTGACTTGCCCAAAGTAGCCATTGATCACCTTGGCGTATCAGATTCAAACCTTGAAATACTTTTGCCTCTCATTCGGGACGGCCTAACAGTAAAAGCTACAGGTTTTGGACGGATAGATCTTG
The DNA here is from genome assembly GCA_913048525.1 of uncultured Chloroflexota bacterium. Taxonomy (GTDB): domain Bacteria; phylum Chloroflexota; class Dehalococcoidia; order Lucifugimonadales; family UBA826. Next base: position 9,614 of record CAJWWP010000024.1, read on the forward strand.
ATATAGAGAAAACGCTAATAAAAATACATGAAGTAAGTCCTGATACGCTAATGTTTGGCACCGATTTACCTTCTACTAGGGCTCGCAGGGAATATTCCGATCAAGATTTTTATAGTGTCCTTGAAGTGTTAAGGGAAGATGAGGCTGAGAAAGTGTTTAGCAAAAATGCATTAAACTTTTACGGGGTATAAGACCCCCTAGCATGAAAATATCATCTGGTAGGTAAGCTAAATTGAACATACTACTCGTTGGAAGTGGTGGCAGGGAGCATGCCATTGCCTGGAAAATTAATCAAAGCCCTAAACTACAGAAACTCTACATAGCCCCTGGAAATGCAGGAACCAGATCTATCGGCACCAACGTGGAAATTTCTGACACAGATATCGAAGGACTAAAGAGTTTTGCTTCAGCAAAAGAGATAGATTTGACGATAGTGGGACCGGAAGCTCCCTTGGCCTTGGGAATAGTAGATGTTTTTATGGACGCCGGACTACCTATTTTTGGGCCAAAAGCCGCTGCAGCTAGGTTGGAGTCCAGTAAATCTTTTGCAAAGAATGTAATGGAAAAATGGAAAATCCCTACCGCTTCACATGTTTCCTTTAATGAACCAGAGGAAGCAATTGCCTATCTAGATGAAATAACGTCCTTTCCCACGGTTATAAAAGCGGACGGTTTGGCAGCAGGTAAAGGTGTTTACATTTGCCAAAACAAGGTCGAGGCTGTCTCTGCAATCACCGAGATAATGGTTTCAAAGGTTTTTGGCAACGCAGGAAAAACCCTAGTGATTGAAGAGTTTTTAGACGGCTGGGAATTGAGTGCATTCGCCTTCACGGATGGAAAATCAATTTCTGAACTAGTGGCCGCTTGCGATTACAAGAAGATTGGAGAAGGTGATACAGGATCTAATACGGGTGGTATGGGCGCATTTTCTCCTCCTCGCATTTGGGACCAAAACATGAGGGACAAAATTATGGATCTGGTGATTAGACCAGTGATTGATGGAATGAGAACAGATCATGAACCGTTTATGGGAACATTATTTGCGGGAATGATGATCACAAATGAGGGGCCGAAGGTTGTAGAGTTCAACTGTAGACTTGGGGACCCCGAGACTCAAGTTTTGCTACCACTTTTGGAATCAGACTTGCTAGATATAGTGGAGTCCTGTGTAAATGGAACTTTAGAAAGCTCAGATGTTAAGTGGAAATCAAACTCATCCGTTGCCATTGTGCTGGCATCCGGAGGGTATCCAAATTCTTACTCAACTGGCCACAGAATTAGTGGGATTAGCCACCTGGATGATAAAACAAAAATATTTCACGCCGGCACCACAACTAATTCTGAGGGCGATGTCATAACAAATGGGGGAAGGGTACTGTCAGTCAATGCAGTTGCACACAATATGGAACTAGCCAGATCTACAGCTTACGCGGGTGCAAAGCGAATATCATTTAAAAACGTTTACATGCGAAACGATATAGCCAAAGATGTCGGATAGCAGACAAAAATCAACGATGGATTTAAATAAATATGATTGAAAGATACTCAAGACCTCAGATGAAATCAGTTTGGTCAGACCAAAATAAATATGATAAATGGTTGGCTATAGAGATAGCTGTTTGTGAGGCATGGACACAGAAAGGGCTCATTCCAGAAGAAGAAATGGTTAAACTACGATCGGCAACCTACGATTTCGACCTATTTCAGGACATCCTGAAGAAAACTAAACATGATATGACAGCATTTTTACAATCGACAACTGCTGGTCTAGGAGACGAAGGTAGGTGGCTGCATCAAGGCCTTACTACTAGTGATGTATGGGATACCGCAACCAGCCTGCAGCTCGTTGAAGCAGGATCATTATTAGATAAGGAGCTGAGTCTCCTTGAAGCAGCCTTGAAACAAAAAGCGCTGAAATACAAAGACACGTTAATGATGGGAAGAACCCATGGGGTTCATGCTGAACCAGTAACATTAGGTCTTAAACTTGCTCTCTGGTGGGATGAAATAAAGCGAGGGCGCTCCAGGCTATCCCAGGGAATTGATTCCGTAAAGGTAGGCAAAATATCGGGACCCGTCGGTACTCACGCCACAGCACCTCCAGAAATTGAGGCGTATGTCTGCTCCAAAATTGGCTTAACTCCAGCCCCTGTTTCAAATCAAGTGATCCAGAGGGATAGGCATGCCCATTTTGTAACTACTCTCGCCCTCGTATCGGCAACTTTAGAAAAAATATCTACAGAAATTAGAGGCCTACAACGTACAGAGATTCGGGAGGTAGAAGAGCCATTCAGTGAGGGGCAAACTGGCTCTTCCTCGATGCCACACAAACGAAATCCTGAGTTGACAGAGAGAATATGCGGATTATCTAGACTTATAAGAGGACATGCCGTTACAGCAATCGAAAATGTTGCTCTGTGGGGTGAAAGAGACATTAGTCATTCTTCCGCTGAGCGAATCATTTTACCCGATGCCTGCCTAGCCCTTGATTACATAATTAATCTTCTTACGGGAATAATTGAAAACCTGATTGTTCACGAAGAACGAATGTTACAAAACATGGAACTCACCAAAGGCTTGTTATTTTCTCAAAGGACTATGCTCTTGCTTGTTGAGAAAGGTATCCACAGAGAAGAGGCTTATAAAATTGTTCAGGAAAATTCAATGCGCACCTGGGATGAAGATAAGGATTTCCGTGATCTCGTTAAGAATGATACGAGGATAAATTCACTGATAAATGAACAAGAAATGAAAGACTTATTTAATTACGACAATTACACTAAGTATGTTGACAAAATTTTTGAGAAAGCTGGCTTATGACATTTAAACCAGACGTATTAACAGAATCTCCCCTACCCGATTTGACATACAGAGGAAAGGTCAGAGATACCCATGATGTCGACCCTGACACCCTTTTAATGGTGTCAACAGACCGGATATCAGCCTACGACGTGGTCATTCCTACTCCTATTCCTGGTAAGGGTGCAGTATTGAACCAATTGTCCTTATTCTGGTTCGACAAAACAAAACATATATGTGGGAACCACCTAATAAATTCAGCAACTGAAAATCTTGCTCTACCCGAAACAGTCAGAAGGCGCGGAATGTACGTGAGAAAAGCGGATCGTATTGACATAGAATGCGTAGCTAGAGGATATATAACTGGAAGCGCAATGGCGGAATATGAATTAACTGGAATGGTAGCTGGAGAGACCATCAAGCCTGGGATGGTGGAAGCGGATGCCTTCCCAACCCCAATATTCACTCCTGCCACCAAGGCTGAAGAAGGACATGACGAAAACATAAGTATTTCTCAAATGGAGAATTTAATAGGCAGTGATCTAACTGAAAGACTGAAAAACTTAACTTTGGAACTTTACGATTTCTCTCACAATTTCGCGCTAACAAAAGGAATAATAATTGCTGACACTAAATTAGAATTTGGCTTCATAGATGGACAGCTAACTTTGATAGACGAAATATTGACTCCAGATTCCAGTAGATTCTGGGATGCCACAAAATACCAACCCGGTAAATCACAGGCCAATTTCGATAAACAATTCGTACGAAACTGGCTTACAGAGCAGGATTGGAACAGAGAACCTCCTGCTCCACCTTTACCGGAGAAAATTGTCTCCAGGACATCCATGCGTTATGAGGAAGCCTTCAGTAAACTGACTGGATCCACCCTCCAATAGGAATAAGAAATGACTACAGATAATAAGTTAACTCCGACACAGGCCCGAGCAGCCAGAAGAGAAAGAAAGCAGAAGAAAAGTAAAGTAACCAGGTGGCTGATTGTGGTAGCAATCGTAGGGGTTGCAGGGTTACTTATCGTTTCCCTCATGCTACCTATGGTAGGTAGTATAGGTAGCCAGGGCAGTGGACCCCCTGATGGACCTGGCATAAAAGTAGAGAGCCAGGGGCAGGAACATATCCAAGAGGGTACAGAACATCCTCCGTACAACAGTGTTCCAGCGACGTCAGGTTGGCATTACCCTCAACCACTCGCTCCGGTTAGTTGGGGTATCCATAGTTCCTTTATCCCCGAAGAAAAGAGGATCCATAACTTGGAACATGGGGGCATATCAATAACCTATAACTGCCCTGAAGGTTGTGACGACATAATTTCAGAATTAGAAGACATCGTAAAAAGGGCGAGGGATGAGAACATGAAAATACTTCTATCGCCATACCCAGGCACTGAAAGAAAAATTACACTCACCTCATGGACTTTTATCGAATCCTTTGATGGCTATGACAAGGACAAAATCATAGACTTCATTGATTCTCATCACAACTCACCTAATGCTCCCGAGCCATACGCGAACTAAGTAACCGCATGAAGTTTAAAGCAGAAATATTTATAAGTCTGAAACCTACTGTAAGTGACCCTCAAGGTATGACAATAGCAGGAGGTTTGGGACAACTGGGATTTGACTCTATTGAGGAAGTGCGGGCGGGCAAATTCATAGAGGTGTCATTCGACGCCGAAACTTTAGATTCTGGAAAAGATATGATCACCGATATGTGCGACAAATTATTGGCGAATCCAATCATTGAAAACTATCGATTTGAAGTTACACTCGCTGATCTATAGTGTAAAACTCACTAGCCTGTAATCGTACCCTTAGTACTCGCTACTTTTCCTGCTTGACGTGGGTCAGCAGACAGCGCATCTTTCATGGACCTCGCTAGACTTTTAAATGAAGCTTCAGCTATGTGATGATTATTCATGCCAGCAAGAACTTTCAAATGAAGGTTAAACCCGCCTTCTCTAGAAAAAGTTTCCATAAAATGCCGTATCAAGTCTGAGGGAAGATCGCCCAGATCACTTTCAGTAAGCGGGGAGTCTATAACTGAATATCCCCGACCACTATAATCGACTGCCGTTAGTACCAAAGCCTCATCAAGAGGTACGTAACAGTGGCCCATTCTAACTATCCCAACACCCTCTCCAACCGCTTCCCTAAAGGTCCTTCCCAACACAATAGCAGTATCCTCAACTATATGATGCCAACCAACATGAGAATCTCCAGAAGCAGTCAAGTCGATATCTATTAGGCCGTGCCTTGAAAGCTGGGCCAACATATGATCAAACATGCCATTACCCGTATTAATAGAATAAACTCCCGAGCCATCCAAATTAAGTGAAACGGAAATATTCGTTTCAGTCGTTTCCCTTGACTGGCTAGAAGTTCGCTGTTCAGAGATGCTCATCAGATACCTCACATAATTTGTTTTAGAGCATCAACAAGTAAATCAGTTTCATCTGGTTTACCCACTGCTATTCTGAAAAAGTTTTTGAGTCGGTCAGATTTAAAGTTCCTTACGAATATACCCTTAGATGCCAACTCCTTAAATACCCTTAGGGCCTCGTTTTCACCAAATTCGCAAAGCAGGTAATTCCCATCCGAAGGCCAAGGAGTTATCCCAGAAACCCCTGAGATAAGTTGCATCATTCTTTCCCTCTCATTAATTATCTTCTCGACGTTACCTAGTAGGTAATTTGCATCTTCAAGAGAGGCCAACAATGCCGCTTCGGCAGCAACATTTACATTATATGGAGGCTTGATACCCATCATGTAGCTAGCTATTTTAGGGCTCATGATCCCATACCCTACTCGCAAACCCGCAAGACCAGCCCACTTGCTCATTGTTCTTAGGACAATAAGATTTTCATGGGTTACTACAAGGTCTTGTACGGATGATTTTGCGAATTCAAAATACGCTTCATCAACAACTACAATAAGACCTGTTTCAAGAATCTCAAGGATATCTTCTTCACGCGCAACATTACCGGTAGGGTTGTTGGGGGAAGTTATAAACACCAGTTTAGTAGTGTCGGTGATTGCAGATTTTACGGTAAATGCATCTATGTGAAACTCACTGTCTCTTTGAACGTAGTGCACATCTGCACCAGCCAATCCAGCACAAAAACTGTACATGCCAAAAGTAGGTTCACAATCAAGGATAGTATCACCCGGGGATATGAACAACCGAAAAATAAGGTCTATCAATTCATCGGCGCCAGCACCAACAACTATGTTCTCATCTCCCATACCAGTGTACTCAGAAAGGGACTTTCTCATCTTAACCTGATGAGGGTCCGGGTAAATGTGAAGTGGGACTTCCGCTACGGCTTTTACAGCTAGCGGCGAGCCCCCATAAGGGTTTTCATTCCCATTTAATTTAATTATATTTTCTAGAGAAATGCCCGATTTCTCTACTAAGGTTTCAGGGGCATCCATAGCATCATACGTGTCCACTCTAACAAGATGCGGTCGGATCAAATTCTCAATGTTATCTTCTACCATTATTGAAGCCTTCCTCGGTTTATAGTAGCTCTTGTCTTATCTCTGCAGCCTCTGCATGCCCGGTCAAACCTTCCTCTCTGGCGATAACAGAAGCATGAGGCGTCATTTCCAATGCTGATTCGATACTTATGTTAACAACAGGGATATTCTTGATGAACGTGTGAACACTCAGGCCTGAGTTAAATCTTGCTGTGCCAGCAGTAGGCATAACATGACTAGGTCCCGCACCATAATCTCCCAATACTTCGTGTGAATATTCTCCCAAAAACACCATCCCAACATTCCTTATGCCAGGAACAAGAGAGATAGCGTTCCGAGCACTAATGCTTAAGTGTTCTGGGGCAAAAGCATTTGATAGTCGAATAGCATCTTCAACGCAATCTACTATAGCTATCACACCCTGATTATTTAGTGAGGCCGTAGCAATATCAGATCTATCCAAATTTGCCACTCTGATCCCCAACTCGGTCTCAATTTCCTCTGCCAACGTCTGGGAAGTTGTAATAAGCACAGGTTTTGCGAGAGGATCATGCTCTGCTTGTGCCAACAAATCAGCAGCGCAGAGCACCGGATTAGCGGTTTCGTCGGCAAGGATTACTGTCTCAGTAGGACCGTACAGTCCATCAATGCCAACATCACCATAAACAAGCTTTTTAGCAACCGTTACAAACATGTTACCCGGGCCACATATAACGTCTGACTTGACTACGGATTCGGTGCCATAAGCCAAAGCTGCTATCGCCTGTGCTCCACCGAGAGAATATACCCTGTCAACCTTGGAAATATAAGCCGCTGCGAGAACCGAATCGGGGGGCAATCCATCTTCTTTAGAACCTGGACATGCTATTGAGAAGCTATCCACACCAGCCACTTTGGCTGGTATAGCTGTCATTAAAACTGTAGATGGATATCTTGCGGTGCCTCCCGGTACATAAGCTGCTGCGGACTCTACTGGCACAAAATTAACCGAGTAGCCGGAAACCCTATCCTCCCAGCTCTGCGGTAAACATTTCTTTTGGAATTCCTCAACTCTGGACGCAGAGACCTCTAAGGACACCCTCAAATCGTTAGGTATTCGTTCATAGGCCTTACGGACAGACTCTTTATCCACTTCTATTTGCTGAAGAGATATATCCTCTATCTGGTGAGTGACAGATCTGAGAAAGGTATCTCCCTCCGATTTGACCCCATCAATTATTCTCTGAACATAGGGGATTATTCCCATTTTCTCACCGAAAATAGATTCTGCGGAACTAGATACCCAATCAGGGGTCGAGTCCAGTCCAAGCCCCCTTCCACTAAGGAGTTCTTTACGGGAGTTTTCGAATCCAATAACGGTCTTCACGAGACAAACCCACTTACTAATTTTGCTATGTTATTTTGGGCTACGTAACTAAATTCCTCTATAGCATTTTTTGGCATTTCGCCGAGTATTTCTTCGAATCCTGCATCAGGATCAGATAGAAATTCCTCTGCCATCCCAATCACCGGATGCGATGAATCTCCTCTCGCAATCCGATTTGCCATAAAGCTAAGTCTATTCCAGTCAAATTCTGCGTCGAGAAGCCTCAATATCCAACTTCTCCATTCTTCCACAGGTTCTTCTTTGAGAAACGAAATGTTGTTAGGATAGTTATACTCTTTTAGCTCGTTTATGTAAGGATTCATACTCTCCCAAAACATCCGGTCGAGACCAAGTTGGAGAGCACGATCCCAAATAAGATTAGAGTCGCTCGAAAAACGTGAAAGTCTGCCTCCACGGCCAAAATTGGGCCTGAACACAGTCGTGATCCAAGTTTCATCAAGAATTAAGTGCGATGCGTACCCCGCCATAAAAGAGATTGTTTCTGGTTCCGATCCTGTTATTTTATTTGCATTTCCATGTTGGTTCACTAAATTCCTAAGCCCTTCTCCTACACCCTCAAAGTCTAAATCTACAAAATGGTACACAGACCTATTCTTTTTAGTTATAGCTCGAATATCAGGTGCGGTCGATCCCAGGATATATGCAGCCGTTTGATTCTCAACGTCAAAACCCTGTATCTGCGATAGCGACACCAGAGCGAAATGGATATGGGTTGGTAGATTTGGCACTGCCTTAGCCTATAGTTTTTTCTTTGAAAACATCAGCCACGAAAACACAGTTATGGTTAAGTATAGTCAAACGACCAATACGCGAGATTTTACTCTTAGATGGTATTTCCTTCACAATATTTACTGTCTGCTGAGAACTAACGTTGTATATCACTTTTGATACTGACTGGAACCCATATATGCTTTAATAGTACTTACGAAATCCTCAATTATTGAATGTATGTCTGGTCGTAACAGAGACTCTGTATTGCCTATCAAACATGCCTCCGATTCAATAACCGTTCCTCCATGAATCAGCTTCAAATGGTTTTCTCGCATGGTTGTGCCTGTGGCAGTTATGTCCACTATGATGTCAGCAAATCCCATCTCTGGGGCCACCTCTAGAGTCCCACTAGATTCAACAAGTGAGAAATGACTTACACCATTTTTCAAAAGAAATCGTTCTACAAGCCGAGGGAATTTTGTTGCAATCCTTATCGTTTCTCCCTTCCCCCGGAACTCACCAGATACGTCGGCCAAATCCGCAACAGAGCTTACATCAATCCAAGAATCAGGCACGCCTATGGCCAATAAACATGATCCAAAACCTAAGTTTTCTATAAGAGACGTCGCTGGACCATCTTCACGCCGAATCTCCAAAAATCTGTCATATCCTAAAATTCCTAGGTCCGCGTTAGCGTCTTCAACTTTTCCAGTTATATCAGCTCCACGCTGGAATAGAACAGAAACGCCGTTCATAAATGGAATCTTAGCGGTATACCTTCTACTGTTTTTTCTACTAACTTTAAGGCCACAAGAATCCAGAAACTTCAAGGTCGATTCGTATAAAGCTCCATCACTGGGAATCGCTACAATCATTGGTGCAATTTCAGAGGTCATAATATCCAATAAACGTCATCATCTTTTTCCTATAGAGCTCGATTGGGTGACAGAGGATAAGAGGGAATCAACATTAATTGCAAATCCGACCGCGGGAACATCCTCGCTACCTCCCAACATTCTCACCAACCCATCATACCTCCCACCCCCACCTACGACGGTATCACCTGTAACATCTAAACTGATATCAAATATCAAACCACTGTAGTAGGTTAGACCTCTGCTCGTGGAGAAATCTAAGATATATCTAACCTCAAGCGACGCAAAATCTCCTACTCCTTCTCTTATCGAAATCAGTTCATTGATCTTTTCCTGAACATCCTTCCCAAAATCAGTCCCGAGATCCAACGATGAGCCAAGGCTTAGCTCGCCTTCCGCAATTTGCAAAAACAGAGTCAATTGGTCAATGGCTTTGGACAAAGACTTAGAATCCACTTTAGTATTTTCTTTGGCAACAAGCCTGTTGATTATGTCTGATCTAGATCTACGACCAGTATTGCCAGACAGGTTCTCAGACATGTGGGACTCAATATACTCTTTGTCGGATAATTGCTGATTCCGATTAGCTTGACCTTGCAAATCACTTACCAATCCAAGGTCGGTGGCTCTTTTCACTATTTCGCCGGAGCTCATAGCCCCTGCCCTAAGAGTCGCTAAATTAGAAAGAACAAAAAAACAGATTGTCTCATTTAATCCGTGTCCCGTAAGAAGGGATCTAATCAACCCCACATTTCCCATCCTGACGGTTACACTTGGAGTATCCGTTAGAGACACAGCCTGCAAAGCTAAACTCAGAATTTGCGCATCTGATTGCAACGAATCAGAACCAATCAATTCACAACCTATCTGAGTAAATTGCTTCAATTCATTGGTATATTTCCCATCTGAATATCTGAATACCGGCCCTGCATATTGGCGCCTGACTCCGGCATTCGGAGAGCCCTCTAGTAAAAAAGAACGGATCACAGAAGACGTGAATTCTGGTCTTAGGCTTACTCGGTTGCCGCCTGGATCAACAAAGGAATATAGCCTCCCACCAATATCACCCCCAGATTTCTTTACAAACAATTCTGTTGGTTCAACGATCGGGTAATCTGCCATTTCAAATCCATTCTCGGCAAGAAGTTTGCCTACGGAATCTATAACCCTATTTTTCGTCTCTAATTCAAGAGGGCTTGAATCCCTCATTCCTAAAATGGGTTGGAATGACAACAATGTTCCGGCTCGTAAAGTGTTCATCGTGCTCACAATTTTACAATAGGCTTCTCATCCGCGTTACTATTTAATCAAACTGTAACCATAATTGGTTACGATTTGGATAATGTGAGTAATATGAAAAATAAAACACAGACGTGGGAACGGTATTTTAATAGCGGGAATGCTTTCGCAAATGGGGGTGACAACGAAAAGGCGCTGGAACAACTACAGGAAGCAAGTAAAATATGTCCGGACCATGCACTTACCTGGAACAATATCGGTGTGGCAAAAATGTGTCTGGGATATTTTAAAGAGTCAATAGAATATTTCAACAAGGCAATCGAGCTAGATTACAAATATAAAGATGCATACCATAATAGGGGTTTAGCGCATTCGGACTTAGGAGACCTTACCTCCTCGCTAAAAGACCTTTCAAAAGCGATAGAACTCGACAACTGCTACTGGTCGGCGTATAGACACAGGAGCATCGTATACCACATGATCGGTAATGAACGAAAAAGTTCCGAGGACTATATCAAAGCCCAGACGCTATATGAACCAAAGGATTAAATGATCCGATAATATAACGCTCTCGAAGAGCGAAGCCGGAACAGGAGAGAAAGATGCATGAGGAAAAAATTGCGGAATCACCAATAGTAGGTGTCGTAGGGGGAAGTACTTCCGATTTCCCATTATTGGAGAAAGGAACAGCTATTTTGGAACAGTTAGGTATTCCTCATGAATTGAGGGTGGTTTCCGCCCACAGAACCCCAGATTGGCTCTTTGAATACGCAGAGTCCGCGTCGGAAAGGGGTATTAAGGTACTTATAGCTGGCGCGGGTGGCGCTGCTCACTTACCTGGAATGTTGGCAGCAAAAACGATTATCCCTGTCATTGGTGTCCCTGTACCACTCGAACATCTAAAAGGTATGGATTCTTTAATGTCCATCGTGCAGATGCCTCGTGGAGTACCAGTAGCCACCGTTGCGATTGGAGGAGCGGAAAACGCAGCAATACTCGCAGCCGAAATTCTAGCTATTTCTGATCAAACCGTCGGAGCGAAACTAATTGAGTGGAGAAGATCACTTACAAATAGGGTTTTAGGTGACCCCTCCGCAAAAGGTAATACAAAAGGTGAATAAAAATATTAAAACACCCCCTTCCAGTACCTTAGGAATGCTCGGCGGTGGTCAGCTAGGAGGTTTTTTCGCAGAAGCGGCACTCAGAATGGGTTACAAGGTTGCGGTATGGGATCCATCTGAAAGCGCCCCTGCAAAAAGATTCGCCACCCATAAATTTAATACCCCCTTCAGTGATGCAAATACTCTGAATGAATTCGTTTCTACTGTGGACGCCGTTTCTCTTGAATGGGAAAACATTCCCGTTGAACTAGTTGAAGCTATCCAATCCCATAAACCCACAAGGCCAAGCAGTAAAAGCTTAGGTCTGGCACAAAATAGAATCAAAGAGAAACAATTCCTTCGCGACAATGGGTTTCCTTTATCTGAGTATAAAGAGATTAATCGCCCTAGCGATCTGGTAAAAGTGGACCAAGAACTACCCTGGATTGTAAAAACGGCCACAATGGGCTACGACGGTCACGGACAATGGCGTATAAACACGGAGCATGAAAGAGATCAAATGAGTTCACAAATCTCTGGAGAAGGACCCTGGGTGGCCGAAAAGGTGGTCCCTTTTGAGATGGAACTGTCCGTCGTGGTGGTACAGGGGACAGATGGAACCTGTATTACATACCCTGCTACCGAAAATACACATGAAAATGGGATCCTCCGTATGAGTATGTGCCCAGCAAGAATTGATCCATCGACTGAATTGTCTGCTCAAAACCTGGCAAAAGAAGTCATAAAATCAATAGGAGACCCTGGAGTATTTTGTGTGGAACTATTCCTAGTGAACCCCGACAAAATCCTCGTAAATGAAATTGCACCAAGACCACATAACTCTGGTCACCACACTATTGATTCCTTCTCCATCTCCCAGTACGAGCATCAAGTCAGGGCTTTATGCGGCCTTTCAATATCACAACCTCTTCGCATTGGTAGTACAGTATTACTTAATGTGTTAGGTGACGAAGCTACGACACTGTCACGGGCGGAAACGACTGATCTAATTCTAAAAACAGGTAGGGCCAGAATTTACATGTATGGGAAGGAAAGCGTACGCCCGGGTAGAAAAATGGGACACATTATTTTCAGCGGCGATAATATAGACGTACTAGAAAAAGAAGCCTCAGAAGCACTCGCTGTTCTTTCTGACCGGTAGAACCACCACAAATCTTTCCCCGCATTACTCCTAAAAGCTAAACCCCGGGATAGAAAATATCAACTCACTCGGTTCCAATATTTAAGTATTTTTCGACCCCAGTCTTGCCAACAGAAATACTATTGGATACCAACGAGCAGTATTACCAGCACTCCCCCACTGTTCTATGAGTTATTAGATGAGTCCGCTAAGCTAGCCATGTTTTCATCTACCCATGTAGTGTGAATTCTCCCATTATAAAAATCTTCATGTAAAAGAACATTTCTCAGGAAAGATATGTTTGTTAGGACGCCTTCTATTCTGAATTCGGATAAGGCACGTAGGGATTTTTTTATAACCTGTGAGAATTGATCAGAGTCTGAATGAACAATTAGTTTTGCCAAGAGTGAATCAAAAGAGGTATTGGTTGTGTAAGTGGTGTATCCACATCCATCTATTCGCACCCCAGTACCTATGGGTGGATCATAAACCTCTAATTCTCCACTTGAAGGTCGAACATTACCGGCTGAAGTCAAAGTTTCCATATTGACGCGAGTTTGAATAGCAAACCCAACGGGTGGTTGCTTCGAGTTATTCCTTATATCTAAATCAGAAATCGTTGCCCCTTCAGCAATCTGAATCTGAGTTTGCACGATGTCTATACCTGTTACTTCTTCTGTGACAGTATGTTCGACCTGCAACCTTGCATTAGCCTCAATGAACACAAAGGGTTTTTCCTCATTAGATCTATCAGAAGGAACCAAAAATTCAAATGTTCCAATATTCGAATATCCAACGCTTTTGGCAAGGCGCATAGCGGAATTAATTATCTGTGTTCGTACTTCCTCTGAAAGGTTGGGAGCCGGGGCTATTTCCACCAACTTCTGAAATCTTCTCTGTACACTGCATTCCCTGTCCCATAAGTGGATAATCTCCCCATCACTGTCACCAACAATCTGGACCTCGATGTGTCGAGTCCGCGGCAAAAATTCTTCTACATAAATATCATCGTTACCGAAAGATCTTCTAGCCTCTGACTTACATCTTCGAAAAGACCTCTCTAATTCTTCTCTTTTCAATACTGCTCTCGAACCACGGCCGCCCCCGCCAGCAACGGCTTTGAGCATAATTCCTTTGTTTTCGGGGAGAGAGTCAAAGAACTCCACAACCTCTTCAAAAGTAGCCCCTCGATCTATACCCAGGATGACAGGGACACCAGCATCTATCGCTGCTTGCTTGGCTACATTTTTATTCCCAAATAATTCCAAATGTTCGATATTTGGACCAATAAAAGTTATCCCTCCGCTTTGACAAATTTCTGCAAACTTAGCGTTTTCAGCTAAAAATCCGTAACCAGGATGAATTGCGTCACAATTATTAGAATTTGCAATTTCCAAAATGTTCTCTGCATTGAGATAAGCCGGAACACCTATACCATCCAACATCTGAGCCTCATCGGCAATTTTAATGTGAAGAGAATTAATGTCATCTTGAGAATATATGGCAAGAGTTTTTATCCCTAGAGCATTGGCAGCATTAGCGATTCGAATAGCAATTTCCCCTCTATTCGCTATTAGTATTCTCCGAAACCTCATATTTGCATATGCCTCTAATTTTCATTGCTATTTTCTATGAAATATTGCCATATCGAATCGAAATGTACCGTCTCGGAAAGCCCACGTTGATGTGTCACATCTTTTTGGCGTTCAGGTTTTTAAAATTATAAAGTTGGCGCGCCTGGAGGGATTCGAACCCCCGACACCTGGTTCCGAAGACCAGTGCTCTATCCGCTGAGCTACAGGCGCCTAAGATTTATATTCCTGGGGAACTTTTATATATTTGTCGAGGAATCTATCGCAATATTCTGGATAAAGTCTACGTAGCGAGGTGTCTCCGAGTCTATAAGGGTCATTGATCCTTCATTAGAAATTTCTATATCACCAACGTCATCTAGTAGCTCTAAATGAGCAACTACTTCTGACAAGGCTGCCATGAGATTTCCTCCTAGCAACTTGCTGCGATCAAATAAGCTAATAGTCAAATCCGTGAGATTACTTTTACCTCTTCCTATATGACCGTAAAGTCTCTCTAGCCTTCTCTGATGATGAAGGACTATATCAGATGCTCTCTCCACTCCACATAAGTTCAATTGGCCCTTATTAAATAAACGATGAGCTGGAAGCAACCGCATTTCCTCACCCAGAGCAATAATTTTTCCTAAGGACTCTATGTACGTCCCCAAACCATATAAATGCTCCTCACTTAATGGTTCCACTAAAGGGGATTTTTTAATGTCCTCTCTAAACACCATTTTGGATGTGGGATGGGGAGTTATTTCGGGTAGAACATGGTCCCCGGTAAGTATCAAATCATCTATCTGAACACATATCTGATCAGGAGAATGCCCTGGTGTTGAAAATATTGTAGCACCCGGGATAGTACTGCCATCTGCCAAATTTCTATCTACGGAAGTTATTTTCCGAGCCTCATAATATGCCTTATGCAATTCATATCTTTCTTTGTAGACATTTCTATCTATTTTCTCCCGCCCAAGCTGTTCCAACTCGATCTGAAGAGGGGAGGAAGTACGATCCTGAATGTCCCATTGATCAAATCCCTTTAATGCTGAATAGCTCTCGTGGGCACAGAATTCAGCCCCACTCTTAGATAAAAATTCTGGAACCGTACCATCATGGTCTGAATGACCGTGAGTGATTATTAACCTATCTATTTCTCTGATAGAAATTCCAGTATTTGAGTAGGCTTTTTCTAGATTTGCAAAAGAATTAGGTGTCCCTAAATCAACAGTGGTTAAGCCGTCAGCATCAAAGATATAAGACCAAGTGGGTCCCGTACGAGAATTATTATCTGGGTTAATAGCAACGGCGAAAACATCCCGGCCAGATGAGGAAGTAATTTTAAGTGCCCAGTCCTGCCCATCGGGTTCACCTTGATTGATGACTCGTATATTTTGAGGGAATTCGGGCAATATAACTAAACTTTCAGGCAAATCAATGCCTATTCAGAAATAAATAACTTTGTTGGTTCACTAACTTAAACTACAAACATACGAGAATTTCCGAATCAATCTGGTCACGCTTGACGCAAACTTATCAAAATTCACTATCTGATTCCCAGTTCCATAACTCCAATTTAACCGATTTAGCCTGACTGCTGAATAATTAAGATGGTTCTATTCATTCAATGTTCTGAAACCTTAACTTAAAAGAACAAAATGTTCCCCGAGCAGTCGTGGGGTGAGCGAAGGGATTCGAACCCTCGATCTCCAGGGCCACAACCTGGCGCCTTAACCAACTTGGCCACGCTCACCACACCACAGAAAAGT
>CAJWWP010000025.1:0-25670 GCA_913048525.1 uncultured Chloroflexota bacterium
AAAAGCTAGATTAACCTTAGGCAGCGTCCAATCCAAAAGATTTTTCCGCCAGCTCGACAATGTAATTACTAATGGAAAGAGACGATGTGGCGCCGGGGGAAGGGGCATTAAGAACGTGTATAGCATTTTCAGTTTCCGCAATACTAAAGTCCTGCAAAAGCTGACCGTTACGATCTACAGCCTGAGCACGTACTCCGGCTCCCGGATCACCGAGATCTTCCCCAGTTATCTCAGGCATGAGAGTTTGCAAAGATTTAACAAAAACGCTCTTTACTGCCGATCTGTATTGCTCATTGAACCCAACTTTCCAATATTTGGCTGACATCTTCCAAAAACCAGGATATGACAAAGTCCCAAAAGTATCTCTAAAGCTAAAACTCGTTTTGGTATATCCCTCTCTTGCCAGTGCAAATACTGCATTGGGGCCGGCCTCAACACTTCCATTTACACGCCTAGTGAAATGAACCCCAAGAAATGGCAAATCAGGATTAGGTACAGGATATATAAGGCCTTTCACCATGTGAGCCTTTGAAGGGATAATCGAAAAATATTCGCCTCGGAATGGAATGATACGAACCCCAATATCTACCCCCATCATTTTCGCAACTGTGTCTGCATGAAGCCCAGCGCAGTTAAGTATATATTTTGCTGAGATGGTTCCAACCGTCGTGTCCAAGTACACCAATCCGTCCCTTTTCTCCATTGACCTCACTTGGGCGCCTGTGAGAAGGTCTCCCCCATTCTCGCCAAGCTCACGGGCATAGGCTTGGGAAACTTCCTGGTAGTCAATTATTCCGGTATTAGGTGATAGGATCGCCTTCACCCCCGCCGAGTGAGGTTCAATCTCGGCAATTTCTTCTTTATCTACCATCCTCAGACCCTCTGCACCATTTTCCGTGCCGCGTCTGTACAAATCCTCCAACCTTGGTATCTCGTCCTCATTCACAGCCACTATAAGTTTCCCGCACATGTCGTACTCGATACCACGTGCGTCACAGAAATCTCTCAGCAGTTTTCCCCCCGTTGAGCAGAAATTGGCTTTCTGGGAACCCGGAGCATAATAAATGCCAGCGTGTATAACACCACTGTTATGTCCGGTCTGATGCTCGGCTACCTTGTCCTCTTTTTCTAGAACGGCCACCTTGAGAGACGGATAATCTGCCGTCAACTTCATCGCTGTGGCCAAGCCGATTATACCGCCACCTATAACCGCTAAATCGTAACTTCTATCAACCATAATTTCTCCCAAAATGACAAGGCTGGAAAAGCTTTCCAATGACTTGAGATATAGCAGGGCGCATTCTAGCATGTAGATTACAATCAATGCTCGGGCTCCCCCTTTGGGATGCGCTCTGAGATACTGATTCTTTATTCCGACCAAATAAAAGGAGAAGGATGTGGAAGATCACAACCAATGGATATCTCTCACTGATGTACTCGCTGCAAAAAAAAGAATCTCTCCTTTTATTGTTAGGACCCCTCTTCACAGGCACTTAGCACTTGAGAATTTTCTGGGCACTGAAACATATGTGAAACATGAAAACCACCAGAAGCTTGGAGCTTTTAAGGTACGTGGTGGCGTAAACATGGTGTCTCAGATGAGCAGGGAGGATTTAGAAAGGGGTATATCCACTGCTTCAAGTGGAAACCATGGTCAATCGATTGCATACGCTGCCGGATTGTTCGGAGCAAAATGCTATGTTGCTGTACCTGAGGGGGCCAATCCCGGAAAAGTACAATCCATGCGCAATATGGGAGCAACTGTTATCGAGCATGGACCACATTTTGGTATAGCAAACGATTACATAATGAAACTCTCTGAAGAGAAAGGTTACCGGTATATCCATGCTGTGAAAGACACGGTACTTTACCAAGGGGTCGGTACCTACACTCTTGAAATACTAGAGGACTTGCCCGACGTGGACGCCATCATAGTGCCAGTCGGGGGAGGAAGTGGAGCGTGCTCCACAGCGGTGGTTGCGAAAAGTATAAATCCTAAAATCGAAATAATTGGTGTACAAGCTGATTCTGCCCCCGCAGTTTATGATTCATGGAATACCGGTTCCTTAGAGACAGCCAGAATGGACAGCATAGCGGAAGGATTGGCTACTAACACAGCATACGAACCTGCCTTAACCATGTTGAGAGATTTATTAGACGACTTCATTCTAGTAAGTGATGAAGAAATGGAAGATGCAGTTCTTTTGTATCTTGAACACACCCGCAATTTAGTGGAACATGCAGGAGCAGCTAGTCTGGCCGCTGGCATCAAAATAAAAGAGAAATTGCTGGGTAAAAAAGTCGTCCTAGTCGCCAGTGGCGGTAACCTTTCAATGGCTCATCTCAACAGAGCACTTGAACGATATAGAGATTAACGAATGGCAGAAATATCTAAAACTGACCCTGGAACAAATCTGTTTCCAGAATTTGAAAATTTATATGACTTGATTTCATCAGAAGTCGTAGGATTAGATGATGCTCAGCTCGATTTCACTTCAAAGGATTGGAGTTGGTCAGAATGGAGTATTAGGATGCAGCTAAGTCATATGGCGTCTTTAATACCTCGTTGGCTGGTTGCTCGTTGGGGACATGAAACTTTCCCAAACGGAGATCATGGCCTAGGAAACTTAACTCCTATTATTGACTCCCCCTCTGATCGAAGACTAGATGACGAAATATTTCACGAGATATATGACATCATGAAAATGCTACACCGATGCATAGAAATAGCGAACAGAGTGATCTTTGAGAATTCAGTCAAGTTTTTGAGAGAACGATTTATTCGTAGGGACCCAACCCCTCAGTGGGTATCAATGTCACGTGCGCATCCTTGGGGGGTGACAGTTGAAGAAACCGCTAAAAAGGGTGACATGGCAGCCGGAACTATGTCATTGGAAGCAACTTTGAGGCACATCTACTTCGAGGAAATTACCCACCTATATAACATCCAGAGACTGAAAAAAGCACAAAATCTGCGAACCGTGGTCGATGTTCCTAAAGTTGGTTACTGGACTCTTGAAGATTGGGACAGGAGTGAACCAACTTAATCTCGGGTGTCGGTAAGTCTCAACCTTTGTTCATCGGGTACCGTGCGGTAACGAGATGGTAAAGGGGAATCATGTCTTGTTGCCACATTCCTAGCAGAGGATTCTATGAGACGAACCCCACCTATGAAATCATGAACTGAAATGTACTCGTCATCCACTCCTCCATCAGGGTCCGGAATAGATGTTGTTGCGTTATGCCAATTACCAAGAGGAAATGCTATCCCCGTGGCGCGATAACCGTTCACTGCAAACGCACTTGCCTCGCAAGATCCTGCACTCATAAGTTGACGTTGGCATTTATAGTCAGAATCAGAAGATTTGATGGCTTCTCTCCCCATAATTAGAATCTGTTCTGCTTCGGAATCGAAGGTATAGGATGCATCTCCAGTCCTTATGACAGGTCCTTCTCCTTGCTTAACGCCAGGAATAATAGAACTCGTTTCAACTGACACCACAAATGTATTCTTGGGTAACGTGTTCTCTAGTGAAAGCAATCGAGCTCCAATCAGACCAACTTCTTCAGCTCGTGTGAAAACTCCATAAACGTCACTAGAGGAAGGATTTTTAGTCAACTCCTCTAGCGATGCAATGATTGCAGCACAGCCAGCCAAATCATCCATAGCTCTCATTCGCAATAAATTCTCAGATATACTGAAGTCATCCAGAGCGAAAACAATTGGCGCACCCACTGGAGGTGGAGTTGAAGACTTAACCAATAATTCATTTTGTGCCCCAGGTATTGGCTCCAATACACATTTTCCTCTGTCCCCTTTTTCGTCAAAGTAAAAAGCATTCGCACCCTTGGCTATAGAAGCCAATGGGACGCCGCCCAATGATGATGCGACGGGTACTCCTTCTTCGTATCTAACGACTTCAAAACCTGGATGGTCCATATGAGCCACAAATGCTATGGGCAAATTCTCTGGCCCAGATCCAGAGTGACTGCCTACCTTAGCAACTATGTTTCCGTACTTGTCGATTCGATAATTAATTTGTGAATTGTCAAGGGTGTCCAAGATACAACGCGAAACGAGCTGTTCATGAAATGAGGTAGCGGGACATTCTCCAAGTAGACGTAGAATATCAACCGCTCTCCTTCCAATTGGGTATCGATCGAGATAATTTTTCAAATCATTTGACATCATAAAACCTTTCTTGAGGTGAATTTAACCCTGACATATACTGCCACAACAACCGTGATAGATTCACGATGTTCTTTAATGAGAGATAATTTCTAGGGGAGAAAACCATGGAACTCGGCTACTTCACGATGCCTCTACACCCACCTGGATCAGATATCACACAAACGATGGATGATGATCTAGAGCAACTGGTATTCCTGGACAAACTCGGTTACAGGGAAGCATGGATTGGTGAACACTTCACCGCCCAGTGGGAAAATATACCCGCACCGGATCTTTTCATTGCAAAAGCCCTCGCTATGACTGAAAACATAGTTTTGGGCACTGGCGTGACATGTATGCCCAATCACAACCCCTTTATGATCGCCCACAGGATAGCTCTGCTTGACCATCTCGCCCATGGGAGATTCCAGTGGGGGATAGGGTCTGGCGGATTTCCTGGAGATTTTGAAGTATTTGGATTCGATCCTTCAAAAAGTGACCATAGAAATATGTCAAAAGAGGCCGTGGAACTTATCCTGCAACTTTGGAAAGACCCTAAACCCGGAAGATATAAAAACGAGTATTGGGATTTCACGATTCCTGAACCTGATGATGAGATTGGTCTCAGGTTTCATTTAACCCCATACCAGAAACCCCATCCCCCTATTGGAGTGGCTGGGGTCTCTCCTAAGTCAGAGACACTCACCATGGCAGGTGAGCGGGGTTGGATTCCAATGAGCATCAATCTTGTTCCCAGTAATACTCTGGCTGGACACTGGGAAGCGGTAGAACTAGGAGCAACCAAAACTAAAAACGAGCCCAATCGTTCAGATTGGAGAATAGCCAGGGAAATATTTGTGGCAGAAGATGGAACAGCTGCAAGGGAAGAAGCACTGAATGGAATTCTTAGGAGAGATTTCGACAATTATTTCCATCGACTAATGTCTAAATTAGACATGCTCGGTTTGTACAAAAGGGACCAAAGTATGCCTGACAGCGAAGTGACGCCCGAGTATGTCATGGAAAACGTCTGGATAGTAGGTGACCCAGACGAAGTTGCCACAAAAATTCGAGACCTACACCACGAGGTCGGGGGCTTCGGAGTGTTGCTTGCGATGGGACATGAGTGGTCTCCCTTAGATAAATGGCAAAAATCCATGGAATTGCTGGCTAGGGAAGTTTTGCCAAAGGTTGCGGATCTCAAGTACTAATGGGCGAGATAATTCTTGTACAACTTGGCAATCAGACCTCATTTTGTGAGCTATTGTCGGAAAACTCAAATGGGAAAAGAATCCGCGTCAAGATAGGTCGTAACAAAGAGGCTAAACTACCGTTAAATCGGGTTTTACTGAGAACAGGTACGACCTGTAACTCTCACGAGGAAGTTGTCAGTTTTAGTGAGAGATCACGAGCTTTAATGGATGAAATAGATTTAAAGATTGCGTGGAAATTTCTGTCCAGGAATGAAGATATCGTCTCATCCGTGCATATAGCGGAAGCTTGCGGTCTAGATAGCAATCCCTATTCTATTGCTGCTGTTTTATTAAGTATCGAAGAAGATTCCACCTACTTCTATTCAAGCGATGGAGGATTCGGTTGCCACACAGGAGAAGCAATCGAAACCCAGATGGAAAAAAGGTCAAAGGAACGTAAAAGGCAAAAAGAAATTTCGGATCTCCTGACAACTATGGATAAAGGTGAGCTGCCCTTAAATCTAACAAAAGATCAAGACTCCGAACTAAATCATATACGCGAATATGCAATTCACGGGGATAGATATAGCCGGAGTGGCAGGGCAATCGAACTATTGTCACAAATTAGATCTGGACCTAACGAGTCAATTCAAATTTACGCTTATAACAAGCTAACAGAGTGCGGCGTACTAGACATAAATTATCCTCGCGAGATAGATATAGCAGGAATACCGAAAACATTTGATAACAGAGTTCTACTTGAAGCCAGCAGCCTGAAAGACTATCCCACTTCAGAAGAAGAGATCCTCGACTTAACTGGATTAGATACCTTTACGATAGACGACGAAAGCACCACCGATAGGGACGATGCATTTTCTGTGGTAAATGAGACCATATGGATACATGTAACTGACATTCGCTCACTTATTCCCGAAAACTGCGAAATAGACTCAGAAGCATCTTCGAGAGCTGCTACCTTATACACTCCAGATATAATTCTCCCAATGCTTCCATCAGAAATAAGTGAAGGGCTAGGAAGCCTAGACCCTGAACAAAATAGACGATGTTTGTCTATAAAACTCGATGCGGCCACTGGTGAATCATGTTTTGATTGGACTATCCATCACACAAAAATAAAAAGTGACAAGTCTTTAAGTTATCGGCAAGCAGACAAAATCCTCTCGGACCAAGATGATCCTTTACATCTCACGTTTTCTCACGTACGAGAGTCGATGCAATGCCATGAAATCGCCCGAATTCGAAAAGGCGCTTTCGCTCTCAACAGGCCAGAATTAAGCATCACAGTTTCAGAAGATAAAAAGATTGACGTAAAAGTACTGCAAAGAAATTCTCCATCAAGATCAATGGTGGCTGAACTAATGATCGTATACAACAGTCTGATAGGAACATATTGTGCTGATAATCGTATCCCCGTCCCATTCCGAATCCAAAGTGACCCTGAAGACTCTCTCCCATTGGAAATGCCTGAGGGCCCTTTTAAGTGGCACTCAATCGGAAAGCTTTTAAGACCGGCAAAGCTATCCACAACAGGAGGAATCCATTGTGGTCTGGGGATAGAAAATTATGTACAGGCCAGTTCTCCCCTGAGGAGGTATCTCGATCTAATAGTTCAGAGACAGGTCATTAGTTACATGCGCTCGAAATCCAATAGATACGACGATACAGAGATTGGCACTATAGCCAATATTGCTGACACACAGTTCCGGACGCTTCGAAGAATTGAAAATGATCGACTCAAGTACTGGTTTTTAAAATATTTAAATGAGCAGCATTTAGAGGGTCCCAAAGGAGAAGTATTAAAAGCCATAATATTGGAAAACTTGGACGAGCGTCCGAGTAATTTCGAGCTAGTCGACTTCCCATATCGTGGTAAATGTTATTTCCCTAGAACAGTGAACCCAGGTGACCAGTGTTATCTGCAATTAAATGGCGTGGACCTTTGGCATAAATCAGCTCAATTTTCTTTTAAAAGCACTGTCTAATAGTGCGACATAAACTGTCTACATAATACCCCTGAGTAAAAAGGAAGATTAACGAAGATATTAGACCAGACACCCCAGTCATCTCAGACTCATATAATTCCTTAGATTACTTGCTAAATGGATTACAATCCGTTCACAAAAAGTCATGCTCCTTCTTAAAAATTAAAAAATACTCCGATAGTTGGAATACTGGTCGGGGTGGCCGGGATCGAACCGGCGACCTCCTGTTCCCAAAACAGGCGCGCTACCGCTGCGCTACACCCCGATTATAAAAAGCCATACCAGATTACCTTGTGAAAAGTCAGAGGTAAAGGAAATGGCCCAACAAAATTCATACGATGCATAACAAACTGCATCAATGTACAATTCGCTCCCTTAAGTTGTTAAACGGTTGCTATGTGGAGGAATAAAATGGCTATTGTAGGAACAGGCGATTATAAATACGAAAGAGTCCCTTTGTGGCCAAATATGCCTAAATACTGGGCCTTTGGAGCGGCATCAGACGGGGCCGTTAACTCCAAAGACGAAATTCATATTTTCAGCAGAGGAGATCATCCAGTCACGATATGGGACAAGGATGGAAACTTCATTTCCTCATGGGGAGAAGGCACATTTTCTGCAAACCCTCATGGCATATATATAGCCCCGAACGATAACGTATGGCTGGTTGACCGGGATTTCCACATCGCCACGGAATATACGCCTTCAGGCACCCCAATAAGAACGCTTGGCGAAAAATTGGCCCCATCTCCATCATTCCAAGGAATTCCTTTCAACATGCCTTCAGGACTAGCTATAGCTCCGAACGGTGAATTATTCGTTTCCGACGGATACGGCGGGCATAGAGTGCATAAGTTCAGTGCTGAAGGAGAACTGTTACTGTCTTGGGGCAAACAGGGAACAGGTCCTGGAGAATTTGCTCTTCTTCATAACATTTGGGTCGACAAGAACAGCAGAATCATAATATGTGACCGTGAGAATGACAGAATTCAAATCTTCGACGACCAAGGTAATTTCATCGAAGAATGGACCGATATTTCCAAGCCTGGAGATGTCTGGGTACACGAAGATCTTGTGTATTGTGTCGAACAAGGCGACCACGGAGGAGTTAGCATATGGACTCTAGATGGCGAAGTTGTTTCCCGATGGAAGATTGATGAAGACCCAGGAAAAGGATCTATCCTCGGCGGACATGGAATAACAGTAGATTCACAAGGATCTATATACGTTACTGAAATAGGAAATGGAGAGCGAGTCTCCAAATTCGTTCGTGTTTAATACATCATCGATATAATCCCTTAATTATTCACAGGAGTTAGTCACATAGACGAGAAACGTATAAGAGAATTACTGGAAAATGTTAGAAATGGCTCGGTCGACATCAATAAGGGTATTGATGAGCTTAAAGGCCTCCCATTTGAAAATCTAGAGTTTGCAAGAGTAGATCATCACAGGGCTATTCGACAGGGTTTCCCCGAGGTCGTTTTTGGTCAAGGCAAGACTTCTGAGCAAATTGCTGAGATTTGCTCGGCAATCGTAAAGAGATCAGGGAAAGTACTAGTTACGAGAGCGAGTGCCTATAACTACCAAGCTGTAAAGGAAAAAATACCTTCAGCTGAGTACGATGACGCTGCAAGAATTATCATGGTTAGGTCCGAGACGGAAACGGACCCAAAAGTACCGGGAGTCTTGGTAGCCTGTGCTGGAACATCTGACCTTCCAGTGGCAATAGAGGCATCTTTGACCGCCGAAATGATGGGCTGTGAAGTTGAACGTATATTTGACGTGGGTGTAGCCGGAATTCATAGACTCTTTGACAAACTAGATAATTTAAACAGGGCGCGAGCCATCGTGGCAGTAGCTGGTATGGAAGGTGCCCTAGCCTCAGTAATAGGAGGACTCGTTGATGTTCCTATAATCGCAGTCCCCACTAGTGTAGGATACGGCGCCAGTTTCGGGGGATTGGCAGCTCTCCTGGCGATGTTGAATAGTTGTGCACCAGGAGTGGGTGTAGTGAATATAGACAACGGATTCGGTGCTGGGTATCTTGCTGCCAATATCGTATTAACAGCGGCTAGATAATAGAAAAAAAGGACCGACTCAGAAATGGACGAAAGAAGCGTCATATCATTTCCTCTAGGCATATCCGCAAGCGAAAATACGATTGAAGGAATCTCTAGCAGTAATTACCATTCGGACGATGCACCACCAAGGTACAAAATTGCTTTAATAGGCGGATTATCAGGGACCCAAGAGTGCCACGATGTTTACCTCACAGGCATGGCAGTATTACCTAAGTTATCAGATGATATTGGATTTATTGCCTCAGATCTCTCCTCCTCGCATTCCCCTGTGAAGGATCAAATTTTTCCGCCCGAAGGTGGATTTTTTTTCGATAGGGATTCCGTAGAATCCCGGTATGCTTGGAGATGGCTTACCATGGAGTCTCCTGACCTAGTCATCGAATTGCGACATGGTGAAATCACTAGCATCATTCAGTCTGAAAGCTACACTGAGAGAGAAAAAGGGTCTTTACTGGGAGAAATATCGGCGGGTGTCGGACCCACCCCTGGTTCGATCCCTTCTGTCCGGATAACTGGAACCACTGAGACGGTGAAAGACCAATTGCTACAAACTATAAAAAATGTTTCTGAAAATTCTCCGTCGCATTCATCTGCATGGTTAGAGCTTGAGCAGCGTTCCTCCAGAAGTCCACTCGAGGCTGCAACAATACTCGGGAATATATATGGCTACAAGCTCGACGAGCCAATCAACTACGTCCAGGGAGTGGCAATTAGTGGCCGATTGAGACTACATAATATCTCCAAAAGCACACCAAATCCTTCAGAACAAATTGGCGGTCTTGTCAATTTCCTTACAACATATGAGGGATTTGAAAGAAATAATAAATCGGGACCTAACCTTGCTGCTGTCTGCTGGGCACCAGAACTCGCTGAGGAGACCGGTGAAAATGTTTGGAATAAATTACTCCTCGACGCTGCCAATACTTACGAAACCGTAGAGAGAGGAATTTCCCCTTCACCATGTCATCCTGACTTTGGCTGCGAAGATATGTTTTTCATATCCGCCGTATGTGGCAGGGCATTCAAACTTACTAATGATTCTAAGTTTATTCGTAAATTCGTTGATTTTTTGCTGGAGTCTGGTGTTCAGCAAGAAAACGGATTGATGTGGCACTGCCGGTCCGCTCCCTTTTTCTGGGGACGTGGAAATGGGTTTGCCGCCCTGGCCTATTCTGAGGCTCTCACTTACATCCCGGATAATCATCCAGATCGGTCTACGCTAATAAAAACTCACACACGACACCTCGAAGGCCTATGTGGCCTGCAATTGCCTAACGGAATGTGGACACAGCTATTGGACTTTCCAGGAACATACCAGGAATTATCAGCAACATGCATGATAGGTTACGCGTTAGCCAGAGGTATCCGGAAAGGTTGGCTCGATGATTCATTCAGAGATACCGTAGAAAAAGCCTGGCAGGCGACAAATATACGAATATCCAATGATGGAGATCTTGTGGATGTCTGTACAGGCACGGGTTTTCAGGCCAATCGGTCAGATTATCTATATCGGGCTGCCGAATATGGATACGATGACAGGGGCGGTTCAATGGCTATCTGGTTCGCAGTAGAGATGGAAAAATTATATCGGGCACGTCCGCTTAATTAACACAATTGGTCAGCTCGATTTGAATTCCTTATTTCCCAAAATCTACAGATAAAAAATAAGTAATTAAAACCAACTCGTTACAGGAGAATAATATGGATATTGGTGTGGGGTTAGATCCAACTCTGGGCCTTGACTTAGAACAACAATTCGAACTTTCAAGAGAATCTGCAAGACTTGGATTTCAAAGTATATGGACGCCGGAAGGAACAGGGGAAGATTCATACCATATGTGTCTGATGAGATGGGCGGCTACATGCGACGTGATAGAAGGCGGCATTGAAACAGGTATTGCTGTATCCCCAGTTATGTGGCGAAGTCCCATGGCATTCGCAATGACAGGGGGCACTGTGAGTAAGATAACCAATGGTAAATTCATAATGGGTATTGGAGCGGGCGGTGCTTACCGTCCAGACGTCAGGAAATCCATAAATATGCCCAACGTCTCAGCGCTAGGTATGATGAGGGATTACCTTGAAATAATTACTCAACTTGTCCAGGGAGAAAAGGTTAATTACGAAGGAGCTGTCGAGACCCTTATAAACTCAAGGCTTGGAATCAGACCTTCTCCTAAAACCCCCGTCTACCTGGGAGCTCTTGGTCCAAAAATGTTGGAATTAGCCGGAGAACTCGCCGATGGCGCATCTTTAAACTGGTGTGCTCCTGAACAAATAACGTGGAGTAGGAAGAAAATAGAGATTGGTGAGAAAAAATCGGGTCGCCAGAAAGGCTCCGTGAAGGTTGCAGAATACATACGCATCTGCGTCGACGAAGATGAGGAAAAAGCCCGAGTCGCTCTCGCAAAAGCTACTATGCATTATGCTTTGGGACCAGTCGTGCCGACTGATCGAGAAAGAACTTTTGGCTACAGGGCCCACTTTGAAAGAATGGGCTTTACGTCAGAACTCGCTGCACTCGACGAAATGAGGGAAAAAGGAGCCTCAAACGACGAGGTTGCAGACGCATTCCCTGAAAATATATTGCGATCAGTAGCCTATTTTGGAAAGGCAGAAAATGCTGCCTCTGAGTTTGCCAGGCTTTCTGAAGGTCTCGATAACGCTATAGTGCGGGTTGTATCGTCAAGACCAGGAACAGTAGAGGGAACTCTTGAGGTGATGAATGCCTGCTCTCCTGTCGAAGTGAGGAAACATTTAAAATAATGCCAGACATGTTGAGCATAGGTGAATCCATGATAGAGCTTTTCTCAGAAGAGCCCATGGACAGAGCCGAAACTTTCACGAGATCTGTGGCAGGTGACAGCCTTAACATTATCGTTGCTGCCAGCAGATTAGGAACCAGCACTGGGTATATAACCAAGCTGGGCAATGACCCTTTTAAAGCTTATCTCCTAGATACTTTCACTTCGGAAGGAATAGATACAACCCACGTTTTGTCTAGCGACGGATTTAATGCAGCACATTTTGTCACTGTCATGCCTGATGGAGACAGGGAGTTTGTTTACTACAGAAGTGGAAGTGCCCCATCAACCATAAAACCAAAAGAACTAAATCCTGAATATATATCTGACGCAAAGATTATGCATTGCAGTGGCATCGCTCAGGCCATTTCATCAAGCTCACGGGCGGCAGTGCTCGCTGCCGCACAAATTGCCCAATTGAACGGAGTGCTCGTCTCCTACGATCCAAACTACAGGCATCAACTTTGGGATCCTTCTGAAGCAAGAGAAGCTATGGAAGAGCTCATGCCCTACGTCGATATATTTTTGCCAAGCGCACCTGCTGATTCCAAGGTACTGTTCGAAACTGATAACCCTCAGCAGGTCATTCGCGAAGCAAATCTTAGGGGAGTCGAAACTGTGGTAGTGACTCTTGGAGAAGATGGGGCACTAATAGGAACTGCAAATGAGGTAATGCGACTAGATCCTCTGCCAGCAGGGCCCGTCATCGATACAACTGGGGCGGGAGATTCCTTCAAAGGTGGATTTATTCATGGATTCCTTGAAGGAAAGTCCATTCTAGAGTCAGCTCTGATAGGCAACGTATGTGCCGGAATAACCATTACTGGAAGAGGGGCACTTGGTCCAATGCCTTACCGAGATGAAGTGTATGACAAGGTTAGAAATTTAAGCTAGCGGAGATACCCAAATATGAATGTACAGGAAAATGTACAATTCCTTATCAACAGCCTAGACCAGATACCCCCATGCGGCGGCTGCGGGATGCGGTGGAGCACAGGAGATTACGAATGCCCTCACTGTGGGGAGGATCTCGATGAAAATCTCACGGCCTGGGCGGAATCAGTTCTTAAACATTTTCCTACCCAGCCCTGAACAAATAACTAGCTATTTGTAGCTATGAAGTGGCCCAGTCAACACCATTCAAAACAAGTTTTTGAAACCCTTCGTTCTGATGACTCTTTCCATCATGACCTAAAAGAGTAACAAATACTTTCCCAGACCCATACGATCGTGTCCACGCCAGAGGAAAAGTTCCCCCTACCATTTCAATTTCTTCCGCTCCTGCCCTGTTACGGCTATATGATCCACCATCAAACTCAGCCGATAAAAAGACGTCATTGCCATCCCTGTAATCAATATTCATGTAGAGTTCGTCGTCAGTTTCAAAATCTGACAACCCCGAGGCCCCTGGGTGGGTATCATTCTTAACATTCACAGTAAATTGTCCGTAGGGCGGGTGAAAACTTTGACCCATTACCCAGCCACCCCCGGTAATATCCCCGTATCCATTCCAGGTATCAGGAACACACCCAGAAATATGTATACAAACAAACCCTTTACCGGAACTAATAAAGTTTTTTAGAGATTCTTGCTGCGACCCGTCTAGGGCTATTTCCCCTTCCCTCAATGTATTGAAGACCAAAGCGTCCGACGAATCTAATGTACCATCGGTCAATGCCTCTGCATCTTCTCTGAGTGTGACGTCGTGCCCAGCAGACTCCAAAAACCCTTTTAGAACAGGTGTAGACTCTTCATAGGGGTGGCTACCGCCACTCATTAGCAAAAGTTTCATTGGTTTCCTCCTATCAAACTTGAACTTTAAATTTTTAAACCCTTTGGTTCCATTGGATCATGCTACTACGATCCTATTCAATGGAGCGGAATCAGTCCGCCCACCTCCGTACATACGATTAATATTTTGATAACTCTGGGCCTCTAGTAAACGACCTTTGAATGCTGGGTGATCTGCGTTATATCTATGAGAGCGAAATACCATATTGGTCGGATCTCCTGTCCTGAGATCTGGGCATTGGAATGGGTTTATATATTCCCAAACGACATCTCCTTCACGAGTAACTTCAAACATCCTTCCAAACGCACCTTCACATATATGGGTGTTCCCATTAGGTAGTCTCTCGGCACTACTTATATGGAAACTGAAAAAAGCCATAGCAGGGGTTTCAGTGTATTCCCACTCAATTTCATTATTACTCGGATTAACTTCTATAATTCTTGATCTGTCTGCACCACGAGAATGGCTGCCATTGTCAAATATCTGGATATTACCGTTATCTAGAAATGTTGGGTGGTGCTGATGCCAAACATTCCCGGGTCCCCATTTCCATAAAAATTTTCCAGTATCCCTACTAAGTATCCCTACAGTACTGGTATTACGAAAGCTAACAAGAAAATCACCTTCAGGTGTGAGATTTAGACAATTGGCGTGTGTCCACTCCCTGCGGTGCTCTAAGGAACATATGACATCCTCCCCAAACGACAGAGCTTCAGAAATATCCCATTCATTCACTGTATCACCACTGGGGGATACCTCTCTAATTATGTCTCCAAGTATTCTTGGTGGATCATCCTCCGAAGTATGTCCTCCCTTAACTTTCTGAGTGGTTTCTTCATCCAATTCCTTAAACAATAGGGCAACGGTGTTTCCGTTTTCCATACGTGCAAAATCGTGATGAAGCATAGGATCATCATAGCGCCAGACAACATTACCATCCCAATCGAGCTCAATGAGAGCACTTGAAGATCCTCCCAGGTTGTGCACCACCTCGACATCTGTTGGAGGCCTTGTCCTGCACAGAAGATTACCGTTGGGTATCAGGTAGGCGTAAACAATGCCTTCGTCGCTGTGCCACCTGTGTACAACATTCCCATCAACATCAAGTAGTGTCGCATGATCGCCACCGTTGGTGGTGAAGAGTGTGTATCCTCCGTATGACTCGGAGGATGTATAAATCAACCCTACCGGGTGATGGACAGATCTTCCCATGAGGTTCTTATATCCCAGACTTATTTGATGAGAGGTGTGTCATCTCTGTTCGCCCATTCTCCCATCGATCCATCGTAGTTTCGAATTCTTTCGTAGCCCAGCAGATGAAGTACAAACAGTCCGTGCGCCGCACGGATGCCACCCTGTCAATAGGTGACGACTTCCTTTTCGGGAGTGACCCCGGCTTCCGACAATATCTGGTTGATTTCCTCAGCCGATTTGAAAGTTTGATAACGATCGGTATTTACGAAATTTAGCCACTCCACATGCACAGACCCAGGAATTCTGCCAGCCCTAGAATTCCCTCTGTCATTTCTTCCATTCCATTCCCCATCTGATCTGACATCTAGAAATAAGGTATCCCCATCTTCTATTCTTTCGATTGCCCGATCTAAACTGCAAACAAGATCATCTTGTGTTTTCGGAGTAAAAATAGCGTCTCCGGGAACATTCGAGTCAACTGAAACAGCTCGACCTTCGTCAAACCACTTCTTCCATCCACCATCAAGCACTTTAGCGTTAGCATGCCCATAATAATTTAAAACCCACCAGAACCTAGTCGCCCAAAGACTACCGTTGCTGTCGTAGGAAATTACAGTTGTACTGTCATCTATACCCATGCTTTCAAAAATATCTTTAGCTACATTGGGTTCTGCCACTAATGGATGACCTTTCGGATCATTAGCATAATCTGGATGCTTGATATAGTGGTGCACTTTTATACCAACAGCCCCTTTTATGTGTGCTCTTTGATAGGAATCAAACATGTCACAATCCACGATCACTAAATCTGGGTCGTCCAAATGGGCACCTAGCCATTCTGTCGTCGCTAAAACATCCGAATTAACAAAATTTGAAGAGGACAACACAAAACCCCCGATATCAATTTACTAGCCTAATTTTTGGAGCCATTCAATTGACTGGATAAAGGATAAACCAGTCAAGAAAGTGGCGGGAGTATAACACAGGAAACAAACGTCAATTTGTTGGCCCGTTACCTTTTGAAAGGACGTGAAACCTTTAAATATGGAATTATGTCAGAAGTTAGTATTTCCAAGTGTTCCATATGATCGAAAACGGGGTTAAACATTAACATTTCCGCTCCCGAGTCCAAAACATCTTGCATACCTGATATACATTTTTCTGCTGAGCCCCAAACAGACACTTTCTCGGCAAGGTCACGGTTCCCGTAGTGAGAACCAAACCAGTCAGTAAGTCTCTTTAGTGCACGGTTCTCATCATCATCGACAGCCACATAGACTCGCTTGGATATGGTGAATTTACTTCTATCCTTTCCAAGCCTATTTAACTGTGACCTAACAATCTGACAATGATCTCTAAATTGGCTGGTCGAGGTAGAGCCAGCCCCCATCCATCCCTCACCTCTGCTAGCAGATCTTTTTAAAGCTGCTTCGTGTCTACCACCAAACCATATTGGCGGTCTTGGTTTTTGGACAGGCAAAGGAAGCATAGAAATATTTTCGAAGTCCCAAAATTCCCCGTGGAAAGAAGCTTTTTCTTGAGTCCATAACTTTTCTAAAACACTAAGGCATTCGTTGAAATGCCTCACTCTTTTTTCGCTTGGTGCTCCCAGCAGGGAATAAGTGTCAGGACGACCACCTAATGCATACCCAAGGATTAGTCGACCACCTGACAGATGATCCAATGTGCCAAGTTCTTTCGCAAGAATGAATGGATTTCTAGTTGTAGCAATTATTACAGCAGTCCCTAGACGTATGTCTTTTGTGATTGCAGACAAATAACTTAGAAGGTTTATTGGTTCGAGAGAATTGGCATCACCAATGATTTTCTCTTGCACCCATAAACTTTCATACCCTAATGTTTCAGCTCTCGTTGCAAAACGTCTAACCAGGTCCAGGTCTAGGGGATCTTCTGTAAAAACCTGCGGTACAGATATGCCAAAGGAAATTTTCGATTTAATACTAGTCATAAAACCCACATTATGCGTAAAACAGCTTCAGTATCATGGTAATTAATTCATTCTGAGACCACCGGAAACATTAATGGCTTGCCCAGTGATATTATGGGCGTCATCAGAGGCCAGAAATGCCGCCAATTTCCCTATATCCTCTGGTGTTTGCTCTTTCTTCATCGGAATACTGACCTCGACACTCTTCTCGAATTTTTCTCTCCCTGTCAAACCCTCAAAGTGAGCATGGTCAAAGTCAATAAATGGGGGTCTATCAATAAGGTGTTCAAATAAAGGGGTCCATAGTAATCCAGGACAAATTGCATTTACGTTTACCTGGTAGGGTGCCAGCTGGAGCGCATGAGACTGAGTCCAACTGACCACAGCAGCCTTTGATGCATTGTAGTGCGGTATTCCTGTATTCCCTTGCCGGGCTGCGATAGAGGCGATATTGATTATCTTTCCTTTCTTTCTGTTTTTCATATCCGTTTCTACCGCTTGGGAGACATTAACTACTCCCATTAAGTTAATTTCTATAACAGTTTTCCAATCATCGTCACTTGGTATACGCCGGGTCCACCAACCATCTGCTCCTACGACGCCAGCGTTGTTAACCAGAATATCAATGGTTCCCAATCTATCAATTAGGTCTGATGCTACAGACTGAGCGGAGTCTTTACTGGTTACGTCGAGAAAAATCGAATTCGATCTATTTCCCGACTTTCTTATTTCACTGGCAACTAGCTGAGCTGATTCTAGATCGACGTCGCTTACAACAACGTTAGCCCCCTGAGCAGCAAGGACGATCGCTATCCCTTTACCGATTCCATTGGCTCCTCCGGTTACTAAAGCATTTTTCCCATTAAGATTAATCAAAGCTATGTCTCCCTAAGTACTCCTTTAAATTGCTGTCATCTCCAGTGTTCTGGAACTATCGGAGAAGCGTCCTTTCCAAACATTTCGCCTGTTATCCAGTTTTCTGCAAACATTCCATCTTTGAAACTGGATCTTTCTGACTCGTGAAGAGTTATCTCTCCAGAGATTGATTCTTCCAAATCAGAAAGTACATCGGGTGAATATATGCCACTCTCGTGGTCTGCCATTATCAATGTATTGGCAGTGACAGACTGAGTATGCCATCTCAGGTTATAGTGCTCTAGTATTGACCCAACCATGTCTAAATCTGAAGGGTTTGAACGAATATAATCCCCAAATTCGGCCAAAGGATAGGAGTCTGCTCTGTCCATAGATTCGATAGGATCAAATAAATATGCCGGCGTTGAAATGACCTGAGTAAATGAGTCATGCAAGGCGGCGGCAAGAATTGCATTATCATTCCCCCAAGCCACTACTCTGTTCTTATCTACCTCTGGTCTCGTCATTATGTAGTCAGCACCTCTTATCGTGTCAGCGACGATACCCCTATAGACATATGTTTCGGGGCTTTCTATGCCGTCAGTAAGCTGGCCTGGATACATCGCTGCATAGGGACTGTCTGAATTTCGCATACCGCGACAAGCAAGGGAAAATGTTATATACCTGCTACGAATCTCATTCGAAGTACCCTGGGGAATGATTTCTAGAACACTTGCATTTTTGGGTACGTAGTAGATTACCGGAAACGGACCGTCACCTTTGGGAATACTGAGATATCCAAAAAGTCTGTAGGGGCCGATACTGGAAAGTCTGACTCCATATAGATTTGCAAAATCCGTGGAACGCATTGGAATTCGTTCCACCTCAGGAGCAATAGGCACTTCAGCCAGTTCCTTCCCAACGGTGTACCAAAAGCTGCCAAAATCCGAAGGTCTGGTTTTAGACATTTTCTACTCCTGACCTAAATGCTTGCCCAAGAATTCATCCACCACTTTGGAATGAATGTATCGGCCGGCCTCATGCCCGTGCCCATCATATTCATAAAGCTTCTTGTTTACACTACCGATCTGATTAAACAACGCATACCCAGTTTCCGGTGGGCAAACATTATCTTGTAACCCGATATTCACGATAATAGGACACTTGATCTTGTCTGCAAACGAGATGCCATCAAAATAAGAGAGCGTCTCTCCCACTATCTGTTGACTCTCTGGATTAGATCTCAAGTAATCGTTTATTTCCTCGTATGGATAAGTATGAGTCAGCTCAATAGCATCCATATAGCCGCACAGGTATGGCGCGCCGGCCGCAGCAGCCTTCACTTCCTCCCTCATTGCTGCCGTAGTGATCGTGAGTCCCCCTCCCTGACTGCTGCCAGTCACACCAATCCTTTCGGAGTCAACTTCCTCTCTAGCAAGCAAAAAATCAATTCCTCGCCAGGCATCACAATAGAACCCTCTGTATGAATATGTATTTCTGTCGACTATTCCGTAAGTAAGTAGTCCTGGATATCCAGGGTCAAACTGCGACCTGCTCCTTACTTTACCCCTAGGGTTTACAGAGAGACAGGCATAACCTTTTCTGGCCCACTCTCTCGGTATGGGGGGATCACTTTGGTAGCCGGGGACCAACAGGAGACCGGGAAGATTGCCTGAATGATTCACGGGAACTGCATACCAACCAGATACCCTGATATTATCCAGGCTATTGAAGTAAACCTCGTAAACCAAGATATCCTTGGTAGACCTAAGTTCATCTAAAACGCAGCTGATGCCAATATCTATTTTCTCTAGAGTCTTAATAACCTCTTCCCAGTACAAATCAAAATCTTCCGGTTTTTCAACCTTGCATGTGTAGTTAGGATCAGGCGCCATAAATTGTGTCCCCCATCAGGTGTTGATCTGGATTTTACCTGCACCAATTGTCACGTCAACGCTCCCAGAAATCTCAACAGCAATATAATTTGAGTCAATTGCATTCGTTAATGATCAACAATCTACCGAAAAAACTATATAAAAATGAAAATGATTTTCCCTAACAGCTTAATTCCAGCAGGCAAATCGGGAAGATCAAGCACGCTTTTTTGGTCAGCACTTTTTATCATCTTAGTCCTTGGAGCGCTCCTAAGGGTTTATGGCATTTCTTGGGATGAAGGTTTTTCATATACCCCCCATCCAGATGAGAGGGCAATCCTAATGAAAACCGGGGAAATAAATTTTCCGCCTCTCGATGACATTGGAAGCCTGTTCGACCCCGAGAAAAGTTCATGGAACCCAAAGTGGTTCCCATACGGATCATTCCCGATATATCTGTTGAGATCTGTAGAGGGAATAATCTCAAATTTCAGTGGGCATGAAATTCATGATTTAAGAGTCATAGCAAGATCCCTCTCCGTTTTAGCCGATCTGGGAACTATTCTAGGAATAGCCATGTTGGGTAGATCAGCATTCGGTAATCGAGTGGCTATTCTTGCTGCTGGACTTGTTTCGATATCAGTCATCCACATCCAACTCGCCCATTTTTTTGCCTTCGATACTTTTCTAGCTTTCTTTTGCGTTTGGACATTGTTCTTTCTTTTGAAAGTTCTTCGAACGGGAAAAACATCAGTATCTGTCATTGCCGGAATTTTAATAGGCCTTGGATTAGCATCAAAAATCAGCCTTATGCCAATTCTTGGTGCTTATATATTCGCCCATTTACTCCATGTCTCCACAGTATCAATAGCTTTAGGAGTTAAAGAGTCTGTCATGACTCGGACAATAACCTCTGCTATCTGGGGGTTTATTGCTTTAGGGCTCACTTTTGTAGTCGTAGAACCATACGCAATCTTAGATTGGGGGCGTTTTACGCATGACATCAAAGAACAATCGGATATGGTCAGGAGAATTAGTGACTACCCGTACACCCGGCAATACATAGATACAACGCCTTATCTGTACCAGCTAATACAATTAGGTAGGTGGGGATTAGGTTGGCCTTTGGCACTGCTATCTATCCTGGGAGTTGGTTGGGCTTGTTTCAAAGGAACATCCCCAAAGGCATGCCTTCTGTTCTTGCTCTTTGCGGTGATAATTCCAGCGGTTATTCTAATACTCAATAACTCCATTTTCTATGTGCTTATCGCAGTGACCATCAGCCTTGGTTGTCTTCTGGTCACTTCATTTTTTAGAAATGAATCAGATCGAGTTTCGATTCTTCTTCTATCGTGGATTATTCCATACGTTCTAATTACAGGTAGCTTTGATGTAAAGTTCACCAGGTATGCATTACCATTCATACCATTAACCACGCTTTTTGCCTCTGCGTTCCTTGTCCACTGGGCAACCTCTAGCTCCAACCGTAAAAGGTTCACTGGTGTTACAACTCTCGCAATCACAATACTCATCACCGGGCTATGTGCTATTTCATTGGTTTCAATTTATTCGGAAAAACATACGGGTGTTCAAGCTTCTGAGTGGCTGAACGATAATGCTCCGTCAGGCTCTCAGATATTGAAGGAGCACTGGGAGGAAGGACTTCCCAACTTGAGAAATTTTTCTGTCGAAGAACTCGCAATATATGAGACAGACAGCAAATTCAAAATTCAAAAAATATCTGAAAAACTATCTAACAGCGACTACTTGGTCATCTATAGCAATAGACTATACGGAACAGTAACACGGCTAAAAGACCGCTACCCACTTATGATCGGGTACTACAATGCACTCTTCACCGGGCAATTGGGTTACGAACCCGTATTTATAGGCACTTCTCATCTAAATCTAATGGGATTTTCTTTCAAAGAAGATACATTCACCAGACCTAACCTCCCGGATCCAGGAATACTCCACGGTCAAGACAGCTCCAAGGGTCTGAACGCTGGGTTTGCAGATGAAAGTTTTTCAGTATACGACCATCCAAAGGTCATGATTTTCGAAAATATATCCCAATTTTCTGAGCTAGAAATAAAGGAGACCATACATTCAGTAACCAATAGGCTGGTCCCTTCAGACTATCAATCACAGAGCCGGCAACATTTAGAAGAAAAAAACCTGGCTGACGAAAATATCCTCATGATGGAACTATGGATGTCTCAGGCGCAGCAAGAAGGAGGTACCTGGAGCGAGATTTTCACTACAAATCCAGTAATCACCAGAATACCAGCCCTAATCTGGATTCTCTCCGTAGAATTCATAGCCTTATTGGCGTTTCCAATCGGGTTTGTAGTATTCAACGGGCTTATAAGTCGTGGGTTCCTTTTGATGAAAGTAATGGGTATCTTGATAGTGTCATTTGTTGCCTGGATACTAGCAAGCTTACATATCGTTACATTTGGAAGCTTGGCTGTCTGGATAGGCGTCGGGACGCTGGCCGTTATGTCTTCCTTTATCGCTTATTGCAACAAGGATGACATAGTCCTGTTTATTAAAAGCAAGTGGAAAGACATTGCTTTATTGGAAGCCATATTTCTCATAGCGTTTTTTGCTTTCTTAGTGATTCGTATGGCGAACCCTGACCTCTGGCACCCTTACCGTGGTGGCGAAAAACCGATGGATATCGGCTATCTGAACGCGGTGGTGAAATCAAGTTATATGCCTCCCTACGACCCGTGGTTTTCAGGAGGCTTTCTGAATTATTACTACTGGGGGCAGCTGGTAGTGGCGTGTTTTATACATCTGACAGGGATCGCAACAGAAATAGCCTATAACCTTGCAATCCCAACTTTGTTCGCGTTAACGGTGGGAGGAGCTTTCACAATTGGAGCAAATCTTGTTAAGAAGCCACCCATTAATATCCAATTGACTAATCTATCAGGAACCTCCATAACAAAAATTGGCTGGCTTACTGGGACTGCAGCAGTGGTTTTTGTCTGTATCGCTGGAAACTTTAACGGACTGTATCAGGCAGTAATTCTTTTGAAAAACAGGTTGTTCCACGGCATAACAGGTGGACAATTCGACTTCTGGCAGAGTAGCCGAATGATGGCTCCCGACCCTCCAGGTTTTGAAATAACTGAATTCCCTTTCTTCACCTTCCTTTTCGCGGACTTACATGCACACCTAATATCTATTCCGTTCACTTTACTTATCCTGG
Organism: uncultured Chloroflexota bacterium; assembly: GCA_913048525.1. GTDB lineage: Bacteria > Chloroflexota > Dehalococcoidia > Lucifugimonadales > UBA826. The sequence continues at coordinate 23,139 of CAJWWP010000025.1, forward strand.
GATTAGGTATGGCGGTGTTCCTTGCTCCCCACAAGCAGTCGAAAAAAAGATTTCAACTGCCGGAAGAATTTATAAGGTTATCAATACTGGGGCTCGCCATCGGGTCGCTCAGAGTAATAAATACTTGGGATCTCCCCACGTATGTGCTCATATCCTTCTTCTGCGTTGGTATTGGACAACTCGTGCGTCACGGAGGCCTGGGCATTTTACCAATAGGAATAGCTTTGTTGAAATCCGGCTATACCTGTTTGATAGCTTTTGTTGCTTTCCTTCCTTATCACCTAGCAAGTATCACTTTTTTTACTGATTTTCAGTTCACCACAAATATGACTACTTTAGGACAAATACTTTCAATAAACGGATTATTTATTTTCGTAATTTCATCAGGATGCATTTATCTCTTAAAACACCGACTAAGAAACTTCGTCACATACCTAAAATCACTTGTCATCACAGTGATTAATCATAAAGATCTTACCGCTACAAAAGTCATCGGATTAACAATATTGCTTTTGTCAGTTGGCTACTTGTTAACGTTTATAGGTACAGGAAAATTAGGTGGTGCAATACCTATCTCATTGGGACTTATTTTGATTTTATCCATAAGCCTTTTTTCTAGTCCTTTCTCCGAACATAGCCACCTTCCGATCAGAATTTTTTCTCATTTGCTCGCAATAATCGGCCTGGGGCTCCTAATTTTCGTGGACATATGGAGACTCGAGGGAGATATAGACCGAATGAACACTGTGTTCAAGTTCTACGGTCAAGCATGGATTCTCCTAGGAATTGCGGCCAGCTATTTCCTATACAGAGCCATCCTGAAAATACCCGACCTAGCTCCCTCGCTACGATGGATCTGGGTTGGAATAACAATATGTTTAGTCGCGGTAAGCCTGATTTATCCAGTAATGGGAACGAGGGACAGGATTCGGGATCGTTTCGAGGACGGAGATAGGCAGTTCACCCTGAACGGATACTTTTATATGGCCGAAGCAATATATAGAGACCCAGAAGGAACTATTGATTTGGGCTCTGACATGGTCGGAATCGACTGGCTGCGAAAAAACATATCCGGATCACCCGTGATAGTAGAGGGTGTTACCCCTACATATAGGTGGGGAGGTCGCGTCTCCATTCATACAGGTCTGCCGACAGTAATAGGTTGGAAATGGCATCAAGAGCAACAAAGATGGGGGCAGCGCGAACTGGTAAGCGAGAGAATAAGAGATGTAGAAGCAATCTATTCAGAACCGGAACTAGCAAGTAATTTACTAGATAAATACGGCGTAGAATATGTCTACATAGGCCAAGTGGAAGAACTTTATTATCCTGCTGAGGGAATTGAAAGTCTCCGGTCAGGGCTTAAAGGAAAACTTCAGCCTGTATACATTTCTGAGCACGTTGATATTATGAAAGTTCTGCGATAGGTATTCATTGCAACAATTCTTCAACCCGAATTCACTTCACTAAACAAATTATTATGTCGAGAGTGTAGATATCGAGAAGAAAGAAAGGTCAGGGGCTTCCTCGCAGCCGAAAACTGATCACGAAGAACCGAAAAAACATCGGTCAGTTCAAGAACACCAGCAGTGGGGTGTTCTTCAGCAAGCCTGTAAAACCGTCTCCCCTCACTTTCGTATTCCTCAAGACTACGACGCCTTTTTCTAGTGAAGTTAGTTCTAGAGTAAGCTCCGGATTTAAAATTAGAATTGAAGGTGCTTTTTGAAGAGTATGTAGAGTCACGAAAAAACCCAGTCAAAAATAAACAAACATCACCAATCCTCTTGTAATAGGAAAACCTCTCGGACTCGTCCACACGTGCGGCAAAATCTATCAGGCTATCGACATCCATATCGTTGTACCTGACCCGCCGCCGTATGCCTTTCCTTACCCGAACAGGAACAGCAAAACTGCGAATTCTGGTGAACGAAGCGAGCATGTTCGCTAGATATTCCAGAACATTCGGAGTGTCAAGAAATCCGGCAATTTTCCCCGTATCAAACACTGGGATATTCCCTCTTCCTTCACGTTCAATGGTATATGTAGAGGAGCCCAGATCTCTCTGTGCTCTTCTTAACAACACTTCAAAATAAAGTGAGGGTGATATTTTTAGAAAAGACTCGTTATCGTTAATGACCTGAGAAAACACGCGCTCATCTGACACAATTGCTTTCCTGTATTCGGGGTCATTCCTGATTGCCTCCCGAACTGAAGAAGCATTAGCTGCACGGGAAACAACTACAGCAACTAAAAACTCAAGATCACGATCGGTGAAATCCAAATATACAGGTTTCTGATTCACCATGCTGCCCCCCGCATGAATCTTTCAGAACGATAAAACCACAATCCACTCATCAACATTTTTCGGCAATATTACACTGAGAACTTACGTTATGCCATGCGAAAAATGACGAAATTTGAGACGTTGCTTAACTCCCGTAGAATCCGCATTATAAATTATTCTTAAGGACAATCATCTTACGGAATTGACACTCTTACTACGCCCCGAGACAATGTCGCTCATACCAAATA
>CAJWWP010000026.1:0-24631 GCA_913048525.1 uncultured Chloroflexota bacterium
TGGTAGGTTTTGGAGAATAGGTACATCAAAGCGAGCAGGAACCCAAAGTCTCCAACTCTCGTTACAATGAACGCCTTTTTGGCCGCGGCGGCCGCAGCAGGGCGATGGAACCAGAAACCGATAAGAAGGTATGAACAGAGACCAACTAGTTCCCAGAATACGAATAATTGAACAACGTTAGCAGCCATTACCAGCCCAAGCATTGAGGCGGTGAATAACGACATGTAGGCAAAATATCTTGCATACACTGGTTGACCTAATTCTACGGGTTCAGCATTGTTCTCATGGTTTTCCGACTCATGATCAGGGGTTGGAGCTTTCATATAGAAAGTGGAATATATTTGCACCATGAGGCTGACCCCGGTTACCACGACTAACATAGTTGCAGTGAGAGGATCTAGAAGAATTCCAATTTGTAATTCAAAGTTTCCTATTGATAACCAATCCTTTGGATCCCCGATGGGATTATGTTGATTTATGGTGGTATCAATGAAGGTAAGAATTGATATCACAAAAGATGCACCAATAGACACAACCGCTATAGGTCCCGATATAACAGAGGCGTGATTAAAAAAAGGTCTAATTACTAGCGCAATTAAAGCGAACGAAGCCAGGGGCAGAAAGAATATGGCCCAAATTAGCTGTTCGTTGACCATTTCTAGAGTTTCCTTAGGATTTCGTCGGCTACGTGTTCACGACCCTTTGGGACGTAGATTTTGTAAGAAACCTGTTCTGCCCAATTGGTAATCTCACCCTCAGGCATGATTTTTGTAGCGAGACCCTCACCCTCAAACAGGTCTTTCCACATTTCTGCGGCAGTGAGGTTAGGGGCGTCCATATATTCGATCCACATAGCGCTTAGTTATCCATCACTTTTTCATGTCTGCCGCTTCAGTGACAAGCACGGTGCTGCGAGACCTATATATTGCAATTATTATTGCGAGCCCTAGCGCTACTTCTGCGGCTGCGACTGTAATGATAAACACTGCAAACACCTGTCCTGTGAGTAGGAAACTTGCAGCGTTATCCATGGTTTGGTAGCTTTCAGAGAGGACTTTGGGCACGGTATATCGCGACAATGCCACAGCTGTCACGTTCACACCATTAAACATGAGCTCTAGGGACATAAGAACCGCTATGGCATGCTTTTTTGATAGAGCACCATATAGTCCGATTGCAAAAAGTATTGCACCAATAATCAGGAAGCGTTCTAAGGTCATTTTTAGCGACCTCTCACAAGAGCCAGTGAACCTAACACAGCTGCGAGTAACAGCACAGACACTACCTCGAATGCCAGAACAAAATCTCTTAGCAACAATTTTGCCAATGTAGGAATACCATTAGTAAAAACACCGGCAGCTTGGTTCATTTGATTTTGATTCAGTGTTTCACTTCCTATGATATTCCACTCTGTATTTGAGATTGCATATATAGCAACACCCATAAAAATCAGAGACACCAGTGCGACAGGAATTCTGAAACTGTGGGAGGTACTTCCTTCTTCCAGGTCTCTAGTCATTAGGATGGCAAATATTATTAATACTGATATTGCACCGACATAAATCATCAGCTGAACACCTGCGAGGAATTCAGCTCTCAGAAGAATAAAGAGCCCTGCAACTCCTAAAAGAGTAACGATTAAGAATAGAGATGCTCTGAAAAGATCACGTATTTGGACAACCGCTACAGCTGATACGACAGTTGATAGTGCAATTGTCCAGAACACCAGCTCAGTTATTAACGCTCCCTCTGTTCCCTCACCTAAGATCATCTTTTAGCCCACCTATCACGTTGCTGATCTCCAGAGGGTTTCTCGTGTCTTCCTACCTCATCCCAGTCTGCCTGGGAACCTTTGATCGGATCATGACCTCGGTTTGTAAGTTGCGGTCTAAACCATGTACTTGGTTTCTTATCAGCTTTTCTTAAGCGTTCGACATCAATGACGAGGTCACTTCTGCGGTATGTACCCTCTTCAAATCCGCTTCCCATGTGAAGGGCGTCATAGGGGCATGCCTCAACGCATAGACCACAGAACATACACCTTCCTATATCAATATCGAAAGTTTCTATGTCGTAACTTTGACCTTCCTGGAGGTCAACACCACTAGTGTCAGTCACGATTTTGATTATGCCCAGAGGACAGTATTTGGCACAGCTGGCACAACCTGTGCATCTTTGGTCGTACCAAGCGAACTCCTCACCCCTAAACCGAGCATGTTGAGGCAAGCGTTCTTCTATAGTCTCTAGCCCCACTAAAGCCCTAACGGACCTTATTGGATTTGAAAATAGGAAAGTAATAGTGTTTTTTTCTTCCAGTTTTGCCAGATCTGCTGGGCTGGCCTTTCTATTCGGATATTGGTGAATGTTGAATTGCCGTGTCGGTAAAACCAGGTTTTTCATGGTGATACCTAAGCCTTTTAATATTCCAGTGCCATACATAGCTAATCTGCCTCCACGCCCATATTCGCAAGAGGCGATGGAACAGGGATTGGCCTCTCCAATTTCTTGTGACCATAAATACGCATTAGGGTCAATAGTGTCACTATTGTTATTATCCAGTTTATCCCCGACATTATCAGCATGTGGGAAGTGCTTAATGTGCCGTCTTCTGTTTTGAATATCATAATCTCAATCGCAATGATAAATATGTTGAAGATGCCCAGTCCAAACAAACCCTTCCAGGCAAATCCCATTATTTGATCTATCCGTAATCTCGGCCACGTTGCTCTAAACCACAGTAGTACGAAAATTACCACAAACATTTTCAATGCAAACCATATTTGACCTGGGATTGGATCGAACCCCTTTGTTCCTCCAAGGAACAGGGTTGCAACTACAGCGGCGGTCACAATGGGTGCCATGAATTCAGCAAGGAACAGTATCGCAAATTTTATTCCACTGAACTCAGTATTGTATCCGGATCCAAGCTCTGATTCAGCCTCTATCTGGTCGAAGGGTGTTCTACTAATTTCAGCGGTTGCTGCTGCCATAAACACGAAAAATCCCAATGGCATCACTAAGATGAACCAAACATTCTGGCTACTCACTATGTTTGTCATAGCCAGTGAACCTGACATCAGTAATACACTGGTTATACCAAGGGCCATTGGAATCTCATAGCTAATTAACATAGCGGCCCCACGCATTGATCCCAAAATTGCATATTTATTTCTTGAACCCCACCCAGCCATAAAAATAGCTATGGAGTTGACTGATGTAACGCCCACAATAAAAAGTATTCCGATGTTTAGGCTTCCTAAGAAGGAGGTTTCTCCCATTGGAATCACCGCCATTATTAACAAGGTTGGAGCTACTAGTGCTATGGGTGCTAATGTAAAGACAGGTCTGTCCGCCTCGGACGGAATAGTGTCTTCTTTCATTATGAGCTTAAGCACGTCAGCGAACGGCTGCAAAATACCGAAAGGTCCGTTCCGATTTGGTCCTCGCCTTACTTGGAATCGCCCTAGGACTCGTCTTTCAAACCAGGTGTAGAATGCTGTTGAAAGGATCATGATATTGATTACTATGAATGAAATGATTACCCCTGCAGTCAAATATGACATCCATTGAGCGTTGTCACCAAAGCCAAAGTACTGAAAAAGACTTAAAGATAGGTCGTAAAATGTATAAAAATCCACGAATCCGGAGAGATAGTTCATTAGCGATCCACCTCTCCTAAAACGACGTCGATGGATCCAAATATGATAATTAGGTCGCCCATTTTCCAGCCCTTCAACATATCCCGGAGGGGTGTGAGATTGATGAAAGACGGAGCTCTAACTTTACATCTGTAGGGTGCTACTCCTCCATCACTTACCATATAGAATCCCAACTCTCCTTTTGGCCCTTCTACAGCAGCATAAGCCTCGCCTGCTGCAGGCCTGATAAAGAAAGGTGTATCCGCTCTTATAGGACCAGACTCTATTTGTTCTAGGCATTGCTCAACAATTTTAACGCTCTCTCGCATCTCCAAAATACGAACCAAGTACCTGTCGTATGTGTCACCAATAGCGCCTATTGGTACATCGAATTTCACCCGATCGTATATTTCGTATGGATCAGCCTTACGCAAATCCCATTTCACACCAGAGGCTCTGAGATTTGGGCCTGACATTGAGCTGTCTATTGCCTGCTCATCCGTTAGTAACCCAACGTTTTTTGTTCTAGCCAACACAATTTCGTTGGATGTTATTAAGGATTCTAATTCGTCGAAATAATGTGGTAAATCTCCTATTAAAGAATCGAGTGAGGGCCAAAAGTCCTCTGGGGCATCTTGTAACACACCACCAGGCCTCATATAACTAAGAGTTATTCTTGCCCCACACAACATTTCGAATAGGTCAAGAATTCTTTCACGCTCCCGAAAACAATAAACGAGTGGAGTCGCGAGTGCCCCTAGGTCGTTTAATAGGAATCCAGTTGCCATCAAATGGCTTGCAATTCTTTGCAGTTCGGCGCTGATTACTCTTATGTATTGTGCTCTTTCCGGCACTTCAATATCTGCCAGTTTCTCCACAGTCCTGACGTATGCCAAATTGTTCGACATACTTGCGAGGTAATCCATTCTGTCAGTCAGAGTTACTATTTGGACATAATTTCTACTCTCGGCCAGCTTTTCCGTCCCTCTGTGGAGATAGCCAAAAACTGGTTCAGCGTCAATAATCTCCTCTCCATCAAAAGTCACCCTTAGCCTAAATACACCATGTGTACTAGGGTGTTGAGGCCCAAGATTGATAGTGATTGGTTCAGTTCTAATTCCCGTCAAATGATTATCCTAGGTAATCCTTTCGAAGAGGATGTCCGTCGAACCCTTCCCAGAGGAGGATGCGTTTCAGATTAGGATGCCCTTCGAATTTTATTCCCATGAGGTCCCATATTTCTCTTTCTTGAAGATCAGCACCCTTCCAGATCCCAGTGACCGACGAAACTGTAGGTTCACCCCTGAGGTTTCCCTCGCTACTGCATCTACATTTTATGACACCGCTGTAATTGTTCCTCATAGAAAGAACGTGATAAACCAGTTCAAAGTTATCTATATAATCAACAGCGGATATGGACGTAAGGTAGGAAAAGTCTAATCCCTCTGGGTCTTTTAGGGTTTCGCATACATCAAGTAATGATTCGGGGGATACCCAGACGTCAACTTCATTACTTGCAGTAATACAACCAGGCAGTTTCTCTTCAAGGGAGGAAGCTAATTCGCTTCCACTTATAATCTTGGTCAAGATCGATTCCGTTTCTTGATGGAATATCTTTTTATCTTTTCGTGGAGCTGCATAATTCCGTAGAGAAGCGCATCTGGTCTTGGTGGGCATCCAGGTACATAAACATCAACTGGAATTATATGGTTGACTCCGGGAACCACGCTATAAGATCCATAATAAGGTCCGCCGCTTGTGGCACATACCCCCATTGAAATTACCCATCTTGGTTCAGCCATCTGTTCGTAAACTCTTTCTATGGCTGGAGCCATTTTCCAAGTGACTGTTCCTGCAATTATGATCAAATCTGCTTGTCTCGGGGATGGCCTGAATACTTCCATCCCAAAGCGGGAGAGATCGAACCGTGACATTGCGCTGGCCATCATCTCAAAAGCGCAACAAGCCAAGCCAAATGATAGAGGCCAAACTGCTGATTTTCTTCCCCATCCTATGAGGGCATCGACTGATGTAACCGCAATGTTCCTCTGAAGGTCATCTGGTACCTCTACAATAGGTTCGGCCAGTGCTTCCAGATGGGTGGATTTAAGGTGATTAATGTATTCTCCCTCTTGCTGATCTAAACCCCATGTCGTGTCATGTAGAGGTATGATCATCGAGGATTCTTCTCCTGTTTCAGAAACGTTCAACTCCACTCTAGTGACCCCTTTTTCCATGCATAAAGCCAGCCTAAGACTAGTATTCCTATGAAAATCGCCATTTCGATAAATACGTATGCTCCGAATTCCACCGACATTGTTCCAAAGCTAGCAGCCCAAGGGAACAAAAAAACGATCTCCACATCAAAAATTACAAAAAGAAGAGCGATACTGTAGTACCGGAAATTAAAATTACTCCATCGTTCCGTGATTGTTTCAAAGCCGCATTCATAAATACTGTTTTTTACCGCGGATGGATTATTAGGTCTTATCCTCAGTACTGATAAGAGCCACGATATTATTAGCATTCCTGATGGGACAGCGACTGCCAGTGCTGCAAAGATAGCGATCACACCGTACTGTCTGAAGTATTCGTCGAGCATATTTCCTGCAGATTATTGCATATATTTGAGGCCTGAAATGTCTCTTGTCCAATGCCTATGGCACAGACCACTCTGATTCGAAAATATAGCACAGGGGTTGATCTGCTAGCAAGTAAAAAATGCTTTATTAGTTACGTTAGATATTGTGACTAGATAAGTCTAATCTAGTATCCTTTCCAAAATCTGAAATGTGAGTCCATAATAATTCTACCGTGTGGGACTTCTCCAAAATTGGAACATGATAAAAAAATGATGACTTCTCCCGAGATTCTTGATAGATATCGGGACATCATCGTAACTACACTAAAGGCGAGAATAGATCAGGATTCTTTATCGGTTTATGACATGCTTAGATATTGCATGGGATGGTCAGATAAAGATGGAAGACCTGTCAATGGTGTAATGGGGAAATCGCTGCGACCATCTCTTTGTTTATTTGCCTGTGAAGCGGTGGGTGGCCATATGAAAAATGCCTTGCCAGCGGCTGCTTCTCTTGAACTGATACACAATTTTTCACTAATTCATGATGAGATTGAAGATTTTGATGAGACAAGACACCACAGACCAACTCTTTGGGCGTTGTGGGGAATAAATAAAGCACTTGTGGCTGGGAACGTTTTGAGAATATTGGCAGACCGGTCAATGGAAATGATGAAAAATGATGAAAGCAAGAACACGGAGCGGGTCCTAAAAGGAGTAGAACTTTTGACGGAGGCCTGTCTTGAAATGATTGAAGGTCAATATATGGACATCTCCTTTGAGGGTCGAATCGACATAACACTGGACCAGTATATGGCTATGATAGCGAGAAAGACTGGAGCATTAATTCGTTGTTCTCTTCATTTGGGGGCCGTGATGGGGACCGAAAATTTAAAGACCTTAGAAATTTTTCGAAAAACTGGTAGGTCCTTGGGGTTCGTTTTTCAGATAAGAGATGACATTCTTGGTATATGGGGAGAGGAGAAATCTACCGGTAAGCCCGTAGGCATTGATATCCTGAGAAAAAAAAATTCGCTTCCTATCGTCCATGCCATGGTTAAGGCCGATAAAAAAGGTCGAGAACTATTGCGGGAAATCTATTCTTTGGAATATATAGGAGAACAAGAGGTTGTGACCGTTTTAGAAATTATGGAACAGGCAGGCACAAGAGATTACGCACAAGGGCTTGCTCACAAATATGAAGAAGAGGCCCTGAAATTATTTTCCGATGCAATGCTACCCGATAGTTACAAATTTCATTTTGATGTTCTTGCTCACTTTTTAGCAGTGAGAGAATATTAGTTTCGTTTTTATATTCCGTGGAAGAGTGATATGAAAGGTATATTAGCTTCAGACACAAAAATACTCCAAGGTTTTCTAAGGAAGCATCACTTCAGGGTCTCAACTTCCAACGAGAGGTTTATAAGTTACGAATCTCCTGAGTTGACTGAACTTCTTATATTAACGGGAGCTTCGGGAAAGAGAGCATATCGAGGGGCACAATTGCTGGGGAATATGCCTGAGGTCACTTTTGTTCTATCTGTTGGCACTGCAGCCTCCCTACATAAGACAGTTCGAATAGGTAGCGTCGTATTGTGCGACCGTCTAAAGAAGCTTGTGGGGGAAATGGCTCTATGGTCTTCCAGTTCGGTGACTGAACTGGAAGTTGCCAACTGCGTGCCCATGGAAATGCTTTTTAAACATATCGATGAGGGTGAGAGAAACTTAATTAAAGGCTCTATTGTGACTGCACCACATATAGCCACAAACAGTAATATGAGGACATGGTTGGGTAGAGACTTGAGAGTAGATTCTATCGATCAGGATGCCGCTTATACGGCATCAGCTTGCTCTGAAATATCTATGCCGTTTGCGATAATTAGGGGAATCACTTCCCAGGAGTCTGGTAGTTTTCCCCAGTCTAGATATCAAATAGACCGACGTAGTAGAAGTTCAAAATCTAATATAGCTGACACTCCCTATAGGATATCGGAGTATATTAAGTTTCGTCTTGGCAGTAGAATCGTTTCAAATAGAATGAATCAGATATTAACTAGAGTAAATTCCCTTTCAGTTCCTGAATAACAATTTTTATAAGGTTAAGGTTGTCAATAGATAGTAAAAGATGTGAACCGCCCATCAAAAAGGTTTAGAATGGTTGTTGTTCAATTTGAAAACGAAATAAGAGCGAGTTGAAGTAAAAGCCGTTCAGGCAGAATTCATATAGGAACATAATTAGAGCAAGGTTATGAACGTTTTCGATGCAGTTATGAGAACCTCTACGATTACGCTGAAAGTGCGTTCTCAGACTTCACCAGAATTTATCGATATAACAGATAAAATTGAGGAATGTATTGAGTCTTCAGGGGTTTTAAATGGCATTGTAGTTGTGTTCTCAAGACATACTACAGCGGCCATAGTAATACAGGAAAACGAACCACTTCTCTTAGACGATTTTACGAATCTGTTGAACAACATAGCTTCCTCTGATGCGAACTATGGACACAACGATTTTGATGTTCGCACTGTCCATATGCATGAGAATGAATGCCCTAATGGGCATTCCCATTGCCAGCATCTAACACTCGGTTCTAGTGAATCGATACCAGTTATTGATGGGAAAATGCCTCTTGGCAAATGGCAAAGGGTATTCATGGTAGAACTCGACGGGGAAAAGGCTCAGCAAGTGGGATATCGTGAAGTTGTCGTGCAGCTTTTGGGTCAGGCGTGAAGTTCACTCGTATTCTTTGACCTCCTCTATATTCGGATGGTATATTTCATTAACTATTGTTGACCGTTTAACTCAACAACTATGAACCCCAATTGACTTCTATGAGTATTCTCAATATCACGGTTGTACCGATTTGTTGCCAATAGTTATGTTTGTAAATAGGTTTTTGTTGGATTTGGAATTGTTAAGTCTTTTTAATAGATAAAGGAGAGTAACGTCCTATGGCCGAACAAAAGGTCATTTCCCGCCAGACAGGATTAGAAGAAAAGCAATATAAATGGGGTTTTGAGTTTGACATTGAATCAGATAATGCCCCCAAAGGATTGAATGAAGATATAGTCAGGTTTATCTCTAAGAAGAAAAATGAACCTGATTGGATGCTCGATTGGCGGCTTAAAGCCTTTTCTCATTGGCAGAAGCAAGGGGAAGAGTCGGCACCTAAGTGGGCTAAGGTACGATTTGAGGAAATAGATTTCCAGGACATTATCTATTACTCGGCTCCTAAGTCGATGGATGATGCTCCCGAAAGTTTGGATGATGTCGACCCGGAACTTATAGAGGCTTTTGGTAAGTTAGGAATTCCACTAGAAGAGCAGAAAAAGCTCACAGGGGTCGCTGTTGATGCCGTCCTTGATAGTGTTTCGGTTGCTACTACGTATCAAGATACGTTGGAGGCGGCGGGGGTTATCTTTTGCCCTATCAGCGAGGCAATTCAGAAATATCCTGAATTGGTGCAAAAATACCTTGGTTCGGTGGTACCTTACAGTGATAATTTCTATGCCACCCTGAACTCTGCAGTATTCAGTGACGGATCATTTTGTTACGTGCCCCCGGGCGTACGTTGTCCTATAGAGTTGATGACGTATTTCAGAATTAATGAAGTCGACTCCGGTCAATTCGAACGCACTTTGATAATTGCCGACGAGGGAAGTTATGTAAGTTACCTAGAAGGTTGTACAGCCCCAATGCGGAAGACTCATCAACTTCACGCTGCAGTTGTTGAGTTAGTAGCTCTCAAGGACGCAGAGATTAAGTACTCAACTCTGCAGAACTGGTATCCCGGTGACAAAGATGGTAACGGAGGAGTGTTTAATTTTGTCACGAAACGAGGGGCTGCTAGAGGAGAGAATTCTAAAATATCGTGGACTCAGGTAGAAACTGGTTCTGCAATCACCTGGAAGTATCCAAGCGTGATTCTTCAGGGAGACAACTCTGTTGGGGAATTTTATTCCGTGGCACTTGTTAACAATTACCAACAGGCTGACACGGGGACGAAGATGATTCATATTGGCAAAAATACGCGAAGTACGATTATTGCCAAGGGAATATCGGCAGGCAAGGCTGAAAATACATACAGAGGGCAGGTGTCGATTCTACCTAACGCGGATAATGCAAGGAATTTTACTCAATGTGATTCTCTTCTAATCGGAGATGAATGCGGGGCACATACTGTGCCATACATAGAAGTTCGTAATCCTTCCGCCCAAATGGGTCATGAGGCTACCACCTCTAAAGTCAATGATGATCAGCTGTTCTATCTGCAACAAAGAGGTATTGATTTGGAAGAAGCAAATTATATGGTTATCAATGGATTCTGCCGGGGTATATTTAAGGAACTTCCTTTTGAATTTGCAATGGAGGCATCACAATTACTTCGAGTCAGTTTGGAAGGTGCAGTCGGATAGATGAGTAAAAACAATCTTCTTGAAATAAAAAATTTGCATGCCTCTATTGAGGATAATGAAATTCTCAAAGGAATTAATCTGGAAGTTGGGGTGGGTGAAGTACATGCAATTATGGGTCCAAATGGTTCAGGGAAGAGCACTTTGGCCAATGTTATTGCTGGCAGACCAGGATACGCTGTGACGGAAGGAGAAATAATTTATGAAGGGGATAATATTCTTGCAATGGAGCCTGAAATCAGGGCTAGGGCTGGAATATTTTTAGCCTTTCAATACCCTGTGGAACTTCCCGGTGTGCGTACTTGGCAGTTTTTGAAAGCCGCAGTAGATGCTATTCGGAAAGCAAATGGTGAGGAGGAGATGGGTGTTAGGGACTTCGATAAACTTTTAGAGGAAAAGCGTCAACTTGTGGAGATGGATCCAGACCTTGTCAAAAGATCAGTAAACGAAGGGTTTTCTGGCGGTGAAAAGAAGAGAAACGAGATCCTCCAACTAGCTTTGCTAAATCCTAAACTGGCCTTATTGGATGAAACGGACTCCGGGCTTGACATAGACGCTTTACGGATTGTTTCAGAAGGTGTTAATAATTTTAGAGGTCCCCAAAAATCTGTTCTACTTGTCACTCATTATCAGAGAATTTTAGACTATATATCACCTGATTTTGTTCATGTCCTTGTGGATGGCAAAATAGTCAAATCTGGAGACGCAGAGCTTGCACTTGAGCTTGAGCAGAAAGGTTACGAATGGGTTAGAGAGTCTACAGGAACAAAGGTTCAGTCCTAATGCTTCGTAACGTTTCTGAAGCAGATCATTACTCCTCGGATTTCCAGCAATTGCAAGGTTTAAATGATGACAATTGGGTTTTTCCAATCCGTGGTCATGCGATGGAAACCTTTACAGGTATAGGCTTGCCTACCACGAGGAAAGGAAATGAGAAATGGAAGTACACAAATGTAGCTCCCATAGCTAGGCTCCCGTTTGCGCTTTCAGGCCCAAGCAATACGTCGGTTAAAGTCATTAAATCTGTAGCTCCTTGGAGTGATAGTTGGACGAATGTTGTTTTCGTTAACGGTCTTTATAGAAAAGATTTATCTGATCGTTCAAATGACTTTGAATTAACCAATTTAGCTGAGTTGATCGAGGAAAGAATTCCCGTTGAGGAACTCGGCTCTCTAACTGATATAAGCGACGATGGATTTGCTGCTCTAAATACTTCATTTCTCCAAGATGGAATAGTATTGAGAGTTGGACAAGGTAAAACTGTCGAATTCCCTATAAACGTTGTTTTCTTCTCAGATGGGATCCCAAGCACAGTGGCACATCCTCGTATTTTCGTAAAAGCTGGTCGAGGCAGCTCAGTATCAATTATAGAGAGTTATGTCGGAGGCGGTGGAGATTATAGCCTTACAAACTCTGTATCAGAGATACTTGTTGAGGAAGATGCCGTGGTGAATCATTACAGGTTTCTGTCAGAATCAGAACATACTTATGATGTCGGTTATGGCAGGGTTAAGTTGTCTAATAATAGTGTTTTTAACTCTCGTTCTTTTTTCAAAGGAGCGAGTATAGGTCGCTATGATCTTAATGTTTTGGTCGATGGAGAATATGCCTCGTGTGACCTCCAGGGGTTATATTTCACCAGTGGTGAACAGCATATGGACAATTTTATTAACATCGACCACGCTAAACCCTACGGGACGAGCAATTTGTTTTATAAGGGTATTTTGGATGGAAAATCAAGAGCCGTGTTTGGTGGGACCGTTCTTGTTCGGAAACCCGCCCAAAAAACTGATTCGGTGCAGTCTGATAAAAATTTGATTTTGTCTGCTGATGCTGAGATTGATAGTAAACCTGCGTTGTTTATTTATGCTGATGACGTCAAGTGTGCCCACGGTGCCACAGCCGGGAACGTGGATGCTGACACACTTTTCTATATGAGAAGTAGGGGAATAGATTTAGAGACAGCAAGTAGGCTCCTAATTTATGGCTTTGCTGGCGAGGTTATCGACAAAGTAGAAATACCCGAATTAAGAGATTTTCTGGAAGAAGCCTTTTTGACATCATTGCCTAGTTATAGGTTTGAGTTTTAGCTGTGTTTGACTCACAGGATCTCTACCAAGAGATTGTGATGGATCATAATCGAAGGCCGAGAAATTTTGGTTCTATGGCTGACTCAACCACAAAGTCTGAAGGATACAATCCGCTGTGCGGTGATCAGATTACATTATTCCTAAAGGTTTCAGAGGATATTGTCGAAGATATTTCGTTTGAAGGGGTTGGGTGTGCTATTTCAAAATCCTCCGCTTCCATGATGACTGAAGGAGTAAAAGGTAAATCCGTTGAGGAAGCACTCACAGTTTTTCAAGCGTTCAGGAAAATGATTACGGCCAACAGCGATGGTTCGAACGATTCTGAAATACTGGGAGATTTGGAAATACTTAAGGGAGTATCTCAATATCCCACGAGAATAAAGTGTGCCACGTTGTCGTGGCACACCCTCCAAGCTGCCCTTCAAGGCGCAGAGCCCAATATTAGTACGGAGTGACAGCCCGCAAAAAAAATCGGTTACCAGCGAAATGAAAGGAGGTATCCCATGCATGTGCCAATCAAAGTAGATTATGGAGTCAGAGCGCTTATTGATCTGGCGATGTATGGAGAAGATGGGCGTTTTGTTCGCGCTGCAGATACTTCCAGACGCGCTGTTATTCCACAACCTTACTTGGCTCAAGTTTTTCATACTATGCGAAAATCTGGACTAGTCAACAGCACGAGAGGGCCTGGCGGAGGGCATTCTTTGGCTATGTCTGCTGATCAAATTCGTCTCAGCAAAGTTGTTGATTGCCTAGACAGTTCTGAAAATCTTATGGAATGTTTGGATAACACTAGTTTCTGTGTGCATTGTCCTGACTGCGCACAAAGAGAAGTATGGAGAAGCATCGAAGATGCAGTTTTTGGAATACTAGATTCAATTACGATTGATCAACTTGTAAAAGAAACGAAGGCAAAGAAGGATTTGATCTTGTTCAAGAGTGAGATATCTCTGAGCATATAGTTTTTACGAACCGTAAGTGGAACACGGAGTCTATATAGCAAAATATGTTGGATGTACAGAAAATAAGGGATGATTTCCCAATTTTGGGTCGGGAAGTCAACGGACACCCGCTGGTTTATATGGACAATGCTGCAACTACGCAGAAGCCTCGGCAGGTTATTCAGGCTCTAGTTGATTATTATGAAAACTTTAATGCCAATGTGCACAGGGGTGTCCATACTCTTAGCATGGAAGCAACTGACATGTATGAGGATGCTAGAAAGAAAGTGGCGAAGTTCATAAATGCTAGTGATTCCGACACGGTCATTTGGACCCGCAACGCATCAGAGAGTTTAAACTTGGTGGCCCATTCGTGGGCCAGAGAAAATGTGAAGAGTGGTAATAATATCGTTCTAACACCTATGGAACATCATAGTAATCTTGTTCCGTGGCAAGAATTAGCCAGAGAGAAGAACGCTACGATTAGGTACATACCACTAGATGATGAAGGTGTTCTTGATTTATCAACCATCGATTCAATAATTGATGATCAGACTATCCTTGTATCTATCGTACATATGTCTAACGCTCTGGGTACGATAAACCCTATTAAGGAATTATGTGATTTAGCACATACCAAAGGGGCCAAGTTTTTAGTTGATGGTGCTCAAAGCGTGCCTCATATGGTTGTAGATGTTCAGGAGATTGATTGTGACTTCATGGCATTTTCCGGACACAAGATGATGGGCCCTACGGGTATCGGATGCCTCTACGCAAAAAAAGATGTTTTAGAAACAATGAAGCCTTTTCTAACGGGAGGGGAAATGGTGTTGGAGGTTTCTTATGAGAAGGCCTCTTGGGCTGATTTGCCCATGAAATTTGAAGCCGGAACTCCCAATATAGCGGACGCTATTGCTTTAGGTGTCGCCGTCGACTATTTGGAAAATATTGGAATGGACAATATTGATGAATATGAGCGAGATCTGACAAGATATGCATTAAATAAATTCATTGATGTCGAGGAGGAAGGAGGTAAGTTGTTCGGGCCAAGAAACCCAGATCAAAGAGGCGGCATAATATCTTTCGATACTCCAGATATACATCCCCATGACCTAGGCACATTGCTGGACCAGATGGGTATTGCTGTGCGCACAGGGCATCACTGTGCAATGCCTCTTGTCAGAAGTCTTGGAGTGGCAGCAACGTCCAGAGCTAGCTTTTACGTGTATAACACAAAGCAGGAAGTCGATGTTTTGATTGAGGGAATTCTTGAGGCGATGAGGTATTTCCGGGATGGCGTTAGGTAGTCTTAACGACTTATATAGAGACAAAGTGATTTTAGATCATTGTCGTAATCCAAGGAATACCGTTGTACTGGATTCACCGGATGTATCGTGTGAGGCCGTAAATCCATTTTGTGGTGATGAGATTCGCTTTCAAATTAACCTCGATGATAGTAATAGGGTTAAGGAAGTAGGGTTCCAGGGGGAGGGTTGTGCAATAAACCAGGCAGCTGGATCTATTGTTTCAGAAGCTCTTAAAGGTCTTACATTGAGTGATGTGCTTGAGCTTTCAAAAAAATTTTCAAGTCTTATGAAAGCCTCTTTGCCTAGGGAAGTTGCTGCTGCAGGTGAGGAAGCCATAAACCTTGGTGAATTATCAGCTTTGTACAAGGTAAGAGAGTTTCCGGTTAGGGTTAAATGTGCTCTCTTGGCTTGGTCAGCCCTTGATAGGGGTATTTCCACCCTCAGTTAGGGTTCCAACCACACCTGTTGCCAGTGTGAGTATTCGCTAGAAGAGAAGTTTGGATAAAAGTTTATTACCTTGTTCGGCCAAGTCCATGTCTCGATATTGGTAATTGGCATAAATCTATAAGCGTGTTCTAGTAGATGGTTGTTTATCATTTGGATAATTGTTGTTCTTGCAGTTATATCGTATTCAACTGCTTGTTTCTCGAGTAGCGAGTCTAATGCGTCGTCCTTGTGTTTGGTAGTGTTCCATTGTCCTTCACTATGTAATACCGGCAATAAGTACCCATTGGGAGTTGATTGTGGGAAAGTAGGACCTGCCAATATCTGAAAGTCGCCCGTGTGCCAGTGATTCGCGTAAGTTCTTCGGTCAACGTAATTTATTATAGGATTGAAGCCAGATTCTGTTATCTGTTTGGATATCAATTCTGCAGTGGCTTTATAACTAGTATCGAAATCACCTACTGTTATGTTAAGTGGTAGATTTTGAGTATTAATTTTTGAGACCTTTAACTCAGGATCTAAGAAATATTTTTGCCACTCGTCAGGATTTGGAGACCATGCTGGATTTGCCCAAGGAAAACCAAATGAGAAAAAACCATGCCCGTCCCAGGCTTTGTTTATGATTAAATTTGGATCTATTGAGGCCATGATAGCCCGTCTGATATTTTTTGAATCTAACGGTGGTTGAGCAGTATTGAAGGCTATTTCAAATCCTGAGCCTGGAACCGGATTTTGTAGACGAGCCTGTAATTTTTTTGAGTTGGTGTTCGTGGTATTAAGATTAAGTAGGTCAAGTAGCCCAACACTATATCCAGCTAAACGCGCATCTGAATCCGGGACAAAATTAAACTGAATAGCATCTAGGTAGGGAGCCTGTTCTATTCCTGACCTTGAGGTCATTCTAACTACCCCCATTCCATCGTAGTTACTGAGGGTCCATGAACCCGAAGTGACAAGTGCAGAAGAGGACAGATTAGATTGAGATAATTCGGCAGTATTTTGGGAAATTATTTTCGTTTTCCCATTCGCTAATGCTGCAAAAAAATCAGAATCTGGCCAGACCAATTGGACCTTGAGTTCATCGTCAGACATAGCTTCAACGTTATTGATCATGTGGATAATATGTGAATTAGAGGATGTCTCATGACTTTGCCTTCGCAAACTGTATTCGATGTCTTTTGCAGTCACTCGTTGGAATTCTTGTTCATTAGGGTAATTCCAGCTGATGTCTTTTCGAATTTCAAATAAAAATTCGTTGGGTGAAGTCATCGTCCACCTAGAACACAAATCGCATTCTGTCGAAAGAGATGGGAGTGATATATCTTCATTTGTCTTAAATCTCATAAGCCTGCTGTAGGCAATTCCAGGGCCCCATGCTGCATATCCATCTGAGGCCTCTATGTGAGGGTCCAAGCTCTCAAACCATACTTCAGTAGGAACCGTTAAAGACCCACCATATTTGCCTATTGGGGTCGGGTGATGAGTGGGAATATTTATGTCTACTGTTGCAATTTGTGTTGGGGTATTCAATAGGGGAGTGCTTGTGGGAACGATCGTCAGGGGAGTGCTTGAGGGAACAATCGTCGGAGGTACCTCTATAAATGTTTGTTGATGTGTTCTTGTTGGTTCTGGTATGGGGTTTAAATTTAGTGTCGGTGTTCTAGGGGAAGTTATTGGGGTAGTGGTGCTAATGGAGGATTCTCGTTCCTGTGTGGGAGTACACGCCACAGCCAAAAATGTGACAGTAAACAGAACGTTAAGTAGCCATTTCCTGTTGTGTGATAGATAAAGCAAAGTAGCAACCTAGAATCCACTGCATTTTCTTAAAGAGGTCGTTAGAGTTAAGTATAATCTGGAATGCGATCCATAACATTGCAAAAAAGTATTTTGAATTAATGAGAATAAAATGATTATTGATACTCATGTTCATCTTCATTCTTATCCGGAAGAAGAAATAAATAACATTTTACAAAGAGCCCATTCTGTGGGTGTGGGATTTGTCATTGATGCCGGCACTACGCTTGAAACGTCATCAGTTTCTATAGAGTTGTCATCTCGTCATGACCGATTTTTCTCTGGAGTTGGAGTTCATCCAATGGATATAAAAAATCCACTTAACACTGAAGATTATGATCAATTACAATCCATGGCCTCAAGTAATAAGAAAGTGATTGTGATGAGTGAAATAGGACTTGATTATTTGGAAACATCTCCAGATCGAGCCTGGCAATTTGACGCTTTTAGGAGGCAAATTGCTATTGCGAAAGAGCTTGATCTTCCAATTGTCTTTCATAGTCGGGAAGCACACCAAGATTGTTTTCGAGTTCTTTTAGAAGAAAGAGCATATGAAATTCCTGGGGTGATGCATTACTTTCAGGGAAGTTTGGATGATGCAAAGAGGGTTATAGATTTAGGGTTCTATATTTCAATAGCTAGACCTATTTTTCGTCTTGACCACCTCGCTGATGTTGTTAGACAAATATCTCTTGATCACATCGTGGTAGAAACAGATTCTTCGCCTCAACCATTCAAAAAGAATCGTGATAATTGGACTGAACCAAGGCACCTGAAACCGATTATAGATAAGATTGCTAAATTGCAAGAAAAATCCCCGGGAGAAGTTGAAGAAGTCGTATTTGCCAATACTAAAAATTTACTTTCAAAACGATGGCACATAGTGGAGGAATATATTTCCTGTGGGTAGGATCTTATACTAGAGCGAATGGATATATAACCATCCATCCCATGAGAAGTATCCAAGACATTAACCAGCCTAAAAACCCCGGAATAATCGCTTTTGCTAAGCTGACGTTGTTTGCTGAAGCGATTGCCCTTGTTACTGTTGCCATAAGCCATACTGATATTATGAGAAATAAATAAGATCCAATGAGCGGGATGCTCCCAAAGACGAGAAAAACTCCAGGGCTATAGGCTATTCCAATTGACCTCATGCTTGATCTGAAGTCGATTTCGCTGCCCATCATGTTGCAAATAGCCTTAGCAACAAAGGCCCACATCATCCAACCTACCATGACAGTGCTAAATGAAACTAGTACGGGATATATGGTGTTTAGTCCCCCTGTAGGGAGGGGACTATTTCCCGAATATTGAACCCAAATCGCCAGAGACAAGCCTGTTGCAGCCACAGAGCCTAGAGAATGAAGAACCAGTTCCGCTTTAGATCGGAACGCTGGGAATATGGACGAGTCTAGTGTTGCCGCCCTAAACCCGTATTCAACTAGTGATGGACTCCTAAGTTGGTGGGAATTATTATCTGGTTCATTCTGTTTAGGGGACTTTTTAGTACTTTTTGCCATGATAATGAAATTGGTTTGAGGGAATGGTAATAGTGTAGACTTTTCAGGCTATATAATCCCACTGCAGGTAATATTATTCAAATCGACTCTTCCACTTTCACTCAAGCGCTATATCTAACCGTTGTCGGTATGGTAACGGCCTTTTCCCTTCTCCTGGTTCTTATCGGCTCTATTGTTACGGTAAGAATTTTGGGACGAAAAATAATTTCAAAAGATGTCCTTAGTGAGGATGAAAAAATTTTAGAATCTAAAAACAAATCAATCGCTGCAGCTGTGGCTGCCTCTGTTATTTACGCTAAGACTAATAGTCGCCGCCCTAACACTGGAAATTGATAAAACTAAATGCAAGAGTTTTTTGATTTTATATCTACCACGGGCATAGTTAATTTAGACTGGCGCCAGGGCATTATGATTCTAGTAGGCGTCGGGTTTATCGCGCTGGCAATTCGAAAGAAATTAGAACCCTATGAATTATTGCCTATAGGTTTGGGAATAGTAGCAGCTAATTTGCCTCTAACGGGGTTAGTGGATTCTCCCGCAGATACAAGCGATGTCCAGGGAGCGGGGATATTTGGAATATTTTTTCACTATGGTCTTTCTTTTTGGAATATATTGCCGCCAATAATTTTCCTTGGGATAGGAGCGTTAACCGATTTTGGGCCTGTAATCGCCAATCCCAAGACTTTGCTTCTAGGAGCTGCGGCTCAAGTGGGTATATTTGTCGCTTTTTGGGGAGCACTTTTTGCGGGATCGCTTGGAATGGGATTTGGGATAGAGGAAGCAGCTTCCATAGGAATTATAGGTGGAGCAGATGGACCTACCACAATATTTCTATCAGCCCGATTGGCTCCTGAAATTCTTGGTGTTACCGCTGTGATTGCGTATTCATACATGGCATCAGTTGCATTTATACAGCCTCCATTGATGAGACTGTTTACGACAAAAAAGGAACGTCAAATCGTGATGTCTCCTCCTAGGGATGTTTCGAAGCTAGAGAGACTTATTTTTCCGCATGTCGCTCTTATCGTTATTATATTGATAGTACCCAAGTCTGCTCCGTTGATAGCGATGTTTATGATTGGAAATATTTTTAGGGAAAGCGGCGTCGTCCCAAGGCTTACTAAAGCAGCTTCGAATGAGGTGCTGAATATTGCGACTATATTCCTGATGATTACAGTGGGGACTCAACTGACCGCAGAGCGAGTGTTCGATTTTCAAACTCTCGTTATCTTAGGGTTGGGACTGTTGGCTTTCTCCTTCGGAACTGTCGGAGGTATTTTATTTGCTCGCCTCATGAATCTTTTCCTGAAAGAAAAGATAAACCCACTCATTGGGTCTGCAGGTGTTTCTGCGGTGCCTATGGCAGCTCGAATTTCCCACCAGATAGGTCAAGAGGAAAATCCCAATTCTTTTCTCCTACCACATGCTATGGGACCCAATGTTGCCGGGGTTATTGGGTCGGCTGTCATAGCCGGTGTGTTCATTTCGTTGGTCAACTGATATGAAAAATAAGTTGCAAATTCGGGTGGGAACTAGATGGTATCAGGTAGAGGTAGAGGACATTGCATCAGATCCGATAAAGGTATTGGTTGATGGTGAAATGTACGAGGTGTCCCTGGCCGATACGGGTATTGTATCGGAGCAAGAAAAAAACTCACAATCTAAATTGCTTTCAATTAACTCCGATGAGATGGGGGGCATTCATAAATCTCAAAATGGAGGTCACAAGTTTTTCGATTCACCCATGCCGGGTTCTGTAATATCGGTTTCAGTCAATATCGGTGATTTACTTGAAATAGGTGACCAGGTTTGTATTTTGGAATCTATGAAGATGCAACAAATTGTTATTACTGATGTTGCAGGCGAGGTAACAAGAATTGTAGTTGATCCAGGGGACCAGGTTTCACAGGGTACGCCTTTGATAATTCTCCGTTAGGTATTACTTAACGACTTTATCATTCAAATCGCTTAGAGCTTTGACCGCTACTTCCATTTCCCATCTCTCCCTTACGGGATGAATTAGTTTAACAGCTGTATTCAGATATTCCTTAGCTCTGATTATGTCCCCCTGATCCCTGTAGATCATACCTAGATACATATGTGCTCCCCCTAGATTGGGATCTATCGACAAGGCTGATTCGAGATCTTCCATTGCAAAGTCTATTCTTTCGGAGTAGTAGTAGGATCCTCCTCTTCCCTTATATGCTATAGCCAAGTCCGGCATCCGTCTTATTACTTGCGAAAAACCGTTAACCGCATCAGTGTATTCTTCAATTCTTAGTGAATGTACAGCCCTGTTATATATAAATAGGGCGTCTAGTTCCGGAGTTGGGGATTTTTGAGGATGTGGGGTACTGGATATCGGATAGGGGGTAGATGTTGGGTAGGGGGTAGACGTAGGGTAGGGAGTACTTTGTTCTTGGACAAGCTCGGACTGAATGTATTCACTATCAGAGCTATCGCTCATTTTTCCTCTTGTACATCCTGCCACAGCTAGTAGCATGAAAACCGTCATAATAACTAAAAATTTATGACCACCATCAAATTTCAAAGTTTTGAGGCTCCGTTAGACTAGAATTGTTGTTGAATTGGTTAGCCGAATGACACTTTATTATAGAAATCGCCACAGAATAGCATAGTCCACTAATCAAAAAACAACTATATGTTTTAAAATAATTTAGGATTGTTCTCGACCTATGTCACAGGAGGTAAGTTTGATTAAGTCACTTGGTAGTAGTATTCCAGTAATTCATCCTACGGCTTTTGTTAGTGAAGCTGCGTATGTAGTGGGGAATGTCGAGATTGGTGAAGGATCTAGTGTCTGGCCGGGTGCTGTGGTCCGGGGGGACATGGGGAAAGTAACAATTGGCAAACACACTAATATTCAGGATAATTCTATCGTTCATGGCGATGCAAATGTTTTTATCGGCGACAGCGTAGTCATTGCCCACAGAGTGCTGTGTCATGGAATGGAGATAGGTGATGGTTGTCTGATAGGTAATGGGGCCATCGTCAACGATGGAGTGAAAATAGGTAAGAATACGATCATTGGATCTGGTGCCATGGTGGTGGAGAACATGGAAATTCCTTCTGGATCTATCGTAATGGGTATTCCTGCGAGGATTCGCGGTGAAGTTCAGCAAAAACATTTAGATTTGCAAAAGTGGCTTGTTGGAGTTTATTCGGATAATGCCCAACGCTACAAGTCAGATGGCAATTTGGAATGAATCTGAGATAAGCCTTTACTTCGTCTTCGGATATGAATTAAAAACGGGGAGTACCACAGGCGACCCTCCCTCCGGATGAGGGATAATGGCAACTTCTGCTCCATACGCTTCTTTTATATTAGCCGGAGTTAAAACTTCCTCTGGCGTTCCGTCTGCAAATACCTTTCCCTCTGAGACCAAGATCATTCGGCTACTATACCTAGCAGCCAGTGTTAGATCATGAATACCTATGACAGTGGGCCCTAACCTGGATTCGTGTGAATTTGCGATAAGATTCATCATCTTCGATTGATGCGATAGGTCTAGATTGGATGTAGGCTCATCAAACAGCATGACGGGAGAGTTTTGGGCGAGAGCCAGTGCAAGCATACCTCTTTGTAGTTCACCGCCGGATATTTTGCCTAGTTGACGTTCTTTGATTTTTAGAGTGTCAGTAACATCCAGTGCTTCGTAAACCACCTGGATATCTTCGTCGCTCTCCCATTGTGTGAGGCTGAGATGTGCATTTCTGCCCAGCATTACGAATTCAGAAAGTTTCACATTTTGTGGAAGGCGGGGATTTTGGGGTACAGTTGATACAATCCGAGCTCTAGATCTGGGACTAATTTCTCCTATTTGTTGTCCCATTACGTATACTTCCCCATGAGATGGCTTTAACAAACCGCCTATCAGTTTTAGTAATGTAGTTTTACCCGCACCATTTGGACCAACCAAAGAGACTATCTCTGTATTTCCTATTTCCAAATCCACGTTTTTGATTACATCGTTTTTGCCGTATGAAAACCGTAGGTTTGTCAGAGCTATACCAGTAGTCATGTCGTATCTTGCCGATTCCTTATCAACAAATATATAAAAAATGGAGCACCGCATAATGCCGTTACAATTCCAACAGGTATCTCACCTGGACTCAATACAGTGCGGGCAATTAGATCGGCTATGACTAGAAAACAACCACCAACAATCGCTGCCATAGGGATAAGTGTTCTGAAATCAGAATGCCAAATGAGTCTCACTACATGAGGTGCAACCAATCCCACGAATCCGATTAAACCACTAAAGGAGACGACGGCCGCAGTCATCATTGTTGCAACCAAGATTAATATTTTTTTTGTGCGTTCAATATTTACTCCTAAGCTAGAGGCGTATTCTTCATCTAATTGCATTGTGTTTAAGATTCTGCTGTAAGCGAATGTTATGATGAACCCTGGGAGTAAGTACGGTATTAGAAACAAACTATGGCTCCACTGAGCTTTGATAAATCCCCCCATAATCCAACTTAAAACCACCCTTAAGTCAGGATCACTTTTTAGCATTAGTAGGCTTGCTATTGCCGTGGAGAAAGAACCGATTGCCACCCCTGCAAGAATGAGCGTTGTAAGACGAGTACTAGTGGAACGAACAGCTATTCCATATGCAATAGAAACGGCTATCAACGCACCTGTAAAAGAGGCAATGGGCAATATACTGATGCCTCCATAACTAAATGGTATTCCTGTTAGGAATACAACGGTAGCGCCCAGGGAGGCTCCAGAGGCTACTCCAATTAAATACGGGTCTGCTAGAGGATTGCGAAATAGGCCCTGAAAAGTTGCTCCCGAGACTGAGAGAGATGCGCCGACTATTAGAGCTAAAATGACTCGGGGAAATCGGAGTTTCCATAATATGGTGTCCCAAGACTCTGGCCATGTTTGGGATACGTCTATTATCGGGACTCTCGATAATGCTATCAAAACAGTGGAGGTTGGATTAATTCCAACTGAGCCAACAGATGCTGCGACTAAGCAGCAGACAATTGCCCCCAATATTCCCACCGATAGTCTCAACCAAGGAAATTTCCTAGATTTTTCATGGTTCAACCTAGTGTGAGATGTTTGATCAGTCATTTGCGATTTCCTTTCCCTAGAATGACCTATCTCTTCCAAAGACCTGGGTATATGGTTTTGGCTAATCCTTCCACTCCAAGTATGAAACGTGGACCCGATGTCGACAGATAATCGTCATCAGAGGTTATTACAGCACCATTACGTACAGCGGTAAGATTTTTGAATTTGTTATCGGAGCTTATGCTGTCACCATGTGACGCAATAATATACTGAGGGTTTCTCTCTATTAACATCTCCGGGCTGAACTGTGTGTAGCCCTGGACGTCATGCGCTACGTTTTGGAGTTTCAGAGTTTTGAAGACGTTTCCTATCAGGGTATCGTTTCCAGGGGTCCAAAGTCCTCCAACATCCTGGAATACTGTTGGACCTGATTTATATGGCGATAACATGTTCTGGATTGCAGCAACTCTCATCTCGAAGTCGGAGGCGAGAATATTTGCCTCTTTAACAGCACCTGTTATCGAACCCCACATTCGGAATAAATCAGCGGTTTTTTGGAAATCATCGTCGATTGTCGGTATTAGTAAAACCTTAAGGCCTGCATTTTTGAGCTGCTCCTTGAATGTTGGATAAAATATATACACAAGATCTGGATCCAAATTGACGATTGCCTCTATGTCCATATTGAAAGCGTCACCAACTTTTTTTATCGAATTCACTTTTGGAGGGTATGAAACGTAATCATGTGTGGCAACTACCCTGTCTCCTTCACCTATAGCAAATATAGTCTCCACCGCTGCTGAGTCAAAAGCGACGATACGTTCCGGGGCCTTTGTAAAAATTACTTCAT
>CAJWWP010000027.1:0-24157 GCA_913048525.1 uncultured Chloroflexota bacterium
TCATGCACAGGCATGGCATCTGAAAACCCAGGTCTTCGCCCCTTTCTGGTATCAGCATAGAGGGTAAATTGGCTAACAAGCAGTATCGCACCGCCAACGTCCTGAACGGACTTGTCAAATTTACCCTGCTCGTCTGAAAAAACTCTGACTTTAATTACTTTATCGACCAAATACAATAGGTCATCTTCGGTATCTGACTTACCAATCCCAAGAAGTACCACAAAGCCGCTGCCTATTTGGCCAGTGATAACACCATCAACGGAAACGGAAGCAGACGATACCCTCTGAATAAGGGCCCTCAAGATTCAGTCGCTGGAAGGCGATTTGGTTGAGGATGTAGATGAAGTGGATTTTGAAGACGAGTCATTTTTTGAGGTACTGGAGTCACTTTTTTCAGCTGTACCTGAAGATTTGTCAGAGGACTTGTCCGAATTCTCTTTCGTGGATGAGGGGGAATCAGTCTGTTTACCGGCTGAACTTCCCTTTTTACCGTAGTCGTTAACGTACCAACCACTACCTTTGAACACAATTGGTACCGCGGAGAATTGTCTCGTGGCAACCTCTCCACATTGCTTACAAGGCTGGTCAATATCATCACTGAACTTCAGTCTCAGTTCAAACTGCTCGCCACATGATTCACATCTGTAGTCGTATGTAGGCAATCCTCTCCTCCATCAAAAAATACAAAGAAAAAAGCAGCCTTTGTGGCTGCCCAGCCTGCCAATCAATCTAGCATTGAGGTGGTAACGTGTCAAACCAAAAATCCCTCATCGAATCGTATCCCTAAGCAGAGCATATCCCTCCCAAATAGAGGGCCCTTGATCTCTGCAACCATTATACCGTTGCAATTTCCAATGCGTTTCCCCAGGTGTCAGAAATTCTTTTCAGGGTGAGATCCACCAGTCCATCAATCTTAAACGAACCCGTGTTGACAGTCCCAATCTGAACTGATGGGACCTCGTTGTCCGAACATATCAGACTAAATTTTTTCAAATGTTCCTGACTAAGTGAAACGACAATTCTGGATTGACGCTCTCCAAATAGAGCTACATCCCATCTCTCTAGATCGGGAAGTGATGCCGTCACACCCAGTCCTCCGGATATACATGACTCCGCGAGGGCCACAGCCAGACCACCATCTGAACAGTCATGAGCTGAATTAAGCAAACCGGAATTGATAAGGGACCGACAGCATTTCTGTAAATTTTTTTCCATCTCCAGGTCAATGGTGGGATTCCCAGCAACTTTACCGTGAATCACCTCGAGATATTCGCTGCCGGCTAAAGAACTAATAGGCTCCTGAAACGAATCGGCACCCAGGAGAATTACTATATCCCCTTCATTTTTGAATCCGATTCCACAGTTTTTTTCCACATTCTCTGTCAGACCAACTGCACCGATCACTGGAGTGGGATAAATCGACTGATCCCTCGTCTCGTTGTATAGGCTCACGTTTCCACTGATAACCGGGCTGCCAAAGGCTTCACTTGCATAGGCTATCCCCCTGACACAATTCTCCAATTGATAATAAATTTCCGGCTTCTCTGGGTTACCAAAATTCAAACAATTAGTGAGTGCGATAGGATCGGCCCCGGTGCATGAAACATTTCGACAAGCCTCAGCAACAGCAATTATTCCTCCAATATATGGATTTAAATAACAGAGCCTTCCGTTGCCGTCAGTAGAGGCTGCCAAGCCTTTTGTTGTTCCTTTAATGCGAATCAGGGATGCATCGTGACCAGGGGCGATCACGGTGTTGGTCTGAACTTGATGGTCATATCTCCTAAAAACTGATTGCTTACTGGATATGTTTGGGGAACCTAACATTTCAAACAGCGTTTCAGATGGCCCTTTAGAGGGAATAGGAATACTACTCAAATCAAATGAGTTCAACTCCTTCATGTAATTTGGTCTAGTGCCTTCTATCGAATATAGAGGAGGGTCCGTCAAAACATTTACAGGCAAATTCCCCTTGAGAATCCCATCTTCAAATATCTTTGTCCGTAAAGTATTCGTAGTTTTTCCAATTACGTTGCATTCAACATCCCATTTCTCAAATATGGCGCGTACAAATTCAAGATGTTTTGGAGAAACTGTAAGAAGCATTCGTTCCTGTGTCTCAGACAGCATAACTTCATAGGGTTCCATACCAGAATCACGTCTAGGAACTTTATCGATATCCAACTCAATGCCAGAGCCACCATTAGCTGCACATTCAACTGCTGCACTTGTAAGTCCCGCAGCCCCCAGATCCTGGAGACCTACTATTTTCCCAGAAGATGCAGCCTCCAAACATGCTTCTATAAGAACCTTTTCCAAAAAGGGGTTACCCACCTGCACTGTTGGTCTTAATTCCCTATCGTCATCAAAAGACCTAGAAGCAAGTCCAGAGGCACCATGAATTCCATCCCTTCCTGTGCCAGAACCAACCAACACTAGTAGATTCCCTTCGCCCCCCGTAGTGGCCCTCATAATATGCTCTTTGTTAAGAATGCCTATACACATTGCATTTACCAAAGGATTCCCGGAATAGGATTCAGCGAATATAACTTCCCCACCTATATTGGGAATCCCTATGCAGTTTCCATATCCAGATATCCCAGAAACTACCCCATCAAATAGATACCTGTTGTGGGGATCATCTATAGATCCAAATCGTAGCGAATTCAGAAGGGCTATTGGTCGTGCTCCCATGGCGAAAATATCCCTCACGATTCCCCCAACACCTGTCGCCGCCCCCTCGTATGGTTCGATGGCTGAAGGATGATTGTGTGATTCTACTTTGAACACGATCGCCAAACCGTCGCCTATATCGACCACACCTGCATTTTCATCTCCCGGGTTAACCAATAATCTTGGGCTATTTGAGGCAAACATTCTAAGAAGTGGTTTTGAATGTTTATAACCACAGTGTTCACTCCAGAGGGACCCGAACAGACCAAGTTCTAAGTGATTGGGTTCCCTACCCAATCTGTCTACAATCATCTCGTATTCGGACTCTGAAAGAGCCAACTCATCTAAAACTTGTTTGTCAAACAATTTAAGTCACCAGTGAAAACATTCAAAGTTATCAGGAAATTCTCGTTGCCCAGGAATCTGCGATTGATCGAAATATTACCTCTCCATCAGTACTTCCAAGAAGTGGATCACAGCATCTTTCTGGATGAGGCATCATGCCAAGCACATTCCCTTCCCTATTTGTTATGCCGGCAATGTTGTTTAGTGATCCATTAGGATTACTATCTTTGGTTGTACGGCCTTCCAAAGTACTATACCTAAAGAGAACTTGACCATTTTTTTCAATTTCATCCAAGGTAGCGTTATCAGCGAAATAATTCCCTTCACCATGAGATATTGGCACGGAAATAACTTGACCTACCTCGGCATTCGAAGTGAACGGGGAGGTAGAGCTCTCGATTCTCAGGTTCGTCCATTCGCATCTGAACTGTAAGTGATCATTCCTCATCAATATGCCAGGAAGAAGACCAGATTCACAAAGAATTTGGAATCCGTTACAAATTCCATATACAAGACCACCAGCATTCGCAAAAGCTTCCACAGATTTCATAATCGGAGAAAATCTTGCAATAGCCCCACAGCGCAAATAGTCACCATATGAAAAACCTCCTGGCAGAATAATGCAATCGAACCCTGTCAGGTCCGTATCTTTGTGCCAAACATACTCGACAGGCTGATCCAAAACGTTATCAATAACGTGAAAACAGTCTTTATCGCTCCAAGTACCTGGAAATACAACTACGCCAAATTTCATTAAGGCTACAAATCCTTTAATTTTGCTGTGACCATCGCATTAACAGATTTTCCATCTGCTCGCCCTTTTATCAATGGCATCAGAACTCCCATAACCTTTCCAATGTCTGAAAGTCCGGTCGCATTAACTTTCCCAAAAACCTCCGCAATAATCGCCGCCACCTCATCCTCAGTCATCCGCTCCGGTAGGTACACAGATATAATGCTAAGCTCAGCAGTCTCTTTGTCCACCAAGTCTTGACGACCCGCTGAATCGTAGGCTTCTATGCTGTCTCTCCTCTGCTGTGCCTGTTTGGACATCACATCCTGAATATCATCTTCCTGCAAATCCTTTTGTGCTGCTATTTCAGCATTGCGGATTTCTGACAAAAGAGTGCGTATCACTGTACGCCTCACAGCATCCTTGTTCCGCATAGCATCTTTGAGATCAGCATTAAGTCTATCTTTAAATGACATAGATTTTGACTCCAATTTTAGAGGCCCATAACCCGACTATATGAATATAAATCGTGCCTGCCAAGCGTCAAGAAATAGCATCTTCACTTAGCATTTCAATAGCTTCATCCAACAATATGATAACCCGATCTTTACCCAATATTTCAATTGATTCGAATAGAGGTGGTGAGACCTTCTGCCCAGATGTTGCCAGTCTTATCGTACCAAGCAGTTGACCAACCTTCACATCAAGATCTCTAGCCAGCGTCCTGAGGTCTGCTTCTATATCACAAGCTACAAATTTATCGTTATTCAACAGAATTTCACGGGACCTAATTAAAAGCTTGTGGGTTTGCAAACCGTCCATACCTTTTTGTATCAGTTCTTTGGAGGTATAGATAATTTCATTTTTAAATATAAAAGACACTAATGGAGCGGCGTCGCTTAAGGTTTTTAAACGTTCTCTCACGAGCCCTGCTACTTCCACGGTCTTTTCAAAACTAGGTGTTATATCAAACTCTTCAGGTGGGAATTCGTTCCAATAATCAAAGAGCTCTGCTCCAAGTTCTTTCTTTGACAGCTCCCTTATGTAGTAACCATTCATCCAATCTAGCTTTTCAATGTCAAACACCGCGCCTGCGGCATTTATTCTCTGAGGATCAAATTTATCTACAAGATCATCCCTGCTTATAATCTCAGTCTCACCATCCAATGACCATCCCAGTAGACTAAGAAAATTAACAATCGCGTCAGGCAGGTAGCCCTTTTTTTTATATTCCAACACTGAGGTAGCACCGTGGCGTTTGCTGAGTTTTGTCTTATCAGGGGCCAGGATTGCGGGTAAATGGGCATAGGCCGGGGTATCCCAATTAAGAGCTCTATAAATTTGAACATGTCGTGGGATACTGGAAACCCATTCCTCTCCCCTAAACACATGGGTAATATCCATATAGTGGTCATCAACAACTGATGCCAAATGATAAGTGGGAAACCCATCAGCCTTTAAGATTACAAAGTCCTCAACGAGATTATTCTCAAATTCTATGGTTCCTCTCACGAGGTCATCAATCTTTGAAATGCCGTCATCAGGCATTAAAAATCGGATCACGAAAGGAATCGATTGAGCTTCCATGCTTTGTGACTCATATTTTTTCAGAAACCTACACTTTCCGTCATAACCCAATCTGGAGTTTTTCTGTTGCCTTTGAGTTTGCCTTAGAGACTCAAGGCGTTCAGAAGTGCAAAAACACTTGTACGCAGCACCCGATTCTATAAGTTGTGAGACAGCGGTTTCATAATATTCGAGTCTCTCTGATTGAATATATGGGCCAAATTCTCCACGCTTCTCAAGGCCTTCATCCCAATCTAGTTTCAGCCACCGCAATGATTCCTTTTGTAATTCTATCGCGCCATCAACACGACGCGCCTGATCTGTATCTTCAACTCTTATGATGAAATCCCCTCCTGTATGACGGGCAAATAACCAGTCAAACAGAGCCGTGCGGATATTACCCACATGAGGTTCACCGGTCGGACTTGGAGCATATCTAACTCTAACTTTTGTTTGGGGCATTGTTTCCTCAGACACAAATTTTATTACTGGCCCACACGAAACCATTATTAGGGTAAAAAAATGTTATCACCCGGTTATTAAATAGAATAACCCACAGAACTTAACAAAAGTTCAAAAATTGAGATATGTCTCCTGGTAAAGGTGCCTCGTATTTGACCCGTTTAGCTGTATCGGGATGAGAAAACTGCAGGCCTGCCGAGTGAAGAAACTGCCTGGCTAAATTATCAAATTCTCTTCCATAAATTTTATCTCCCGCAACGGGATGACCTAGAGAAGCCATATGAACCCTAATTTGATGGGTTCTCCCAGTGAGTAATCTTATTTCCAACAGATCAAAATTTGTGTATCTACGAATTACTTTATATCTGGTGATTGCTTGCCTACCATTTTCCAAAACCGACATCCTTTGCCTGTCGCCGGGGGATCTGCCTATTGCTGCGTCAATGATGGCCTCTTCTCTAGCTAAGGTCCCAGTCACTAAAGCCAAATATGTTTTTTCAACTGTCCTATTCTCAAACTGCCGAGCTATGTTTAGATGAGCTTCCTGGGTCCTGGCTACGACCATGAGACCCGATGTATCGATATCCAACCTATGAACGATTCCAGGCCTATCTTCAGAACCCACTCTTTTGACATTCGGGTAGATTTCTAGAAGGGCATTGGCTATGGTCCCATCTGGATGACCAGGCCCCGGATGAACAGGAATCCCAGCCTGTTTATCTATCACCAATATATGTGAATCCTCGTAGATGATGTTCAAATCTATACTTTGAGGCTCTAAATTGGATTCCTGTATCAAGGCAGGCAAAACCGTAACGACTTGTCCGGATTTAAGTTTGGTGGACGGTTTAGCACGACGCTGCTCAACCGACACTCGGCCAGAGTGAACTAAATTACTAACTCTTGAACGACTATAACCTACCAAATTTAAAGACAAGAATTGGTCTAACCTCTGACCAGACCTATCAACAGTAAATCTGAGTGTTTCACAATGCATCACATTCTCTAGGGTTGTTCAGTCCAACCAAGCCTCTCACCAAATATCATCGTAAATATCAAAAGAAACATACCGATAGAAATAGCTGAATCCGCTATATTAAATGAAGGCCACCAGCCAACACTAATGAAGTCCACTACCTCACCAGACCAAACACGATCAAAAAGGTTGCCTGCAGCCCCTCCTACAATGAGCCCCAACGCGATGCGAAGAGCTATAGCATCGTTACCCTGCCTGTAGAAATAATATAGAACTGCAACAATTCCAATGATAGAGGCAAAAATCAATAAATTAGTAAAACCGGCAAATAAACCGAATGCAGATCCAGTATTGGTGCCATGAACTATTCGTAAAAAGCCTGTTGAAGGCCAACTATCCCCGAGTGGCATCCACAATTTGATCAATTCTTTGCTTAGTTGATCAAAAATAAACACACATCCGAACATAAGATAAAAAACCCAGTCTTTGTACCAAATCATCTACGCCTCTCAAGAGCTATTGCCATCGTTAAATAGTAAGTCAATTCTCATTGTGAGTATATGAGTCATTAAGGACTTCTAATATCAAGAGAATTACTTGGGCGCTGGCATAATTTACTTTGTTGAAATGCCCAAATCTATGGGGGGAATATTACCTATTATCTGCCCTCACCTTTGACCCGTAACCTGTTGAGGTAAGGGCAATAGATTAGTTATGTAGAAGTGGAGTTTTAACGAGCTTGGGTTTTCTGGCAAAAAGCATAACAAAAGCTCCAACTATGTTAATAATGGCGAAGACCAAAAATGGAACAGTGTACTGTCCATAGTTGTCAAACACCCAGCCGGCCCATACGGGGGCAACTGCCATTACTATCCCATTTGGTAGCATGGACCATCCCATAATTGAGGCAAATGCTTTCCTACCAAAATATTCACCTCTGATAGAGGTCATCAATGGAATCCTCCCCCCAAAAGCAACGCCATAAAGTACCGCAAACAAAATTGCCATAGGTAGTGTGTTTCCTAAAGCTAATACAAGTGTGGATATCCCCTGAAGAAGTAAAAATATCGTCACCAGATATTTTTTTGAGATCTGGTCTCCCAGCCAGCCAGCAAAGAAAAGGATAGGAAGAGCAACAAGGGATTGCAATAGTTCGATTTTACTAGCGGTGCTGAGACTCAGGCCCATATCGGTGAGACGAGGAGCCAGATGTATTGAGAGAGTTGCTAGAGAGATAGTAGATGAAAGATGGGCGAAGGTAAGAATCCAAAAAACAGGAGTTTTTAACGCCTCAGTAACAGTAAATTCCTGTTCCTTTTCAACCTCAAGTATGTCAGCATCCTGTGTATGGGTAAGTGTCTCTTCTGTAGGTATAGGAGGGCTATCAGTCACCTCTTGACTGGCAGAAGACCCCACCAGCGCCAGTCTCCTTCGAATGCGTTTGTAATAGATAACTGAGACGCTCCCAGCAACAGATCCTAATAGTCCCTCAGCGACAAATACTAATAATGAGGGAGATTGATCCCTAAAGAAGAGTGACGCACCAAGTAATCCTTCAGCGACAAATACTAACAATCCCGGAGATTGATCCCTAAAGAACAGTAACGCTTCAATCGGCACTTGAACCAAACAGAAAGCCCCTAAAAATACCCCGACGTGTTTGGCTAGCACCATAGGAATTAGTTCACTATGATCTCCATCCGGCATAAGTCCCATATCTTCAGGCTTATTTCTAAGTATTTTGACAGATGGAAGGGCTACGATAAAAATGATAAGTCCCAGGCAAAAAACTGTCCCTCTAAAGCTAGCCTCCAAAGCTTTCGTGTATGGGTATATAAAAAACCCAGCCAAAATGATGCCAGACATAGCACAAGCCAGCGCCATAGTTCTTTGCTTATCAAACCAGTTATTCAGAATTGCTATGACTGCCAGCCATCCTCCGATACCAGATCCCAGAGTGATCAGCAGAAATACCGCGTAAAACTGCCAGATGTTCTGAACAAGAGAAAAAAGTACAAATCCCACAGCCATCAGTGAAAACCCGACAAGCACCATTTTGCGGGCTCCGATCCTGTCAATCAAATACCCTTCTATCGGTCCAAGTGCGGCACCTTCTACCCTGTTGAACAGGGAACTTAAAGAGATCTGAGTCCTTGTCCAGCCAAATTCTCTCTGAAGAACGACCGTCATCACACTCATGCCCCTGAAGACTCCTAGCGACATCAGCGATAAGAGAACCACTCCCACACCAACGAGCCACCAACCATAAAAAATTTCCCCATTATTTTTTGTTCTTATAGAACCAGAGGGAGACTTACCAGAGTCATTGTCATGAAGTGGATTTATTGAACTAGACATCCTGAAAATTTTATCAGATAAAATGCTGCTTGTGCTTTGTTAGAATCTTCGCTTTTCATTTCTCAGCCCAAACGGACAAAACATATAAATACCAGCGCCAAAAAAGAAACACATATATATTTAAGTAGGGTTTGGAGCAGTGAGGATATAAAAAATAAATACAGGACTCTCAGATGAAAATAACAGATTTAAAAGTATGGGTTACAGCTCCGGAAAAGAATGGGCGGAGCTTCGTTTTTGTCCAGATAGATACCGATGAAGGAATTCATGGAATTGGGGAAGCAACCAGCTCTGGAGGGGGAGGAAGCATCATTGTCGGGAATATGTTGCGATTTCTTAAAGATTCCACTTTAGAACAAGATTTCCGTGAGTCTCTCATTGGAGAAAACCCTGAACATGTGGATCGCATATGG
The DNA here is from genome assembly GCA_913048525.1 of uncultured Chloroflexota bacterium. GTDB lineage: Bacteria > Chloroflexota > Dehalococcoidia > Lucifugimonadales > UBA826. The sequence goes on from CAJWWP010000027.1 coordinate 9,527, forward strand.
CACAAACTATATCGACGGTTCACTGGTGGAGGGGGATTTGGAGGATTTGTGACTACAATGCTGAGTGGAATTGACATTGCCCTGTGGGACATTAAAGGAAAAGCCGCAGGAAAACCTATATACGAAATCCTTGGGGGAGGCCCTGTTTGGGACGATATAGAAATGTACACTCACGTAGCCCCTGGAGATCCAGAAAGAGCCGCAAGACAAGCCCACGAAGTTGTCTCAAACGGCTTCAAAACCCTCAAGACAGATCCTTTCATGCCAGAAATGAGACAACACCATAGACGCTACAAACAAGGGAAAATATCTCCAGAGGGAGCCTCTCTGGCTGTGGATACAATAGCTGCCATCCGGCAGGAAGTTGGTCCAAATATAGATATATTGATTGATTGCCACGGTAATTTTGATGTTCCAACGGCTATAGCAATGGCCCGACTTCTGGAACCCTTCAACATAGGTTGGTTTGAGGAACCGGTTCAACCTAATAGTAATGAGGCACTCAGGCATGTAAAAGAATCTGTTGGAGTTCCTTTATGTGTAGGAGAGAGGCTATATACCCGATGGGATTTCGTTCCAATCCTAAAAGACAGGCTGGCCGAATATCTCATGCCGGACATACTGTGGACTGGAGGCATCACGGAATTTTACAAAATTGCTGCACTAGCAGAGTCATTTTATGTCCCTGTCAGTCCCCATGACGCCAGTGGTCCTATCAACATACTAGCTGGCGCGCACACCATGATGACAGTCCCCAACTTCTACAAACTAGAAATGAATCACGCAAGTCTCGATGTTTTAAATAAGATGATTGATGAGCCACTCAAAATAGTTGAAGGTCGACTACAATTACCCAACAAACCTGGTCTCGGAGTCGACTTAAATCGAGATTTTATTGAAGCTCATTTAGACCAGGACTGGAAATGACTGCAATGACTAATCACAGATTTCAATGTTCGTCATGTGGCTGGTATTCTGAACCGAGTCCAACACTACTTGAATGTGAAAAATGTAAGTCCCCACTAGACATTACTTACATAGCACCACCCAATCCCAATTTACACCCCACTGGTTGGTCAGGCCACACAATTCCTCTCCCACTTAATCATCAGAAAGACCTAATCACTCTTGGTGAGGGAAACACTCCTATAGTTCAATTGAACAACGTGAGAAATCGGATAGGGGCAGACATATATGTGAAACAGGAATATATGAATCCCACTGGTTCGTTTAAAGACCGAGGAACGTCAATAATGATCTCTGCCCTAAAAGCAATGGGAATTAGAGAATTAGTAGAAGATTCTTCTGGCAACGCCGGCGCGTCATTGTCTGCCTATGCAGCAATGTCTAATATAACGGCCCATATTTTTGTGCCTGCATCTGCCCCAGCACCAAAAATTAGCCAAGTCCAAGTGTATGGTGCCATCATTCACAAAATACCAGGAACCAGAGACGCTACCACAGAAGCTGCAAAAAATTTTGTCCGCAATAACCAATTAGCATATTCCTCTCACAACCTCAGCCCATTTTTCATTGAGGGCACCAAAATTTTTGCACATGAGGTTTTCAGAGAATTTGGAGATGACATCCCCGGCGATATAGTTATTCCTGTAGGAAACGGATCACTTTATCTCGGGATGTGGAAGGGGTTGTGTGAGCTAAAGAAATCTAACCGAATATCAAGAATGCCACGTGTTCATTTTGTGCAAACAGAAGCTGTGAAACCTATATATTCTGCGGCGACAGGCGAGGCGTGGGATATTACTATGGTTAGTGAAACTAAGTCTGGAGGCACAGCTGTCGGGTCTCCTCCTAGGCGAGATCAAGTCATTGAAGTTCTAAATAAATCAAATGGGTCCTGCGTGACGGTCTCAGAAAAAGAGCTTATTTCATGGCAGAAAATTCTTGCTTCCGACGAAGGTATTTATGCTGAACCAACCTCAGCAACAGCACTTGCGGGAGTAGAGAAACTTATCAAATCTGGTGACATAGATAAAACCAGCAGAATACTCGTACCAATTACAGGTTCGGGGCTTAAGGACGAACAACCAAATTAGACGCAGATTGAATACTAAATCAACTGTAGTGAGATATAGCCCTCGAGAGACCGGGAAGTGCTCCCTCTATAGTTTCGTCATTAAGACAATAGGAAAGTCTAAAATATCCTGGTAGTCCAAACCCTGTGCCCGGTACGGCCAAAACCCTTTCCTCTTTAAGTTTATCCACAAATTCAACATCATCTTCTATCGGTGATTTAGGAAACATATAAAACGCGCCCTGGGGCCTCACTACGGAATACCCCATGCCAGTCAGTTCCGCATACAAAAAATTCCTCTTGCGCTCATATAGGGAAACATCGACCGTTACTGACTGCAAGGAGGCAACCAAATGTTGCGCCAGTGCTGGTGCGTTTACAAACCCTAACGTCCTATTACAAAAAACCATCCCATCAATAATTTCCTGTTTGTCGGGACATTCAGGATGTATCGCAATATACCCGATACGTTCCCCAGGTAGTGCCAAATCCTTAGAGTGGGAAGTTGCCACGATACTACGCACATGATGATCAAAAATATGAGGGTACTCTAGGTCGTCAAAAATGAGCCGCCGGTAAGGTTCGTCACTGACCAAATATATCTGCGTTCCGTATTCTTCTTCTTTTTCGCGAATTACTTCACACAGGTTTGATAAAACATCAGAGGAATACAAAACCCCTGTAGGATTATTAGGGGAATTGATAAGCACACCCTTCGTCTTAGGTGTAACCGAATCTCTGAAAGCCTCTAGATCTGGCAAGAAGTCTCGGTCAGGAGGAACTACTTTACAGGATCCTCCATGATTGTCTGCATAAAAATGGTATTCGACAAAAAACGGAGCGAATATGACAAATTCGTCACCGGGGTCAATAAGAGTTTTCATGACCACGTTCAAAGCACCACCCGCACCACATGTCATAATGATTTCATTGAGAGTAAAAGGTATCCCCGCTTCATCAGTGAGCTGACGGGCTACAGCCTCTCGTGTTTCAGGTAATCCAGCGTTTGGCATGTAACGGTGCATTCCACTAGTGGGATTATCAGCAATAGCCTTCAACTTTGCAAAAAATTCGTCCGGTGGGTCTATCACGGGATTTCCCAAGGACAAATCAAAAACATTCTCTTCCCCATATTGCCTTTTCAGAGAAATCCCTTCCTCAAACATCTTCCGAATCCAAGAACCTTGTTCCATAAAGTTTTTTATCTTGTTAGATACTGGCATTATTATTTTCCCAACCTGTGGTGCTTGTTTCAGAATTGAGCTAGTAAGATTTAGTAGTAATTAACTCAAAGAGTCGCTCAAGCGCCTCTATCCCGAGACGTCCCGCTATTCGGAGACTCACATATCCTTTGGAATCTATCACTACAAAGAATGGAAATGAGCTTACTCCCATTGCGCGGGCAATGTCACTATCCGAGTTGTCGACAATCACAGGAATATCCCACCCTTCATTCTCCAACCACTTGTGAGGAGGATAATTGGCTCGAGCGGGGTTTATCGATGTAGCAAGACTTACAACTCTTATACCTTCGGGTAAGGGGTTTTCCATAAAATAAGAAGCGAGCTCTCTTACCTCATTTCGGCAGTGGGGACACCAATGTGCTAACACTATTACAAAGGTGGTTTCACCAGCTCCATCAATTGCTATTGGATTACCAGCCAAGTCAACGCCCCTTATTAAAGGAGCTACAATCCCGACGGCCGGATCAAATCGATCACCCATAACGGGTAAGAATTTCCCTTCCACATCAACCTGAACGTTTTCATAGAATTTCTCGTCACTGTAAGAACCTGCCCGGGGTACCCTCGTTGCGTAATTACTTGGTGGAGTAACTGTAGAGAATGATGGGACAACTGTCGGATAAATCGGAGTAGATGTTTGTAAGGGATTAGCCGTGGGCTCAGGTAATGGTGTGTAAGTGGGTAATGGTGTGTAAGTGGGTAATGGTGTGTAAGTGGGTGCTTGAGTTTGGATGGTTAAATCGTAGGTGTAATCTAATGGCTCCTCTTTTAAAACATCGCATGAAATCAAAATCAGAAAGCCAACACACATGCATAACGGCAAAAAAAATATACTTTGCCGCTTGGTAGGCTCAGACAAAAACGTTAGCCTCAAATAGTTCATCTACGGACTGTAATACCGCCGTCTATAACAAGTTCTGACCCGGTGACATAACGGGATTCGTCTGATGCAAGGTAGAGTACTCCGAGTGAGACGTCTCTAGCATTCGCTATTATCCCGAGAGGGGTCCTGTCAATCATCGCCTGGCGACCTTCACCGGTACCAATCAATCCGTCCACCATGTCAGTCTCAATGATTCCTGGATGAACGGAATTGCAGCGTATCTGCTCAGGACCATACTCTACAGCTATTGATTTCGATAATATCCTCACAAGGCCTTTGCTGGCGCCGTAGGCTGTATATTTAGAACCTATAAGCCCCGCAATTGAAGATATGTTGACTATCGAACCTCCACCTGCATCTCTCATCGCCGGAACTACGGTTTTCGCCCCGAGAAACACACCACGGGAGTTCACATCCTGTATGGCATCCCAATCTGAATTTTCTGTCTCTTCCAGTCCCTTCATGATCAGTATTCCAGCGTTATTAACCAGTACATCGAGTTTCCCATATTGGTTAACGGCTGTGGAGGCTGCATTTTGCCAATCAGACTCGTTGGTCACATCTAGATGAACATAAGTGGCGTTTCCTCCTGACTCTCCGATATCTGCTGCAACTTGTTGTCCCTGTTCATCGATAATGTCACCAAGTACAACAGATGCGCCCTCTTCGGCAAACAGACGAGCTTCATCCGCTCCCTGTCCTCTTGCCGCCCCGGATATCAATGCAACTTTTCCTTCCAATCTTCCCATTCTTAAACCTCCAACCAAACACAAATTTTCGTTTATTATGTTAATCATCGGATATGTTAGCAGAGCATGATATAGACACTGTGTTTGCAGAAACTATATGAGTTTACAGTCAGGACAGAAAATCGTTAATCAACGAAGTGAGAGGATGTTTAGTTACCAAGAAACCAAATAATCTTAACTAGTCGAGGTAGAGATGTCTTTCGATATTAAAGAGGTGATTCTGGGGCCGGGCGAAGGAAAGAAACTAAACGCTGTGGATCATCCATTTACATTTAAAGCAATAAGTGCCGATACAGATGGGCATTACGCTATTTTTGAGTCCACCCTTTACGGAGGGGGACCGGGTCAACATACTCATGAAAATGAGGAGGAGGCATTTTATGTAATAGAGGGTAATCTGAAAGTCCTCTTAGGGGAAAATATTATCGAAGCCAAACCGGGATCTTTTGTGTTGGTACCAAGAGGTACGCTCCACACATTTTTTCGGTCTGACGAAAATCCTGTAAAACTACTCGTCATAATTTCTCCTGCTGGGTTTGAAGATTTCTTCTTTGAGGTTGTTGGAGATGACGAGGTAGACGCTGAAATGATGGCAGAACGCGCCCTAAAGATTGGTCACAAATACGGAGTTACATTCACAGGTCCACCCTTGGGTTAATCTATCTAACTATTTTCCCTTATATCTCATTTTTAGAACTTGAATATCGTCAAGCATTCTTTGTTCTGTGATCGAGGTAGCCCTGTTGGTAGAATAAAATAACCTATTTTCAATCTCCCCTAAATACTCAAAAGCATGTTTTCTACAAGTCCAAACTTGATCCAGTAGACAAAAGATTGAGTCAGGATCAAAAATTTTAGACGAATTCTGGAGACTTATTCCACATTTTTCGCAATATTTTTCATCTACCATAATTAACATATCACTTGGATTTTGTTTTTATTATCAAACCTTCGATGAGGTAAGGCAGGCTAGTCCAATATTGTCGTAAAAATTTCTATCCCACCTGTTAGAAATCATCAACAAACAATCAGGCTTTAACGACCACCAACTATGAAAATCATAGTCTCAATACAAATATAAAACGAATACAACCACTGAAACTATTACGATTTCTTGACTAGTGCATGACAGTACCAGACAATTAATTAGTTCATATAAAATGCAAACTTTGGCATCGCATGATTAAAAGTGTGCCCAATAATGCAAAAACAGATTTTGAATACCTTAAGTAATTTTAATTCCGGGCCCGTAGCTCAGTGGTTAGAGCAGTCGGCTCATAACCGATAGGTCGTAGGTTCGATCCCTACCGGGCCCACCACAAACCCTGGAGTGGCCGATTTCAATGATGCGACACGTATTTAATGCCTCCACACTGATAGTTATGGTCCTTGTTCTATGCTTTACACAAACTGATCGAGCATCAGCCCACGGTGACATGAAAGAAATCTTTGTAGGTAAAGTGGATGATTATCAGATCAAAGTAAGCGTACTTCCACATCAACCTATGGTTGGACACGCTCATTTCACAATTGAACCCACTAGCGTCAACACTGGTAATCCGATTGAAGAAGCTATCATTACTCTAATTGTCAGAAACAGAGATGAGGCATTCGAGTCACGGGCTGTCAACTCCCCTTCATCTACAACGATGTATGATGCAAACCTTACCTTTTATAGGGAAGGAGATTGGGAAGCAGAGGTAAAAATACAAACTCTGCCGGGCCACGAATCAAGCGTTTTTTTCACTGTCAATGTGAGTGGAGATAGCATAGTTTCCGGTACTTCAGCCGGGTATTTTTTTCTCTTTATTTTTGGGATTTTGGTCGTGGTGCCTATTATCTTGATTCTGAAATACCGACGCAAAAATGAGAGAGCGTGAGCATTTATTGAGAGGTTAACAAAAACTCATCTCAATTTCCTTGATAGTCTCTTACTGATACAGCAACAATGACATTACTAGCGGTTTCCTCTCCAACAAAGATTACTTCAACCTGTTGTCCTGTAATCATGTGAGACCGAAGATGTGAAGGGGTAAATTTGCCCAAGCCCGTTTCTACAATCACTTTAATTGTAGGACCCTCATCAGTTTCCAAAGAAAACCATCTAGTTTCGGTCAAACTACGTGCAGACACTTCTGCAACCAAACCATGTACGACGGAAAAATCCTTTTCTACCAAATTTTCTTCACATCCAGTAAAAAATAGCATCAAACCCAATATAAAAATTGAAGCGTAAAGGCAAGTCCTCTTAAATTTTTTCATATCCCTAATAGCAAATATTTCTTTTTTGTTCAAAAAGTGAACCTTAATCTAATTGACCTGTTAACAGCCGATCACTAGTTTCTTTATATTAGGGGAGGCCTTACATGAAACTATCGATCCGGGCAGTAATACTTTCGATTTTTTTGCTAACGATCACGGTGGGTGGCAGCATCGTTTACGCTAGCGAGGAAAACGGTTTTTCCAAAGGCCGTATTGTAATAATGTCAGTAGACATAGACTCTATCAGCAACGGCAACGATGCTGCCATATTCGAGTCTTTAACTGGCATTTTATCAACCCTCCAACCGGGTGAAAACTTCTATTTTTCCACTATGGATGACCCAGAGCTATTTCTAGGACCTTTCGAGGCAGGATCTAGAAACTTTATTGACTACAGGTCTCTTTTTGCAGAAAAAATAAATGATTATGCCTCTGAGAATGTCATTAACTTACCTGAGGTAATGTCTCAGGCTTATAACATAATGGGCAAGGAATCCGCACCCGCAGGGTCGACACTCTACCTCCTTGGACAAAGAGAGGTCCCCACAGATCCCGAGTACACAGCGAGACGCCTAGATCCGATCGCGGAAATGTTTACCACGAACGGATGGACAATCACTGGCATCACCCCAACGAATGCAGACCCAAGCATAATTTACATACTCGACAGAATAGCCACGAAAACTGGTTCTATGAGATATGAACTAACTATTGATGATGCTCTTCAGAATATAACAAACAGAATAATGACTAGAGATTCCCTCGGCGCGCTAACCTTATCCGGTCAGGCCACACTAGCCAGGGATGAGATATTGACCTCAACAATCAAAATAGCTCCCGGAACAAAAAATGCGACTATTATATTGTTCAAGGAAGATCAGCACGGTTCGCTAAAACTCAACAGTCCTCAGGGACAGGAACTGGCAGCAAGTGACAAAGCATCGTTAAACGTTGTTGAAACCCCGCACACAGTGATATGGCAAATTAAAGATCCCACATCCGGTATTTGGACCATCGATGTGAAGGGAATGGAAGGAGATGTTTCTTCTTGGCATATATCATCAAATAAATTCAGACTAAACCTCGGAATTAATGACGTTATTCCTACCGGGGAACCATTAAATCTCATCACATACGTGACAGAAGAATCGCTGATGGTATCACCAGGAGAAAATTCCCTGGTAAGAGCGACCGTCACAGCCCCTGACGGGCACAGCGTCTCTTACAACCTCAATGATGATGGAGAGTATGGTGATGCTATTGCGGGAGATAACTACTATTCCACCACCATAGCCAATCCAGAAAGTGAAGGTGACTATGGTGTCAGCGTGGAACTCGGATGGGATGAATCGCCCAGTACCGTAATTGAACAACTCAGTTTCCGGGCACAAGCCTTCCCGCAAATGGAAGTCACAAAATTGAACACGGATAGAATGTACCTGGAGCGCAGATCAAACATAGCAACTATATTTGTAAACGTTGCCGGGCAATCTTTCGCGGTGGACCCTTCTTCGATAAGAGCTAGCTTTGGTGAAGGCGAAGACTCAGGCCAGTTAGACATCATCCCGCGGGAAGGAACTTCAGATGGACGGGCTTGGATGTACGACGTCATCTTCACTCCAACTAAGGAAGGTATAACGACCTTAGCTCTTAACCTGAATTTAGAGTACGCGGGGCAAGCTCGCCAGCAGGTATCACAATCAATAGCCCTCACAGCGATAAGCTTATCCAAGCCAGTGCTAGAGCCAGTGCTAGAGCCGGTGCCAGAGCCAGTTGCTTACAGTGCAACAGTAGTCGAAGTGGTCCCAGAAATTGCGTCTGTTACTCAGTCGAATGCTGGACCTGCTATAGGTTTGATCGGGATACCGATAGCATTGATAGCACTGGTGATAGCTGGATTTATATATCATCGCGCTCAGACTCGACCGTTCGGATTTATCGACAATGAGGACGGTTCTGTACTCGTTAATTTTGAAAAACTTGAGCGGTCATTTTTCAACAAATTAATATTTCCAAGCATGGTCAAAGGAAAAGAAACAAATATTACCGAATTAGATGGGATAACGTTCAAGTTCCGAAACGACAAAGTCGATATTGAAACCTTCAGAGTATCGCCGACTGTGCGAGTAAATAACAAACCAGTTGTTGGAGAGATAACCCTAACAAATAGTTCTTGGATAGGGTCACACGGCCGATTGTTCAACTTTCTCACTGGCAATGACACAACCATAGCCGAGCACGGATTCGGCGATGACTAATCAATTTTATGGATAGGGGCTCGTCCACAATAGAGAACCCCTATCCATAAAATCATTCAAATCTATTTCTCTATTATTGTTACCGACCTAATGACATCCCCCTGGGGACCAGGAGAAGACGGGTCTCGCGGTGAAATAGACCTAACAATGTCCATACCGCTGCTAACTTTGCCAAAAACGGCATGACAGGAGGTCATAGGCATCGCACAATTCTTCAGACTTCCGTTAGTCTGATACCCATCAAGATTGTGTGTTTCTGTATACGTTATAAAGAACTGGGTGCCGTTCGTTCCTTTACCGTCAATCACTCCCCTATTAGCCATTGAAATCACCCCTGGCCCATCATGTAGAGCATCAGGGTGAAATTCGTTATCGAAATAGTAACCTGCATTTCCTGACCCACTGCCAGTTTGGTCACCGCCCTGAGCCATAAATCCTGGTATTACTCGATGAAACGTCACTCCATCGTAGAAGCCCTCTCGAGCTAAAAATACGAAGTTATTAACAGTAACTGGAACTAATTTCTCATAGAGATCTATCGTAAATTTTCCGCCAGATTCCATATCAAATTCGGCAAAATAATCGTTGCTATGATCAATAACCATTGAAGGCGGTTCATCATAGATTTTGTAACCACTAGAAGCCTCTTCAATCACAGGTGAAGAGGCCTGCTCTTGATCTTTTAGAGTCGACGTTACCTCTCCTTCACAGGCCGCGAATGCAAACATAAACGTGATAGCAGGGATAATTACAAGAAATCCGACAAGTTTCATAACTCCTCCAAGTGTCGCCTATAGAGATTTCTTATGTCTCTCTGGAGAGACCACAAAACTCCATATGCAACATGGTTAGCATATATGTGATTGTATCGGAGACAGGAAAAATGAAAACGCTAGCTGGACATGTCCAAAATACCCTTCAGGGCGATGTTATAGCCGAAAAGCCCGAAACCCGTTATAACACCCTTACAAGACGGGGCAATTTCAGAACTACCGCCTCGGGCGGCTGGGTTCGATATATGTACTTCTATTGTCGGGAATGCAACCTGCGTTATTGCTGCTGCAAGAGCGGGATACCCAGAGGAGTAACCAGCAGGATTTATGACCGCTCCATCAAATCCTTTCTCATGGGCTTCGTAGAATTTGTTGATAACTTCTCCCTCTATATTCGAATGAAATATCTCTACTTCAACGCCAAGAGCAGATGCATATTCCTTGATTTGGTGACTATAATCGTCCATGGTGGCTGTTCCAAATATCTCTACTTGAAACTTACCTCGCATGTTAATTCCTGCACCATGCACAACCAGTACTTTTGTCATAGCAAACGCTCCATTCATGTATGTCTGACTAGGCCACAGAGTTTAGCACATCAACCTCAAATGGCTTGGTATAAAGGAAGAGTAATATCAGGAATCTAAAACAGTCATACAAGCCGCAATTATTGACTCTGAGTCCGTTCTATATTCCCTGTATAGATCATCTCTATTTCCTGACTGTCCCCATTCATCAACCCCAAGCTGTATAGCTTTGCTGCCCAATGCAGAACCCAGCCAAGCAAGAGAATGTGGGTGAGCGTCGGCTACCGTAACAACCGGGGCACCTGGCAATGCGCCTGGGATGAGGCGAGCAATATTTTCAGACAGAGAAATACCCTGTTCAACAGCGAGCTTGCTGGACTCTCGATAGTGACGGTAAAGAGGTCCAGGGCCAGTTATGTTTATTACGTTTGTATACACGCCTTCCTCAATCAACTTGTCTGCGGCAGCAATGGCCTCTGGCACCATCGCGCCGCAGGCTATGAGGTTAACTATGGATCTTTCCGAAGCTGCTTCTTTATAACTTATTGAACTATCCCGCAAACAATAAGCACCAGTTAAGACCTGCAACCTCAGTCTTTCGAGTTCTTCAGGGTCTTTTGGGCTCGGCATAAGGGTTTGATCAGTAGGCTTACTAGTCAGGCGCAGATAGGTGCAGCGACCTCTTTTACGAATTTGATGCATGGCCGATAGCATAATCCACTCTAGTTCTTGGCCAAAACAAGGTTCATAGGCATCCAGTCCAGGCATCTCAGTGCCGATGGAAGGAGTCATCATTGACTGATGAGCCCCTCCTTCAGGAGCAAGACTCAGACCAGATGGTGTACCCACTACAATAAATTTCCCTCCTGAATAAACACTGTATACAAAAGCATCTAGTCCTCTTCTGACGAAAGGATCATAAACAGTACCAATCGGGAAAAGCATCTCCCCGTCACGCTCGTAAGAGAGACCCAACTGACCCAACATCATAAAAAGATTGTTCTCTGAGATACCTAATTCAATATGCTGACCATCTTCTGATTCTTCCCATCGTAAAGACCTGATCACGTCCTCACCAGGAAGCTCCTCAGAATCTCCGGTCTTCCAAACTCCCACCCTGTTTATCCAACCACCTAAGTTTGTAGAAGAAGCTACATCGGGACTGACTGTGACGATTCGCTTAGATATCTCCCCTAGGCTGCGGGACATATCCGTCAGGACTAGCCCAAAGATCTGCTGAGTGGACATATTCCCCAAATACTTCCTTCCAAAATCCCAAGGGATCTTTTCTGTTGGTGAAGGTGAGGCAATAGTATTTGAAGCAAGAAGTTTTGATCGACTTTCTACAAGAATCCCAGCCTCGGATTTGTCATCAGGAACAGGCCATATTTCCCCAGTTGGTAAGTCGAGAGAACCTCTTAAATCCTCCATCTGTGCATCGTTCAAAGTCACCGAGTGATTTTGTGGGTCCCCCACCGAAGGAAGCCTATATCCCTTTAAAGTATAGGCAAAAACTACATTTGGGGCAGATGAGTGATCAGACTCTTTGAACGCCTCTCTCAACGTTTGAAAATCGTGACCTCCTAAGTTGTGAAAAAGATCGTCAAGCTGATTGTCATCCATAGTTCCAATCAACCGCCTCATATCATCAGGATACTTGCTGTAAATGGGCAATGATTCCCTCAAAACAGGGCTCTCAACCCTCAAAAGACGTTGGTAAACCTGGTTAGTCATATCATCAATGGCATCTCGAAGAATTTCGCCATTAGGCTCAGCAAATGCAGCTTGCAAAAGGCTTCCGTATTTGGCTTCAATTACATTCCAACCATTGGACTCAAACATTTCACGCCATGCTTTAACTCGAATACCCGGAATTATGCGGTCGAGGCTTTGCCTGTTTAGGTCGACTACCCATAAGACGTTCTTAGCCTGTTCCATCTCGGGTTCGGCAATAGCCTCCCAAATGGAACCTTCATCTAGTTCAGCATCCCCTACGATGGAGATGTACCTGTTTTCTTCAGTCCTATTTTCACAATTGGAAAAATCATGTGATCGGTTGTAGGAACTTACAATGGAAGCAAAATTAGGTGCGACTGGTCCAAGTCCTACAGAACCAGTACTAAATTCAACTCCGTCCGGATCCTTGCTTCGACTAGGATAGGCTTGAAGTCCATGAAATGCCCTCAATTCAGTCATATATGAGGGATCTAAATTACCAAGCAAATATTGAATGGCATGATAAATGGGAGAACCATGGGGCTTAACCGATATTTTGTCCCCACCCTTCATGTAGTCAAAATAAAGGGAAGTCATAATTGTGACAATTGAGGCGCTGGAGGCCTGATGTCCCCCCACTTTCGTACCGTCAGGGTTTGCCCTGACATTGTTGGCGTAGTGTACGAGCTCCATCGCGTTCCACAACACATATTCCTGTATCAACGAAAGAACATCATCCTTCTTTTGTTCAGGAGTATTTCCTCTGATTTCGGTCTCAATTCCATACGCCACAAGCAAAAGCCCTCCAACGCGTATTCTTAGGCTACACAGGTGCTATGCGACGGAGTATAGCACCCGGAACAAACATACACATTAGTGGTAATGAATGTTCAAACTAACCACGTTTCAAGTCTTTACAAATAATTTTTGGTCCAGTTCAGGCCTGCCTCGGTATTCCCTGCAGGAATATATTCACATCCAATCCATCCGTCGTAACCTAGTTTGTCAATAAAAGAAAAAAGGAATGGATAATTTATTTCTCCAGTTCCAGGTTCGTGCCTTCCTGGATTGTCAGCAAGTTGCATATGACTAATTAGAGATAGATTTGATTCGATGGTTCTAGCGAGATCACCTTCCATTATTTGCATATGATAAAGGTCATGCTGTAAGGATAAATTAGAAGAGTTCACATGCCGAATTATCTCCTTGGCCTGATTGGTATGAGTTAAGAAAAATCCAGGCATATCTATAGTATTAATACTTTCGATAATTAATTTGACCCCGGCGTTTTCTAGAATCGGCGACGCAAACTTTAAATTGGATATAAGTGTGTCTCTCGCACTTTCAACACTTACATTCTCCGGTTTTAGCCCAGCCAAACAATTAACCTGAGGACAACTCAAGGCAGTCGCATATTCCACGGCTATCCCCACACTCTCTTGAAACTCCCCCACCCTGTCAGGATCACAAGCTATTCCTCTATCACCTGAATCCCAATCTCCCGCAGGGAGGTTGTGCAAAACTTGAGAAAGGCCATTTTCAGAGAGTAAATTCACTAAGTGATCTTTTTCATAGTCGTATGGAAAAAGATATTCGACCCCTTTGAATCCAGTTCTATGAGCAACGTTAAACCTATCCAAGAAATCGTATTCGTTGAACATCATACTTAAATTTGCGGCTAATTTAACCATTAGTACTCCCTTTAAAAATAATAACGACCTTACTTTATTGTAAATGTCATGAAGATATTCCGTTCAATAATTGACTCTGGTTTGAAGTATGAGTTGATCCCTGTGATAAAATTAGGGTGCAAATTACTACGTGGGGACGCATGGATTCGACAGGGGATGTCACCGCGGAATTGCAGGTCGGGGCGCCTTCTACCTCGTTAAAAAGTGGGCAAAAAAGTTAACTGGCAATAAAGAGCTAGCACTAGCCGCTTAAGCGGCTACGTCCTTCATGTCCGATCCCCGAAGGGGATGAAAGGGCGCCAATAGACGGGGTACAGCCAGTCAGACGCCGATAATACTGGCTAAAGATAATCGGCTAGTAGGGCCCAAGCGTCAGCCGGTCGGGGCTGGGCCTTTCGAATATTAAGATCGGCTAAACCTGTAGCATATTCCGATCGGGGTGTCTTCTGGACGGGGAGTTCGACCCTCCCCCGTCTCCACCATGCACACAAAT